>CAYXJZ010000043.1:0-27562 GCA_964465355.1 uncultured bacterium | reverse complement strand
CCACGGCCGCAGGCTGTCGGGCACGGAGGTGGCGGCGGTGCGGGCGGCCCTCGACGTCGAACGCCTCGTTGCCGCGCTGACGGCATCGGGGATGCGGCGCAGCCGGCGGAGCGAGCTGTTCAAGAAGCTGGGGATCGAGGACCCGGCCGACGAGGGGCAACGCCAGACCGAGGCCGAGCCAGCCACCGCCGTGGAAGCCTCGCAGCGCGCGGGCGACTGAGCGCCTTGCGTTACCGCGTCGTCTGTGTCGGCAAGCCGGACGGCGGGCCGTTCGCCGAGGCGGCGACGCGCTACCTCGCGCGGCTGCGCGGCCTCGGTGAGGCCGAGCTGCTGCCGGTGCGGGCCTCGCGTGCGCGTGAGCTGGAGAGGCGGCGGCGGGAGGAGGCCGATGCCATGCGGGCGGCGGTGGTCGGCCGGATGGTGGCCCTCGACGAGCGTGGTCGCAGCTTCGACACGGCCGGGTTCGCCCGCAGGATCGGGGAGCTCGAGCAGGCGGGGGAGGGGCGGATCACCCTGCTGGTCGGCGGCGCAGACGGTCTCCACCCCGACCTGCGGCAGGCGGCGGCCGAGACCTGGCGGCTCTCCGACCTCACGATGGCCCACGAGCTTGCCTTGGTGGTCTTGCTCGAGCAGCTCTACCGGGTGGAGAGCCTGCGGGTGGGGCACCCGTACCATCGCGCCTGAGCGGTGGGGGAGGGGTGGCAGGGCCGAGGGCGGGTCGGACCTGGCGCGCCGAGCATAGATGAGAGCCGTTCTCACGTGCTGCGCGGCGGTCAGGCGAAACATGAGACGAGCATGAGTGACATGGCTCTCCTTCTGGCGAAACTCGCGTCGGCGACGCGCTCCATGGCCTCTCATGGATCATTCACTCGGTTGACATCCCCAGCCATGCGTGCCATCCTGTGCGGTGGACCCGTGTGGGTTCGCGGCCGCATGGGAAGGAGGTGCATCCCCTTGGAACCGGCCGTGACGAGACACTGGGACTGGCGCATACGCCGAACGCGTTCCCGACTGGGCGAGGCAACTCGGAAACTCCCTGGTCCACGACGTGCGAGGCAAGCGCCGCAGTTAGGACAATCACTTTCAAGGGGTTCCACATGAAGAAGTTCATCATCACGATCCTGGCGGCCCTTCTTGCCGGCGGCATCGTCTCTGCTCAGTCCTTCCCGGACATCCCGGCGGGTCACTGGGCGGGCGAAGCGGTCGAAGAGATCGCCGGCCTCGGCATCGTCATCGGCTTCCCCGACGGTACCTTCCGTGGGAACGAAGCCTTCACCCGCTATCAAGCCGCCCTGGTCGTGAGCCGCCTCCTGGCCGTCGTCGAGGCCAACGTGGAAGCGGATCTCGGTGCCTTGCGCGCTGCCTTGCAGAACCTGGCCGGCGACGTCGCCACCCAGGGTGCTCGCTTGGCCGCCGCCGAGAGCGCCATCGCCGGGCTGTCCGATCAGACGGCTGCCAACGCCGCCCGTCTGGACGCCCTCGAGGCCGCTCTGGCCTCGCTTGACACCGGCATCGACCCCGCCGTGCTGCGCGACCTGCAGAACCAGATCGCTTCGCAGCGCGTCGCGATCGACACCGCCCAGGCCCAGGCCGAAGCGGCTGCTAACCGCGCCAACGCCGCCTACGACCTGGCCCTCCAGGCGCTGGCCTCCTCCGATGCCAACTCCGACGAGATCGCTGCCCTCAACCAGGCCCTCGGCCTGCTGTCGCAGCGCGTCGACGGCCTCGGTGGCGTCGGCCCCGGCCCGGTGGCCCCACCCACCGACTTGAGCGGCGTCAACGACGCCATCGCCCGCAACGCCAGCGACATCGCGAACATCCGCGATTTCGTCATCCTGTTGCGCCGCGATCAGGTCGCCCTGCGTGACCGCGTGTCGGCCCTCGAAGCTGCCAACGTCGCTACCTCCGAGTCGATCTCCGACCTCGAAGGCCGCGTCACCGCGCTCGAGACCAACCCGCTGGGCTTCTCCGGCAACATCGCCCTGCACTACCGCGCCCACCGCGTGGTCGGCGATCCCTTCGACATCGACCGCGTGTACGGTGTCAACGCCCGCCGTGGCATGGGCAACTCGACCTTCTCGAGCGGCGCTGCCGAGCTCGACGGCGACGCCAGCACTTCGGCCAACTACCAGACCGAAGTCGGCGAAGTCGCCCAGGATCGTCACGACATCATCAACCGCGTTGGTGACGTCGTCGCGACCCTGACCCTCAACGTCTCCGCTGGCAACAGCTTCGACGGTGTGGGCAGCCCGCGCGCCCTCAACAGCTTCGACGCCGTCGTGCTCGTCGACGTCCGCCGCGGCTGGATCGAGAACACCACCTCGGCCGGCAACGCTGGCGATGGCACCTACTTCGCCGGCTACGTCTTCCGCGTCCGCGAGTTCACCACCACCTTCGAGCCCATCGGTGCAGCGCCGTTGACCTTCGCCTTCGGCGAGGAAGTCAGCACCTCGTTCACCGGCTACGTCTTCGACATCGAGGACGAAGAGGGCTACGTCGCCACGGTCAGCTCGCCCGACTTCCTTGCCTTCCTCAACCCCGGCCTGACGGTCGCTTACTTCAGCGACCTGGGCGGCGGCTACCTGCGTGGTATCCGCGGCACCATGGCCCCCTCCTTGGGCGACGCCATCCGCTTGCAGGGCGGCGTGCACTTCGCTCAGGAAGCCGTCAACGCGCAGGATCAGGAAGACGTGCTCGGCGACAACGTCGTGACCACCGTCTGGGGTCTCGATGGCAGCGCCACCCTGATCGACCTGGTCACCTTGGGCTTCGAGTACGGCACCAGCACCACCGCCGGCACCCTCAACGGCAACATCCTCTGGGTGACCGCTGATGTCGATGGTGGCCGCATCCCCGTGCTCAACAGCCTCGGCGCCAACTACCGCGCCGTTGACCTGGGCTTCGATGGCATCGGCAACACGGGCGATACGCCCTTTGAGTTGGGCCAGACCGGCTTCGGCGTGGAAGTGGGCCTCGGCCTGTTCATCCTCGACGTGACCGGCTTCTACGACAGCTACACCGAGGAGTTCTCGGGTGACGCCAACACCGGTTACGGTGTGTCCGTCGCCGCCAACCTGTTCCGCGCCTTCTCGCTCACCGGCTTCTACGAGTCGGCTGGCTTGGGTGGCGTCGGTGTGGTTGACGCGACCGTCAACGAACGCGAAGTCAACGCCGGCTACAGCCTGCTTGACGGCGAGTACGAGACCAAGTGGGGCGTGGGCCTGCGTCACGACGGCGCCGCCGCCAACGCCTTGGTCCCCGGCCTGAACCTCCGCGCCGGCTACGAGCGTCACTCGGCCAACTTCAGCCGCACCTTGATCTTCGCTGAAGCTGACTACACGCTCAACGTCTCCATCGTGAGCCTGACCCCCTACGTGGCCTGGCGCAGCGACAACGACGCCGACGCGGCGACCCCGCAGGACTACTCGGAGATCATGGTGGGCACCGGCCTCCAGACCCAGGCGCTGAACATCTTCCTGCGCCCGAGCCTGCAGGCTGCGGTCAACTACCGCAGTGCCAACTACACCCGGCCGACCACCCACACCTCCTCTGAGTTCCAGTGGAGCGTGGGCGTCAACCTGGCCGAGTTCCTGCTGCCCTACAGCAGCCTGACCGCTCGCGTCGGCTCCTGGAACGGCACCAACCTGACCACCGTGACCAACACCCGCGGTGCTGGTGACTTCGCCACCGACATCTCGGCCGGCCGTGCCGTCCGCGACGTCGACAACGGCAGCACCCACGCGGTGTTCGGCTACGAAGTGGTCTGGAACTACTTCGACCTGACCTTCGCCTACGGCGCCTACACCAGCGACAACTCGGTGTTGGGCTACGGCTCGGCCCAGGCCTTCTCGATCCGCTACCGCGTCGACTTCTGAGCTAAGGCTCAGTAGCCAACAAGGCTAGTGAAAGCGCACCCCGCCGAAAGGCGGGGTGCGCTCTTCTGATGGTGCTCTGCCGCGCCGTGGGCGCGGCGCCCGGTCTCAGGCGTCTGGCTAAGGCGCCAGGACCCGAAGCGCACCAGGCAACAGCTTGACCTCGTAGTCGGCCACGCTCTCCAGCAGCTCGCCCTCGGCATGCGCGGCCACCGGCCGCGACCACCGCAGGCGCACGCTGCGCGCCCTGATCCAATGCACCCGGGGTGAGCTGAGGTGCGTGCCCCGCATGACCTTGGGGAGGATGCCGAGGGTGCCCATACGGCCGAAGTCGCCGGCCACGATCACGTCGAACAGGCCGTCGTCCAAGACCGCATCGGGGGCGAAGTAGAAGCTCCCGCCCGTGCGTCGGCCGTTCTGCACGGCCACCAACAGCGACTTGCCGCCTTGCTGCACGACCTCACCATCCGCCGTCTCCAACTCCATCTCGGCGTGCGCCAGGTCGAAGTCGGCCATGGCGGTGATCACGCCGTAGAGGTACTTGGCCAGGTCGGCGAGCATGGCGGGCGCCTTGCGGATGCGATGGGCCACGTCGGCGTCGAAGCCACTGCCGAAGGCGTTGACGAAGGGTTGGCCGTTCACCAGCCCAACGTCCACCAACCGCTCACGCCCATGCAACAAGGTGGTCACGGCTTGCTCCGGCTGACGCCGGTCGAGGCCAAGAGCGTGGGCGTAGTCGTCACCAGAGCCGAAGGGCAGCACCGCCAAGCGGTGCCCGGCTTCGAGGCAGCCGAGGGCGACCTCGTGCACCGTGCCGTCACCGCCCATGGCGATGGCCGTGCTGCCGGCCGGCAGCTGGCTGACCAGCTTGGTGGCGTGGCCGGGCGCCGCCGTGATGTGGGCCTTGGCCTCCAGGCCGGCTGCACGCAGGCGCTGGACCACGGCCTCGGCTTGTGACGGCCCTCGTCCACGGCCTGCCGCCGGGTTGACGATGAGATGGAACACTTCCCAGGATGCTACAACGCCGCCGGGTAGACTGGCCGCGATGCCCCCACTGCCGCCGCTCTTCGACCTGGACCTTGTCCCTGAAGCCTGGCGTGGGCTGTGGTCGGTCGAGCACCCTTGGGAGGTGCTGGCCAACCTGGATCGCTTCCTGAGCGGCCTGGAACCGGAGATCGCCGGCGCGGTGCACCCCAGCGCCGTGCTCGAAGGCCCTGTGCGCTTGGAGGCCGGCGCCTCCATCGGCCCACATGCCTACGTCCAAGGGCCGGCCTGGATCATGGCGGGGGCCGAGGTGCACCACGCTGCTTACCTCAGAGGCGGTGTGCTGCTGGCGCCGGGCGCCAAGGTCGGCCACGCCAGCGAGGTCAAGCGCAGCGTCTTCCTGCCAGGGGCCAAGGCACCCCACTTCAACTACGTGGGCGACAGCGTGCTCGGCAGTGAGGTCAACATCGGGGCCGGCGTCAAGGTGGCCAACCTCAAGGCGATGGGGGGCACCATCGTGGTGGCGGGCATCGACACAGGCCTGCGCAAGCTTGGCGCGCTCCTTGGCGACCGCGTGTCGGTGGGCTGCAACGCGGTGCTGGCACCCGGCACCGTGGTGGGCAGGGACACCGTCATCTACCACGGCGCCACCGTCAGAGGCGTGGTAGGGGAGGAACTGGTGGTCAAGCTGCGCCCCGCCCTCGAGACGGCCCCCTTACGGCTCTAGGCGCCCCACTGACACCGTGATCCCCATCCGTGACCACAACCCCACCGCAGGCCCTGTCTGGGTGGTGTGGGGACTGCTCATCATCTGCGTGATCGGCTTCGTCGGGCCGATCCTCAGCCAGGGCGAGCGGGGTGTCTGGCTGGCCGCCATGAACCTCGGTCTCGTGCCGGCGGAGCTCTGGGCCGGCGCCGGCGCCTCATGGCTGCACCTCTTGACGCACGCCTTCCTGCACGGTGGCTGGGCACACCTCATCGGCAACATGATCTTCCTGGCTGTCTTCGGGGACAACATCGAGGACATCATGGGCCACGGCCGCTTCCTGGTCTTCTACCTGGCGGCTGCTGCGGTGGCCGGTCTGAGCCATGCCGTCGCCGCAGCCGCCTCGCCGCTGCCCCTGATCGGCGCCTCGGGCGCGATCAGCGCCCTGCTAGGCGCCTACCTGCGTTTCTACCCGCGGCGCCAGGTACAAGCCCTCGTGCTGCCCCTGCTCGTGCCGTGGCTGGTGCTACGGATGCTGTGGCGGGCACCGGCCTTCTTCGTCTGGTCGTTGCCGGCCTGGGTCTACCTGGGCTATTGGGGCGCGCTGCAGGTGTTCGAGGGCTTCACCGCCGGACCCCTGGAGGACGGCGGGGTGGCTTGGTGGGCCCACATCGGAGGCTTCGTCTTCGGTGTGTTGATCGCACCGCTCTTCGCCAAACGCCCGGCTGTTTGAGCCTCGCTAATGCGAGGCTCAAACAAACACACACCACAATGTCAGGCGGCTGTGGGATCAGTTCAAGGATGTGCCGGCTCGATCAGGCCGTAGTCACCGTCGTGCCGGCGGTAGATGACGCTGATGAGGTCCGTGTCGATGTTGCGGAACACGAAGAAGTCGTGGCCCAAGGCCTCCATCTCGACGGCGGCGTCCTCTGTGCCCATCGGCCTGAGCACGTGGCGCTTGGTGCGCACCAGCGCGGGCTCCTGCGGGGTCTCGTCCTCGACCTGCTGCGGTGGCGGGCTGTCGCCGCGACGGGCCAGCATGCGGCCCTTGAAGCGCTTGAGCTGCCGGTCCAGCTTGTCGACCACCAGGTCGATGGCGGCGTAGGAGTCGAGGCCGCGCTCCTCGGCGCGGATGACACCGTTGGGCAGGTTGAGCTGCACCTCGACCTTGGCTGGCTGCCCGCCGAAGCGGTCGTCGTATGACATGACCACGCGGGCATCGAGGATCTGCTCGCTGATGCGGTCGAGTTTGCTCAGCTTGTCCTCGGCGTAGGAGCGCATGGCGTCGGTGATCTCGATGTTGCGGCCGATGAGCTGGTAGATGTTCATCGATGCCTCCTCCCGGCCAATGATGGCCGACGATCCTCGGTTGCTGACTCGAGTCTACCAAGTGCCCCGGTGGCACCCCAGGGACATGATGACCGGCTCGTCCTGCCGTCGCCTCCCCCGGGGCCCGGCCTCAGCCAAGGTCGGTCACGCGTCCAGCACGCGGCCCGAAGCGTGGTAGCTTGACGGGGATGAGGGCCAGGGTCAGCCAGGAGCCTTGCGCTGCCAGCCTCGGTATCGAGGTCTTGCAAGAGAAATGGGTGCTGCATATCGTGCGCACCCTGTTGCGCGGGCCTAGGGGATTCAACGCGATCGGTCGTGAGGTCGGTGGTTGCAACCCCAACACCCTGACGCAGCGTCTGGCTCGGCTGGAGTCCCTTGGTTTGATCGTCAAGGCCGAAGCCGACGGCAGCTGCCGCGCCTGCTACTGCCTGACCGAGGCAGGCTCGGAGCTTCAGGATGTGATCGAGGCGATCCAACGTTGGGCCGACATCCACTTGGACCTGCAGCCCGGCGACGCCACCTTGGCCTAGGCCTAGCCACGGTCTAGTCTAGCCGCTGCGGCGACCGAACAGACCCTTAGGGCGCTTGCGCTCTTCCTCGGCACGTTGGAACTGCTCGGCCATCAACATGTAGCGGGTGAGCTTGGCCTTGAGGCGTTCGTTCTCCTCGCGCAGGCGCGCCACCTCGGCGCGCAGGCCACCGAGTTCGGTGGCCGAACCAGGCGGGAGGTCGGCGGCGGCTGCCCGAGCCTGGTTCAGCGCCAACAGATCGAGCGAAGAGGTGTCGAGGTAGCCGCGGCCCAGTTTGCCGTCGCGCTTGGCAGGCGCGTCCATGAGCTGCGTCAGACGCTCCCGCAGGTTCTTGTCGCCCAAGGGGCGCTGGAGCAGCAGGTCGGCCTCGACGGACCGCGCCCGTTGCCGTAGGCCCTCGTCCAAGCCCAGCCCCTCGCCATTGCCTGCCACGAGGACGACGGGGGTGTTGGCCAAGCGCTGCACCGCCTTGACCTTCTGGCACAGGGCGAAGCCGTCCAGATCGGGCAGCTCCACCGCCAGGATGACCGCGTCAGGGGTGGACTCACGCAGATGGGCCAGTGCCTCCTCGGCCGACGCGACCAAGGTCGGCTCGAAGGCGTCGACGGCGAACATCATGTCCATCAACTGCCTCTGCAGTGCGTCAGGGTCGGCGATCAGGAGTCTCTTGCGGGTCATCGCCCATCGAGGCTACCACGCTCCTTTGAGACTTCTCTGGCTCTTGGGCACACGCCCAACGGCCCTAGGCAGGGATGGGCGCGGCGTTAGCATGGCGGCCATGACGCGCATCGGTTTCGCCATCGGGTTGTTGGCAGGCGCTTTCGGGGGCTTGGCAGGCCTCGGCGGCGGGGTGGTCATGGTGCCCATGATGATGGGGCTCGCCCGGGTGGGCAGGCATGTGGCGCACGCCACCAGCCTGGTGGCCGTGGTGGCGACGGGAATCTCGGGCGCCTGGGCCTACGCAAGCGGCGACGCGGTGGCATGGCGCCTGGCGCTGCCCATCGCCGTGGCTGCGACGGTGGCCTCCGTCCTCTCCGCCAGGGCAGCGCCGCGGGTGCGCGAGAGTCGGCTGCACCTGATCTTCGCCAGCCTGCAGCTGCTCATCGCCATCACCATCCCCTTCGCCGACCTGCTGCCCGACCGGGGAGCCTGGGCCGGCGTGGCCGGCAGTTGGCTGGCGGTGCCCATCGGCGTGGTCATCGGTGGCGCCTCTGGCACCTTGGCCGGCCTGCTTGGTGTGGGTGGCGGTGTGATCGTGGTGCCGCTGCTGGTGCTCGGTCTTGGCCTCGATCAGGCGACGGCCCAGGGCACCAGCCTGGCGGTCATGGTGCCGGCGGCCTTGGCAGGCAGCCTGGTGCACCTGCGCCACGGCACCGTGAACCGGCCGCTTGGCTTGGGTCTCGCGCTTGGCGCCCTGCTCGGAGCCTTCGGGGTGGGGCTGGTGGCCGTGCGCCTGCCTGAACTGGTGCTGCGGCTCGCCTTCGCCGCCTTGCTCGGCTACATGGGCGTGCGCGGGCTGATCACCGTGCGACGCAACGCCGTGGCCAAGGCCAAGGCGGCGAAGGCGAGTAGCTGAGGGCCTGGTCACCAAGCCCTCAGCTACTTTCCGTCCGGTGCCTGGTGCCCGCTCAGCCCTTGAAGGGCAGGTGGGCCACCAACACCATGCGGTCGCCCTGCTGTTCGAAGCGCACGTCGTAGTCAGACGCCTCGGCGGGGAAGTACTTGCCGATGACGTCCAGCAGCTCCCGCTTCAGCTCCTCCATCTTGCCTGGGGTGAGCTTGGCGCGGTCGTAGGACAGGACCAGCTTGAGTCGTTCCTTGAGCGCGTCGCTGCTGCGCCTTCTGCGGAAGAGACCGAACACGCTAGCGGCCTCCGAAGAGGCGGCGCAGGCCGGCGAAGACGCCGGTCGGCGCGTCTAAGTCGGGGAAGGGCACGTCCTCGCCGCGCAGGCGCCTCGCGATGTCGCGGAAGGCACTGCCGGCCGATGTCTTGGGCACGCCTTCCTCCAGCGAGGCTGGGTTGCCGACGTTGGTGGACACGAGGATGCGCTCGTCTTCCGGCACGATACCGATCAGCTTGACGCCAAGGATCTCGAGCACGTCGTCGACCTCGAGCATGTCGCCGCGCTTGACCATGGCTGGCCTGAGGCGGTTGATGATCAGCCGGACCTCGGAGATCTCGCGCGCTTCCAGCAGGCCGATGATGCGGTCGGCGTCACGCACGCTGGAGACCTCGGGGTTGACCACCACCAAGGCGCCGCGGGCGGCAGAGGCGGCGGTCTGGAAGCCGGACTCGATGCCGGCCGGGCTGTCGATGATCACGCGGTCGAAGCCCTCGTCCTCCAGCAGCAGCTTGACGGTCTCCTGCATGCGGGCCTCGGAGAGGGAGCTCTTGTCCTTGGTCTGCGAAGCAGCCAGCAGGTGAAGGGTGTCGACGCGCTTGTCACGAATCAAGGCTTGGCGCAGCTTGCAGCGCCCTTCGAAGACGTCGATGAGGTCGTAGACCACGCGGCCTTCCAGGCCCATGACCACGTCCAGGTTACGCAGACCCACATCGGTGTCGATGACGCAGACCTTCTCACCGAGCTTGGCCAGCGCAGCGCCTACGTTCGCCGTCGTGGTGGTCTTGCCGACGCCCCCTTTGCCAGAGGTGACGACGATGGCTTTGGCGTTCACTCGATGCTCGCCCTCCTTCGAACGTACGGGGGATGCTACCACTTCGCTCCCTGCCCGGCTGAGCCCCCTACGGTCGCCATGGGGCAGCAGGGCGAAGCTGCGTGGGACATGGCTCAGTCGGCCCGGCTCAGAGGTGGCTGAGGTTGGCCAGGCGCAACAGCAGGCGCTTGGCGCCCGCCCCCTCGAAGACCACCGTCACCTCGGTCTTGGCCCCCTCGCCGCTCAGACCCACCACCGTCCCCTTGCCGAAGCTTGGGTGCTTCACCCGCTCGCCGCCTCGGAAGCGCAGCACGCCGTCGGCCTCATCCTTGGACCCCGTGCCGCCTGCCCCGGTGCCGACGGCCGGTCGACGCTGCCCTTGCAGGGCGGCCACCCACTGCCCGCGTCCTTGCCGTTGGCCGGGTCCTGGCATGGGCACGCCAAGGGCGTCGACCTCCTGGTAGAGCTGGGGGCCGAGATCCTCGAAGAAGCGGCTTGGCCGACTGAACTCGGTGCGGCCGAAGGTCTGACGCGAGGCGCAGTGCACCAGGTAGAGGCGCTCCTGCGCGCGGGTGATGCCGACGTACAGCAGCCGTCGCTCCTCCTCCACCTCTTGCAGGCTGCCGGTGGCCGATCGGTGGGGCATCAGCCCCTCCTCCAGCCCCACCAGCAGCACCACAGGGAACTCGAGGCCCTTGGCGTTGTGCAGGGTCATGAGCGTGACCGCTGCCTCCGGCAGCTCCTCGTTGGCGGCATCGACCGCCCGGTCGTCCACGCTGGCCAGCAGGGCCGTCTCGTCGAGGAAGTCGGCGATGCTGCCGCCGGACTCCGCCTCCCACTCGGCGACGGCGATGAGCAGCTCGTCCAGGTTCTCCAGGCGTGCCTTGGCCTCGTAGCTGCCCTCGTCGCGCAGCGCCTGCGTGTAGCCGCTCTGGTCCATGACCGCCTTGAGGAAGCTGCTGGCAGGCAGGGTGGCGGCCGCCTCGGCCAGGTCGCTCATCAGCTCGCCGAACTCGCGCACCCTGCTCTGTGCTGCCGTGCCTGGCAGCACCTCGTCGACACTGGCGACGGCCTCTGCGAAGGAGCGGCCATGGCGGGTCGCCCAGGCCACAAGCGCGTCCTCGCTCGTCTTGCCGATGCCCCGCTTGGGACGGCCGAGGACACGGCGCCAGCTCAGGTCGTCGGCGGCGTTGAGGGCCGCACGGGCGTAGCTGAGCACGTCCTTGACCTCGCGGCGGTCGTAGAAGCCGACGCCGCCGACGATGCGCGCCGCCAGGCCGGCCTTGCGCAGCGACTCCTCCAGCACCCTCGACTGGGCGTTGGTGCGGTAGAGCACCGCCACCTCGTCTGCGCTGCCGCCCCTTGCCACCCAGTCCTGCACCACCCTGGCCACGAACTCGGCCTCGGCGCGGTGGTCGTTGGCGCGGAACAGCGCCACCGGCTCGCCCTCGCCCTTGGCCGGCTTGAGCACCTTCTCCAGCCGATCGTGGTTCTGCTCGATGAGGGCGTTGGCCAGCTGCAGCACGCTGCCCACCGAGCGGTAGTTGGTCTCGAGACGGTAGACGGCTGCACCGTCGTAGTCGCGTTGGAAGTCGAGGATGTTGCGCAGGTCGGCGCCGCGGAAGGCGTAGATGGACTGGTCTGGATCGCCGACCGCCATGAGGTTGGCGGCCCCACCGTCGGCTGGGTTGGCGGCCGGTGCAGCACCCGCACCGGCTAGCAACTGGGTCAGTCGGTACTGGGTGGCGTTGGTGTCCTGGTACTCGTCCACGTGGACGAAGACGGCGCGCTGCTGCACGCGGCGCAGGAGGTCGGGCTCGCTCTCGAAGAGCTCGACCGTGCGGCCGAGGATGTCGTTGAAGTCCACCGCCTGGGCCTGGCGCAGCTTGGCCTGGTAGCGCTGGTAGACCTCGGCCACGGTGCCGATGTCCATGCCGGCCACCTCATGGCCCCAGGCCGCGCGCGCCATCTCCTCGAATGACTCGGCGGACCACAGGTTGGACTTGGCGCGATCGATGAGGCCACGCAGGGCACGCGGCTGGGCCTGCTCGAGGCCACGCACCGTGCCGATGATGTCCTTGAGCAGGTCGAGCTGGTCGCCGTCGTCGTAGATGGCGAAGCCGCGTTGCAGGCCGATGGCCTCGCCGTAGCTGCGCAGCACGCGCAGGCAGGCGCTGTGGAAGGTGGCCACCCACAGGCGGCGACTGGCGCCCTCGCCGATCATGGTGTCCACCCGTTCGCGCAGCTCGCCTGCTGCCTTGTTGGTGAAGGTGACGGCCAGCACTTCCTCGGCCGGCACCCCGTGCTCGCGCATGAGGTAGGCGATGCGGTGCACCACGGTGCGGGTCTTGCCTGAGCCGGCGCCGGCCAGGACGAGGGCGGGTCCATGCAGGTGCTGCACGGCCTGACGTTGCGCTTCGTTGAGTGGGTCGAGGAGAGGATCGCCGGTCACGGGGTCCGAGTGTACCGCCGCCCCGGCAGCCGGGAGGTGGCCCGCCGCTTAGCATGGGCCATGTCCTTGCCCAGCACAGGCGAGCTGTTCCAGCCCACCGACGAAGCCTTCCTGCGCGATCCCTACCCCAGTTACGCCCGTCTGCGGGAGGAGGCGCCCATCGCCTACTACGAGGGCTGGGGCATGTGGGTCATCACCCGCCACCGCGATGTGGACGGCCTGCTGCGCGACCGCCGCCTCGGCAGGGTCATGCACACCGGCCCTGCGCCGGCGCCAGCGGACCCGCGCAAGGCGCCCTTCGCCGCCATCCAGGCCGGCTCCTTGCTGGAGATCGAGCCGCCGGACCACACCCGAGTCCGGCGGGTGGTGCACGAGGTCTTCACCCCCAAGCACGTGCGCGCCCTGCGCGAGCGCATCGAGGCCCTGGTGGAGGGTCTGCTCGACCGCATCGAGGCGCAGCCTGAGCGACGGGTCGACCTGCTGAAGGCCTACGCCGAGCCCATCCCCGTCACCGTCATCGCCGAGTTGCTGGGCGTGCCGGAGGCTGACCGCCACCGGCTGCTGCCATGGTCCAAGGGCATCATCGGCATGTTCGAGCCGGAGCGCACGCCTGCGATGGAGGAGACGGCCATCACCGCCGCCAGCGAGTTCGCCGACTACCTGCGCCGGCTGATGGAGGTCAAGCGCCGCGAGCCGGGCGAGGACCTGGTCAGCCGCATGGTGCATGCCCACGACGAGGACGGCGAGCGCATCAGCGAGAGCGAGGTGGTGGCCAACGCCATCCTCTTCCTCAACGCCGGCCACGAGGCGGTGGCAGGCGTGACAGGCAACGGCCTGCTGGCGCTGCTGCGGCATCCGGACCAGCTTCGGGCGCTGCGTGACGACCCGGCGCTGATCCGGACAGCCACCGAAGAGATGATGCGCTTCGACACACCCCTGCAGTTCTTCAAGCGCTACGTGCTCGAGGACATGACGTACGCCGGCTTCCACTGGCCGAGGGGCACCCGGCTGTGCCTCTACTACGCCGCCGCCAACCACGACCCCGAGGTCTTCGATGCGCCGGAGAGCTTCGACCTGCGCCGCGACCCCAACCCGCACCTTGCCCTTGGCATGGGCCTGCACTACTGCATCGGTGCACCGCTTGCGCGCCTTGAGCTGAGCGTCTCGCTGAACGCCCTGCTGCGGCGCTTCCCCGACCTGCGGCTCACGGGGGAGCCGCTGCGCTACCTGCCGAAGAACGTCTTCCGCTACCTGGAAGCCTTGCCGGTCGAGTACTGAGTACCGGATCGCCCTCAGCGAGAGGAGAGGCAGCATGCTGCACCACGTCGAGATCTACGTGTCCGACCTGCAGGCGTCCAAGGCCTTCTGGTCCTGGATCCTGGCCGACCTTGGCTACGAGCTCATCGCCGAGTGGGAGGACGGCTTCACCCTCGAGGTGGCCATCGGGACCACCTACCTCACCTTCGTCCAGGCCGATGCGCGCTACCTGGACCGCGGCTACCACCGCAAGGGGGTGGGGCTGAACCACTTGGCATTCAGCGTCCCCGACCGTGCGGCCGTCGACGCCCTGCGCCAGGCGGCCACCGAGCGGGGCGTCCAGTTGCTCTACGACGACCGCTACCCCTTCGCCGGCGGCGGGCCGGACTACTACGCCCTCTACCTGGAGGATCCCGATCGCATCAAGGTGGAGTTCGTGGCAGCGCAGTCGGGGTAGCTGCCGCGCTCGGAGGCTGGCTCTGGATGAGCACGAACAGCAGCTCCTCGGCGAGGTCCTCCAGCGGGGCGTCCAGCCCCAGCTTGCTCAGGCCGCCGGCGCCCGCCAGCACCGCTGCGCCGTGGACCAGGGCCCAGACGGAACGGGCCAAGAGCACAGCCGGCTGCCCGGCGGCCAGCAACCCGGCGCGCTGGGCCACGGCGACCTGCTCGACGAGCGTGGCGAAGGCCGGGGGGCCGGCCTCGCTCTCTGCCCGACCCGGCCGCGCCCGGAACATCACCGAGAACAACCCTGGCTGTTCGCGCGCGAAGCCAAGGTAGGCGCGGACCATCCGCAACAGCCCGTCGCGTTCGTCGCTCGCCTGCCGTTGGGCTTGCAGCAGGGCCTGGTGGAAGACGCGGTACCCCTCGTCGGCGATGCCGTCCAGCAGGGCCTCCTTGTCGGCGAAGTGGCGGTAGACGGCCGAAGGGCTGACCCCAGCACGGCGGGCGAGCTCGCTCAGGGAGAAGTCGGCCGGCCCGACCTCCTCGAGCAGCGTGCGGCCGTCCTGCAGCAGCGCTGCACGGAGGGCGCCGTGGTGGTAGCTGGGTCGGTCCGCCACGTTGACAACCATACCCAGGCGACATATGTTTATGGCATTCACATTGCGAGACGGAGCGCAGATGCCCTCGACACCGGAGACCCTCCCACCTGAGGCCAGCCAACCACCGCCCTATACCCTCGCCTCCATCCTTGGCATCTGGGCAGCGGCCACGGTGCCCATGGGCCTGCTCGCTTGGGGGGTATGGCCCGCCGTGCGCACCGTCCTGCCCCTGCATCCTGGGCTCAGCTTCTGGATGCTGATGATCGTCGGGATGGCCTGGCAGTTCGTCCTGTCGCTGATCCTGCTGCGCCAGGAGCTCGGCACCTTGCGCTGGTCGGTGGTGGCCGCGCGCATCTGGGCTCGACCGCCTCGGTCGCCGCACGGCGGCGCGGCGCGGCCCAGCCTCTGGTGGCGGTTGCTGCCCATCGCCCTTGGCTTCGGCGCGCTCTCCTGGCTGTCGGGCGCGTTCGTCGAACCCTGGTTGGCGTCGCTGGGCTGGGTGGCTCCGGCTGGGACGCAGATCAGCGAGCTGGTCGATCCACGGTTCGCCGGTCAGTGGTGGATCCTGGGGCTGGCGCTCCTCTCGTTCGCCTTCAACTACCTGTTGGGGGAGGAGTTGCTGTTCCGGGGCGTGCTCCTGCCGCGCATGGGGGGCGTGTTCGGGCGCGCGGACTGGCTCGCCAACGCGGTGCTGTTCGCCCTCTACCACGTGCACCTCTACTGGGCGATGCCAGCGGTCCTCCTCACCAGCCTGCCGTTCAGCTGGGCGGCCCGCCGCTACCGCACGATCTGGTTCGCGGTCGTGCTCCACGGGATCGAAGGTGTGGTGCTGCTCGTGCTCGTCACCCTGGTCCTGAGCGGGGTGGCAAGCGGTTGAGGTGGCCCCGGGGCGGCGCCAGCCTTCGGCTGGCGCCGATGCCGCACCCACCCATGCTCGCGCGGGACGTGGCGCAGACGCGCTATCCTGAAGGCATGAGCACCGCGGAGCAGGATTTCTACCGTGCCTGGGCAGATCTGCTTGACGTCATGCGTGCCTACGCCGACGAGCGGGACGACGTCATCTTCCAGAAGGAAGCAGACTTCCCCGACTACATCTACCGGATGGCCAGGCCCTACGGCCTGCCGACCACCATCATGAATGCCAGCCTGTCGCGCCCTGATGGCCATCCCTTGCTGATGCTCAGCGCCAGCCCGCGCCACGCCGTGTTCAAGGAAGTCACCGTGCATCCTTTCGATTCGCACGTGTACCGCAAGCTGACCCTGGCCTCGGACGGCCATGGCCTGGCGGAGGGCTCGCGGCTCTTCGACGCCGCCCGTCTGCGCGCCTTGGCTGATCAGATCATCGGCCCGGTGCCGGTGGCCGTCGCTGGTCCAGCTGCCTGAGCGAGGCGCCTGCCCGGTCCTCAGCTTCGGCCTTAGCCTCTGAGTGCGGCCTGGTCGGCGACCCGCTCGGCCATCGCTGCCGCGGCCAGGAAGCCGCGCCCGGCGAAGGCGCCAACCCACCACAGGCCGGCGGCCACCTCCCGTAGCACCGGTCCCGAGCCTGGCACGCGCGCCCGTACGCCCCACCACAGCGGCGCCTCGCCTTCCGACGCAGCCAAGACCGGCCAGGCCCAGGCCAGCCCGCGTCGCAGGCGGGCGGCGGCGTCGGCTCCCGGCGGTCCCGGTGGGCGGTGGCCGCCACCGATGGCGGCCAGGTGGCGGCCGTCCACCTCCACCGGCGCCAGATACAGCCCGCCGGCCAAGGGAAGTTCCGGCGCGGGCAGGGGGCTGATCCACACCTCGCCGGCCACAGCCTCGAAGACGGGCGCCTGGCCGGCCGCGGCAGCCAGACGCTCCGACCAGGCCTGCGCGCCGGTGGCCAGGTAGACGCTCGAGGCCCTGAAGTCTGCTCCGCCTGCCGTCCACAGGCGCCAGATGGCCGAGCCTGGCCCCGCGGTGGTGAGACGCTCTGCGGCCACCACCTCGTGGTCCTCCCTGAGGTCGGCGCCGGCCGCCCGCGCCGAGGCGGCCAACGCGGCGGTCCACCGCAGAGGGTCCAACCAACCGCCGTCCGGCACCAGCGCCCCGCCGTGGGGTGCGCGGTAGGGGACCGGCGCATCAGCGGCGCGGATGGGACGTAGGCCAGGCACCTTCGCCCAGTCGGCCGCCTGCCGTGCGCTGTCAGCCAGGCGGAGCACGCCGGAGCGCCGCGCGCCAGACTCGAGGCCTTCGGTGCGCAGCTCATCCGCCCAGCGCCAGGTGGTGGCGAGGGCCAGCAGGTCGTCGTCGTGCGCGCGGGCCGTCCGGCCGCGGTGGGGGTTGAGCAGCGCCATCGGCACGGCGGAGGCACCACCCCGGCCGAGCGCTGTGGAACTGAGCAGCCGCACCTGCCGGCCACGCCTGGCCAGCGCCCGCGCCAGCGACAGGCCGACGACCCCACCACCCACCACCAGGACCTCGCTGGTCGAGCTCAAGCTGGATCCAGGTCGGTCGGCTGGGTGGGGCGGGAGGCTCGCAGCACCTCGCGCTTGCCGCCTGCCGGACCGGCGACCTTGCGCACGTCAAGGCCGGCTGCGGCCAAGGCGCGTCGCACCCGGCCCTGGACGCTGTAGCTGACCAGGCATCCGCCTGGCCGTAGCGCAGCGGCCAGGCGTCCCAACACCTCGGTCGACCAGGCTGCGGGATCGACCTCAGGGGAGAAGGGGTCCTGATAGACGGCGTCCACGGGTCCCCAGCGGTGCAGCAGGGCGTCGAGGGCTGCCAGGTCGGCCACGTCACCCACCCACAGCTCCAGGCTCAGTGGTCCGAAGGAGAAGTCGAGGTGGGAGCCCATGGGCGGGTCGCCCCAGCCGCTGCGGGCGGCGAGGAAGGCGTCCACCAGGGGACGGGGCGCCCATGCCTCAGGCCGCACCGCCGCCAGCGCAGCGGCTGGCAAGGGCGCGCGCTCGATGGCCAGGTAGCGAAGGGAGGTGCCATGCGCCATGGCCAGCGCGGCGCTGTGCCAGAGGTTGGTGGCTGGGCCAAGCCCCACCTCGAGCACGGTGGTGGGGCGTCCTTCCATGAGCCTGGCGGCCACGCCTGCCCCTTCGACGAACACGACCATGGCCTCGCTGCTGGCGCCGAAGACCGAACGGTAGGTCTGGCCGTGGCCGGCTGCCCTCAGGGTCCAACTGCCGTCGGCGGTGCGCACGGGCTCTGGCGTTGCGAGCGGTGCCGTGGTGGACGAAGTCATGAGGCTAGGTGTCATGGGGCTAGCCGTCTCTGGGCCAGGAGTCTCTAGGCCAGATGAAGGCCATGTCTCGCCCAAGACCGCCGGCTTCTCACCCATGTTGCTTATCCTAGCGAGGTGCGCCGGCTCGTCCGGTGACGAAGGAGGCTGGGTGGAAGCTGCCTTGCGAGGCATCGGCGCCGCATTGCAGGCCTTGGGCGATCGCCTTGGGGCCGCCTGGACCGCCCTCGTTGGTGACCAGGGCGAGCCTTCCGTGCTGCTTTGGCTGCTGCTCGGGTTGGCGGCCTTGCTGATCCTCCTTGCCGTGCTGCGCCTCAGGCGGCCGAGCCGGTTGGCGGTCAGGCCGCCGCAGTTGCTCGTCACCCAAGGTGAGGTGGTCCCTGACGAGGTGACGACACCTTCCCTGGCCGTGCGCCGCTCCCGCGAGCGCGCAGGCGATGTCTTCCTCTCGCCGTCCGGCGTGCTGTCCATGACCGTCAGCAACATGAGCCGCTATCCGGTGCAGTTGCTCGAGGCCGCCTTACGTCCGTCCGCCAAAGGCGCGCCGACGGTGGTGGACCTTGGCGCGGTGGTCCCGGCCATGGCATCGGCCGAGATCGAGGCCCGTCTGCCCATGGCGCTGAGCACCGACGGTGTGATGGACGTCTACTGCTACGCCGCCGCGCCCAAGCACAAGCTCTACCGTCACAGGGTCGAGCTGGTCTGGGAGCCGTGGGCCGAGCGCTTCAAGGTGGCGCCCATGGAGCAGCGGGCCGACCCGGTGAAGCGCCTGGCCAGCGACGAAGCCCAGGCACGCTTCCAGATGCCGGCCGCCCCTCGGTCGGTGCGAGAGGCGCAGGACAGGGCGGCGGACCTGCGGGACGCGGCCCTGCCCGATGCCGCGGCCTCGTCTGCCGCGACGAGGCCACCTGGCGCCGACGCTTGGCGCGCAGAGCAGAGGAAGCCGTCTGGCAGGGACGCCGTGGTACGCGACGCGAGGTTGGGGGAGCCGAGGCTGCTCGGTGCCAAGGCTGTGGCATCCGATGCCATGTGGGCCGGTACGCGACCAGCCTCCGCTGGGGCCAGAGACGCCGAGGCTTCCGCCGCAGCAGCCCCTGACCTCCCCAGGCTCGACCGCTCGCAGGTCGTCGGCAGCGAGGCCACGGGCACCTTCCCGCGTCCTGGGCTGGTGGCGGCCAAGATCGGCCCGGCGGTGCTGACACCGCGTCAGGCCGAACGCTCGCCCGAGCCGGAGCCGAAGGTCGAGCCAGTGCCGGTCGAGCGCCAGGTCGCCGAGCCTGAGGTCGTCAAGCCTGAGGTCGTCAAGCCCAAGCTCGTCGAGAGCGAGGTTGCCGAGCGCGAGCCGACCGAGCCTGAGGTCGCCAGGCCTGAGGTCGTCAAGCCTCAGGTCGCCAAACCCAAGCTCGTCGAGCCGAGGCCCCAACCCGAGCCGGATCGCGCGCTCCCTCGGCGGTCGCGTCTCGAGTTCCCCGAAGACTTCTGAACCAACCCATCCGCAGGCCTTGAGCCTTGATCTGTAAGCTCCGGCAGGCATCGCGTGCTCAGGTCTCGGGTAGGCTGCTGCGTCATGGAACCTGCCGCCCGCCCCAACGCTCAGCGCCATCAGCGTGTGGTCCTGATCACCGGTGGGAGTTCGGGTATCGGCTTGGCGGCCGCCCAGCATTTCGTGGCCGCCGGCGACACGGTGGTCCTCTGCTCGAGGCAGGCGGGCCGCGGCGCTGAGGTGGCCGAGCGGCTGCGTCTGGCCGGCGGCGACGTGCACTTCATCCCAGCCGACCTGGCCAGCCTGGCTGGCATGCGGCGCCTTGCCAGCGCCTTCACCGAACGCTGGGACCGGCTGGACGTCGCCATGCTCAACGCCGGTGCGGTCTACGACAGCCGCCTTCTCAGCGAGGACGGCATCGAGGCCACCTGGGCCACCAACCACCTCGGGGTCTTCGTCCCCGCCTTGCTCCTGCTAGGACCCTTGCGAAGGGCAGGGGCAGCGCAGGTGGTGGTCACCAGTTCGGCGGTCGCCGCCTACGCGCGCATGGACTGGAAGGACCACGGGATGGAGCGGGGCTACGTGGGCTGGCGGGCCTATGGTCGCTCCAAGCTGGCCAACCAGCTCTTCGTGCTCGGCCTGGCCGAGCGCAGCAGAGGCAGCGGCCTTGGGGTGCACTGCTTCCACCCCGGCCTGGTGGACACCGGCATCGGCCACAGGCTGACCGGGGCTGCCGGCTGGGTGTTCCGCCGGCTTCAGGACCGCTATGGCCGGGGCACCGAGCAGGGTGCAGACACGGCCGTGTGGTTGGCCGACCATCCGCCAGCCGCGGAGCTGAACGGACGCTACTGGGCCGACCGGCGGCCGCGACCCATGGCGCATGGCGCAAGGCGGCCGGGTGCGGCCGACCGGTTGTGGGCGATGAGCTGGGACCAGGCTGGCTTCAGCGACGTAGAACAGGACGAGATCCGACACCACCTCCCGGCCTCGGCGCCGGGGCATGCCGAGGAGAGGACCCAACCCACTTGAACCTCCACCCACTGATCCAGGACCGCAGCAGTCGCAGGGCCTTCTCCGACCGACCCGTGCCGCGGGAGGCGCTTGACGCCATCTTCGAGGCGGCGCGCTGGGCGCCGTCCAGTGGCAACCGCCAACCCTGGCGCTTCCTGGTGGCGACCAAGGAGCAACCGGACGACTACCGACGCCTGCTGGCTTGGCTGCGTCCGGGCAACCAGCTATGGGCCCAGTCGGCGCCGGTCCTTGTGCTCACCTTCGTGCCACGACCCAAGCCGGATGCCCTGCCGATCGCCTTCCATGACCTAGGGCTTGCCACCGGCCAGCTCACCGTGCAGGCCAACGCGCTTGGCTTGGCCGTGCACGTCATCGGCGGGATCGAACGAGAGAGCATCACCGAAGAGCTGAGCGTCCCCGATGGCATGCAGGTGGTGACCGGCTTGGTGATCGGCTACCCCGACACCGAGAACGAGCCGCCGCGCGAACGGCTGCGGCGTCCCATCGAGGAGATCCTCTCCTACGGCACCGACGTCGGCTTCGCCGGCCCGCCCGACTGAGCTCGCTGGTCGGGGTCGGTCAGCCCTGCGCCTGCAGCTTGCTCAGGCCAAGGAGGTCGAGCATGCGCATGTGCAGATGGCCGTTGCTTGCCACCATGCCCTTGTCGTCCCAGCGGTAGGGAGCGCCGTCTGGCCCGGTGACGCTGCCGCCTGCCTCGCGCACGATGAGCATGCCGGCGGCCACGTCCCATGGGTTGATGCTCAGCTCCCAGTAGGCGTCGAAACGGCCGCATGCCACGTTGCACAGGTCGAGGGCGGCGGCGCCTGGCCGCCGCACCGCGCGCGCGAGCGGCAGCACCTTGGCGAGGATGTCCAGGTTCTGGCTCATGGTCTCGCCTCGGTAGGGGAAGCCGGTGGCCAGCATGGCCTCCTGCACCGTAGTGGTGGGACTGACATGGATGGGGGCGCCGTCGCGTGTGGCTCCGCCCCCGAGGGTGGCGGAGAAGCGCTCGCCGCGGGCGGTGTCGAGCACCACCCCCACCACCACCTGGCCGTCCACCTCCAGGGCGATGGAGGTGCAGTAGACCGGGAAGCCGTGGGCGTAGTTCACCGTGCCGTCCAGCGGATCGACGATCCAGCGGAAGCGCGCGTCGCCCTCACCCTGGCCGCCCTCCTCGCCGAGGACGACGTGGTCGGGGAAGGCGGCAGCCACCTCGGCGCGGATCGCCTGCTCGGACAGCCCGTCCACCACCGTCACCAGGTCGCTGAAGCTGGTCTTGGTGCCCAGCTCGAGGCTGGCGCCTGCATGGGCGCGGTGGATGCGGGCGGCGGCGTCGGCGGCGCGGTGCGCCACCTCGAGTGCTTCTTGGATGAAGGAGGGGCCGATGGCCATGGCGGGACCTTAACCCGTCGGTGGTGGGGTGGTGGGGACGCGGGGTGGCTTGGGGACCTGTGGCGCAGCCGCCCGGTCGAGATCACGCTCCATCGGCTCGAGGATCAGGCGCGCATGGCGGTCGTAGGTCAGCCACTCGTAGGCCCAACCTAGCAGTGCGCGTAGGCGGTTCTGGTGGCCAGGCAGGTAGACCAGGTGGATGAAGAGCCAGGCCAGCCAACCGAGGAAGCCGCGCATCCGCAGGCCGCTCAGGGCGGGTGACAGCTCGGCCACCCCAGCAGAACGACCGACGATGGCCATCTGACCGAAGTCACGGTAGCGGAAGTCGGTGGTGGGCCGGCCTTGGCCGCGGGCGACCACGTTCTTGGCCACCCGCTTGCCCTGCTGGATGGCGACCTGAGCCACCTGCGGGAACGTGCGGCCAGAGCCGATCGGACCGGCCGCGTCGCCCACCACCCATACATCCGGATGCTGGGGCAGCGACAGGTCGGCGTTGACGGGCACCCGCCCCGCGCGGTCGAGGGGCACGCCGAGCGCCTCGACGAGGGGATGGGCGCGCACGCCGGCCGCCCATAGCAGGGTGCCGTACGGCAGTTCCTCGCCACCCTGCAGGATCAGGCGGTCGGCCCGCACCTCGGCCACCGCCGTGCCGAGGCGCAGGTCGACGCCGCGTCGGCGCAGCACCTGCTCGACGTAGCGCTGGCTGTTGGGGTGGTAGGGGCTGAGCACCTGGCCGGCGGCCTCGAGCAGGACCACCCTGGCGCGGCTCAGGTCCAGCTCGGGGAAGTCCTTGGGAAGGACGCGGTCGAGCAGCTCCACCAGGGCGCCCGCCATCTCCACGCCGGTGGGGCCGCCACCGACGATGGCCACGGTCAGGATGCCCTTGTCGATCTCGCTAGCGTCGCGGGCGGCGCGCTCGAAGCAGCGCAGCAGATGGCTTCGCAAGGCCACCGACTCGGCCACGCTCTTGAGGACGAAGGCGTGCTCATGAGCACCGGGCACCCCGAAGTCGTGGTAGACGGCGCCGGGTGCCAGCACCAGCTGGTCGTACGGCAGGCGTTCGCCATCGGCCAGCAGGACCTCCTTGGCGCCAAGATCCATGCCCAGCACGCAGCCGAGGCGGAAACGAGCCTGTCGGTGGCGGTGCAGCACGTCGCGCACATGATGGGCCACGTCGCCAGCGTCCATGGCGGCGGTGGCCACCTGGTAGAGCAGCGGTTGGAAGGTGTGGTAGTTGCGCTGGTCGATCAGCGTCAGCTCGACAGGCGCGCCCCGCAGGGCCTTGGCCACGTTGAGCCCAGCGAAGCCGGCGCCGACCACCACCACTCGGTTGGGTGCTCGTGTCATGCGTACCCCCTCAGCACCAACCAGTATGCACTTTTTTTCACGAGCGAGGGTGGCGCAGGGTCACAACCCCGAGCGAGTGGGGTTCAGCGTGCCATCGACAACGCGATGCGCCGCCCTGTCGGGGTGTCTGCCACCCCGCCCTCGCCGGTCTCACGCAGCTCGGGTGGCAGCATCCGGCCGACGGAGGCCATGGCCTGGATCACCTCGTCAGGCGGGATGGGGGAGGTGACGCCTGCCAGCGCCAACTGGGCCGAAGCCACAGCGTGCACCGAGTAGAAGGCGTTGCGGGACACGCATGGCACCTCGACGTAGCCGCCGACCGGATCGCAGACCAGGCCGATGGTGTTCATCAGAGCCATGGCGGCGGCGTGAACGGAGGCGGACGCGTCCCCACCCATGACCTCGGTGACGGCCGCGGCCGCCATGGCCGCCGAAGCGCCGATCTCGGCCTGACAGCCGCCGGTGGAGCCGGCGATGAACATGGAGCGCGAGATGACCTTGCCGATGCCGGCCGCCAAGGCGAGGGGACCGAGCAGCTGATCGTCGCTGAGGCCGAGGTGATCGCCCACGCCGAGCAAGGCGCCAGGCACGGTGCCGGCCGAGCCGGCCGTCGGCGCGGCCACGATGCGGCCCATGCGGGCGTTCTCCTCGTTGACCGCCATGGCGTAGGCCTGCACCCGCTTGAGCAGCGAGGCCTGCAACACGTCGCCTGCACCCCACAGGGTCTTGGCGTTCCAGCCCACCATGCCGGTGCGGCTGGGGGCGTCGTTGACCAGGCCGCGGGCCACGCAGTCGCGCATCTCGATCAGCCTGCCGCGCAGGCCTTCGAGCAGCTCGGCGCGTTCCGCCTCGTCGGTGGTCTCCTCGGCCAGGACGGCCTCGGAAGCGGGTCCTTGGTAGGCGGCCAGGTCGGCGAGCGTCATGGGACCGTGGCTCATCCGCCGTCCTCCTCGGCCGCGGCTGAGGCCGCGGTGTCGTCAGCGACGCCGGGCTCTTCGCCCCGCATGACCTCTGGCAGCTGCCGCATCCAGCTCACGTAGCGCAGCTGCGCCAGGTAGGCGAAGGCGGCAGGGGACAGCGGCCGGTCGACCTCGACGGACATCATGGCCTCACCACCGCGCTTGCGCCTGGCACAGACGAGGGCGGCGATGTTGACCAGGTCGTCGGCGATGACCCTGGCGACGGTGGCGATGACCCCTGGTGTGTCGTGGTGTTGGATCAGCAGGGTGTGCTGAGCCCCGCTGAAGTCGATGCGGAAGCCGTTGACCTCGAAGATCTTGACCAGCCCGCCGCCCAGGCTCGAGCCCACCACGGTCAGGGCCTCGTCATCGCCCTGCAGCTCGATGCGCACCGTGTTGGGGTGGACGTCGCCCAAGTCGGCGGTATGGAACTCGTAGGCAAGGCCGGCCTCGGCAGCCGCCTCGAAGGCGCGGGGGATCATGGCGTCGTCCGGGAAGGCGCCAAGGGTGCCAGCCACCAGCGCCAGGTCGGTGCCGTGGCCACGGGCGGTCTTGGCGAAGGAGCCGTGCAGGGTGAAGCGGGCCTTCAGCGGCTGCCCTGACAAGGCGCGACGCGCGAGCAGCGCCAGGCGGCAGGCGCCGGCGGTGTGGCTCGAGGAAGGCCCGACCATCACCGGACCGATGACGTCGAGGAGGCTCATGACGCCACTCTAGACGATGGACGGTCCCTCCACCTGCCCCAATGGAACGGGCGGCCCGAAGGCCGCCCGTCATGAGCGCAGAGAGGCGCTTACTTCTTGACGGATTCCTTGAGGCCCTTGCCTGGCTTGAAGGCCGGGTACTTGCTGGCCGGGATCTTGATCTTCTCGGTGGTGCCGGGCTTGACGCCGGTGCGGGCCTTGCGCTTGCGGACCTCGAAGGTGCCGAAGCCGGTGAGCTGGACCTTGTTGCCCTTGTCCAGGTTGCTGCCGATCTGATCGAGCAGGTGATCCATGACTTCCTTGACGTCCTTCTTCTTCAAGGAAGTCTTATCGGTCACCAGATCGACCAGGTCCGCTTTGGAAACAGTCTTCTGCTTGGCCATGACGTACCTCCAGTTCAGATTGCGTCTTGGACGGACTCTAGCATGGTGATAGGCCTTAGGCAAGTGTGTGACGGCGTTCGTTGGATTCATCACACGCGGAACGCGACCTGGACGCGGGTCGTGAGGTCATGGGCCGTGGGACAGCCAACGGATCCCGTTCAGGTCGTGCTTCGTCGCTCCTTGGCGCCGACGGGTAGGAGCGCGTCCACCGCCAAGCGCAGCTCCTCGGTGAGCCGGTCGATCTCCTCACGTGAACGGCCGCTGGCGCTCAGCGGCGGACCGAAGGCCACCCTGAAGCGGCGGCCATCGCGCCAGACAGCGGCAGGGACCAGCGGCGCACCGGCGCGGGCAGCGAGGAAGGCGGCGCCACCGCGGGCCTCGGCGTCACCTGACACGTTGCGGGTGCCCTCGAAGAAGATGCCGATGGCGTAACCCCGTTCCAGCCGGCGGAAGGACTCCTTCATGGCGCCGACGTCGTTGCGAGAGCGGTCGACCGGGTAGGCACGCAGGCCCCTGAGCACACGGCGCAGCACCCAGTGCTCGAAGAGCTCACGCTTGGCCATGAAGTGGATCTCGCGCGGCGTGGAGACGCCCACCACCGGCGGATCCCAGCTGGAGAAGTGGTTGCTCGCCACGACGCAGCCGCCATGCCTCGGCACGTTCTCCCTGCCGTACACGCGCAGCCCATAGAAGATGACCAGGATGTAGCGCACCAGGGTGGCGGCGAAGCTGTAGAAGGGCGGTGGCCAGCGGCGCACAGGACGCGGGGTCGGCTCATGCAGCCAGGCTTCCTTGGCAGCGCGTGGCGCCCCCTGTCCCGTCTCGGCTCCTGTCATGGGCGACGGCCCTCCCTTAGGCGCGAGGCGCGCCCTTGGGCGGGGCGACGCGGCGGGCGCGCTCCCTTGCGCTGCCGCCGACGAGGCCGCGGAGGCCGCCTCTTGCACCGCTGCCTGCAGCGCCCTCCGGCTGGCCGCGCCGCCTGTCGATCAGCAGGGCGATGAGCACGCCGAACACCGCCACCAACAGGTGCAGGGCCACCCAGGCCCCGCTGCCGTCGTCCCAAGGCAAGTCCACGGCGAAGAGCTCACGCTGCGCCATGATCCGCACGAAGGCGGCAGGCAGCACCAACAAGGCGGGTGAGACCAAGAGCGCCGGCCAGCGCCAACTGAACTCCAAACCAAGCATGGCCAGCAGGTTGCCTGAGAGCACCACCGGCAGCATGACCAGCCAGCCAGGGTCGCCGGCCACCAGGCCGAGCGCAGGGGCAGCCAAGGCGGCCAGGTAGGCGTATGGCATGCCGCCGTTGGCGAAGGCCAAGTAGGCCAGCAGGACGATGAGCGCGGAGCGCAGCGACAAGGGCAGTGGCGCGACGGCCGCCACCACGGCGGCCAACACCAGGAAGATCCCGATGATGGTGCGTTGCGGCTCGGGCGCCAGGCGGATCACGGAGGTCATGCTACCGCTTGGTCGCTGCCCAGACGCGCCGCCAGATCGGGCATGCGGCGAAGGAACTGCCCTGTTGAGCTCGTCGGATGCCTGGCCAGGTCTTCCGGCGTGCCGCTGGCCACCAGCGTGCCGCCGCGTGCGCCGCCGTCGGGGCCCAGATCGACGACCCAGTCGGCCGTCTTGATGACGTCGAGGTTGTGCTCGATGACCAGCAGGGTGTTGCCTGCGTCCACCAGGCGGTGCAGGACGTCGAGCAGGCGCCTGGTGTCCTCGAAGTGCAGGCCGGTGGTCGGCTCGTCCAGGATGTAGAGGGTCTTGCCGGTGGAGCGCTTGCCCAGCTCCGATGCCAGCTTCACCCGCTGGGCCTCGCCACCGGAGAGGGTGGGGGAGGGCTGGCCGATGCGCACGTAGCCGAGGCCGACGTCCTGCATGAGCTGCAGCTTGCGCGCCACCGCTGGGATGTTCTCGAAGAAGCCGAGGCCCTCGTCCACCGTCATGTTGAGCACGTCGGCGATGGACTTGCCGCGGATCTTCACCTCCAGCGTCTCGCGGTTGTAGCGCGCGCCCTTGCAGACCTCGCATGGCACGTAGACGTCGGGCAGGAAGTACATCTCCACCTTGACCGTGCCGTCGCCCTTGCAGGCCTCGCAGCGGCCGCCCTTGACGTTGAAGGAGAAACGACCTGGCTTGTAGCCGCGCTTGCGCGACTCCGGCGCCCGGGTGTAGAGGTCGCGCACGTCGGAGAAGATGCCGGTGTAGGTGGCCGGGTTGGAGCGCGGGGTGCGGCCGATGGGCGACTGGTCG
>CAYXJZ010000042.1:7996-28035 GCA_964465355.1 uncultured bacterium | reverse complement strand
CGATCTTGCCGACGAGGTAAGCGAGCATCCCGTTCGGCGTGGCCTTGGCGCGCAGGAGCGTGCCGTCTTCCATGTCGGCGGCGATGGGGGCCAGCGGTCCGACGAAGCCGCCGGAGGCGATCGCGAAAGCCAGGAAGCCAGGCAGCAACATGGCCCCGACGAGGAAGTCCGTGCCGGGCACGGTCCTCTCGCGAAAGACCAGCAGTAGAACCACGACGATGGCCGGTAGGAGCAGGTAACTGAAGACGGAGGCCTGACGGGTCTCGATCCAGCCGCGGGAGAGCCCGGCCTGGACGGCGGCCCAGCGGGCGCCCTGTGCGGTCGTGGTGGTCATGCCTGCACCTCGGGGGTCCTGGAGGATGGCTCGTCGGATGCCGTGCCGGGCTTCACGCCACGGCCGGACTCGGCGCGCTGGACCAGCGCCATGTAGCTGTCTTCTAGGCTCGCTCGGTGCACCTCGAGCTCGCTGACGTCATCATGCTTGGCCAGCAGCTCTCGGACGAAGTCGGCCGGATCGCCCTCGCGCACGGCGTGCACGTGGCGTTGCCCACCCGAGGTCCAGCGCACCTCGGCGGCGGTCGTGAGCTCGCGGGCGAGTTGGTCGACGCTGCCGTCGGCCACGATCCGTCCCCCGTCGAGCACGAGGATCCGATCGGCGATCTTCTGGGCCTCGTCCAGGTCGTGGGTGGTCATCAGGATGGTCGTGTCCTCGAAGTCCGACAGTCGATGCAGGAGATCGTGGAACTCGCGACGCGCGTGCGGATCGAAGCCCGCGGTGGGCTCGTCAAGGAAGACGATCTCCGGGCGACCCACGATCCCGATGGCGACATCGAGACGGCGGCGCTGTCCACCAGACAAGGTCATGACCTTGGCGTTCGCACTCTTCGACAGGCCGACGATGTCGATGAGCTCGTCCACGTCCCACGGCCGCGCCACCTCGGCCGTGGCGAAGGGGGCGTAGAACCGCGCCTGATAGGCGAGAAGCTCACGCACGCGCCACTGCCCGTGGTCGCGCCATGACTGCAGCACCACGCCGAGCCGGGCCCGCCACGTCTCGTCGCCTCGCGCGGGATCGCTCCCGAGGACGGACACCTCACCCGCCGAGCGCATGCGGAAGCCCTCGAGGATCTCGATCATGGTCGACTTCCCTGCACCGTTGGGCCCAAGCAGGACCAGCACCTCGCCGCGCCGTGCCGAGAAGGTCACCCCGGTCAGCACGTCCTTGCTGCCGTACCTCATCTGCAGGCCGTGCACGTCGAGCGCGATGGTGGCAGTCTCACTGCGTAGATTCACAGTACCCCCTATACGAACGATAGCATAGGTACTATATGTATGCCACATCGCGCCGTCAAGCACCCTCTTGAGGACCTTGCGATCAGGTGCTGTAGTCGGCGTTGATCTCCACGTACTTGGCGGACAGGTCGCAACCCCATGCCGTGCCCTCGGCTTCACCTGCGCCCAGATCGGCCTCGATGGCCACGTCGGCCGAGCGCAGCGCCTGGGACAAGGCGCTCTCGTCGAAAGGCTGTGGCTGCCCTCGGTAGACCTCGGTGCCTTGCATCTTGATGGTGAGGCGGCCTAGGTCGGCGATGGCGCCGGACTGGCCGATGGCCGAGAGGATGCGCCCCCAGTTGGGGTCGCGGCCGTGCACGGCGGCCTTGACCAGGCTGGAACCGGCCACCGAGCGGGCGGCGCGCATGGCCTCGTCCTCGGTGCGGGCGCTCTTCACCGTCACGGTGATGAGCGTGGTGGCGCCTTCGCCGTCCCTGGCCACCTGCTTGGCCAGCGAGACGGCCATGGCCTCCAATGCGCCTTCCAGGTCGTCGGGGGCGGCGTAGGTGCGGCCGCTGGAGAGCACGATGGCCATGTCGTTGGTGGAGGTGTCGCCGTCCACCGTGATCTGGTTGAAGCTGCGGCGCACCACGCGAGCCCAGATCTCGCGCAGCAGCTCCTGCTCGACCAGGGCGTCGGTGAACACGAAGGCCAGCAGCGTGGCCATGTTGGGGTGGATCATGCCGGAGCCCTTGGCCACGCCGACCAGGCGGGCGCCGGAGGCCAGCTGCACGGCCGACATCTTGACCACCAGGTCGGTGGTGAGGATGGCATGCGCGAAGTCGTCCACCTCGTCGCTGAGGGCGGCCGCCGCCTGCACCAGGCCGGCCCGCACCTTGTCCATGGGCATGCGCCGACCGATGATGCCGGTGGAGGCGGTGAGCACCTCCTGCACGCGCCCCAGCGACAAGGCCGACGACGCGGCGCCGGCGAAGTCCTCGTTGTCCCATGAGCCGGCGTCACCGTTGGCGCTGTTGGCGTTGCCCGCGTTGACGGCCAGGGCTTGCACCGGGCGCTGCGAGGCGGCGCGGGCACGGTTGCGCACCACGCATGGCGCCTTGACCTGGTTCTCGGTGGAGGCCAGCGCCCAGACCAGTGGTCCGTCGCCGACGACCAGGCCCAGGTCGGGCTTGCCCGACTCCTTGATGCCGGCGCGGACGCCGGCGGCGCGGAAACCAGGGGGCAATCTCATGGCCAATGTCCTTCCAGGCGCAGACCAGTGGTCTCTTCCCAGCCTTGGGCGAGGTTGAAGGCTTGCACCGCCTGGCCGGCGGCGCCTTTGCCGAGGTTGTCGATGGCGCAGAAGGCCACCACCGCGTTGGCGCGCGCATCGAAGCGCACGCTCAGCAGCGCACGGTCGGAGCCCGTCACCGCCTTGGTCTGCGGCAGATCCTCCTGCACGTGCACCAGCGGGTCGTCCAGGTAGAAGTTCCGATACAGCTCGAGCAGGCCGGCGTCGCTGAGGTCGCTGCGGCCAGGGTGGGTGACGGTGGTGGCCAGGATGCCGCGGGCCATGGGCACGAGCACCGGGTTGAAGGCCACGGTGACGGGTTCGCGCGGGCCGTGGCTGAGCGTGTCCTTGCCCTGCTTCACCACCCGGCCGAGGTTGACCTCGATCTCGCCGCTGTGGCGGTGGGTGCCAGCCACCTTGTAGGCGCGGGCGTTCTCGTCTGCCTCGGTGTAGTGCAGGCCGAGGTCGAGGCCGCGGCCGGCGCCGGAGATGCCCGTGACGATGGTGGCGACGGGGTGCGGTCCCAGCAGGCCGGCAGCGGCCAGCGGTGCCAGCGCCAAGGTGGCGGCGGTGGCGTTGCAGCCTGGGCTGGCGACGATGCCGGCGCCCCGCATCTCGCCACGGTGCAGCTCAGGCAGTCCGTAGACGGCGTAGGGGATCAGGTCGGGGAAGGGATGCTTGCCGTACCAGGTCTCGTAGGTGGCCGCGTCGAGGCGGAAGTCGGCGGAGAGGTCGACAGCCTCCTTGCCTGCCTGGCGGATGGCGGCCACCATGGGGGCGGTGGCGCCGTGGGGCGTGGCGCAGAACACCACCTCGGCGGCGGCGATGGCGTCGTCGGTGTCGACGAAGCGCAGGTCGAGCAGTCCGGCCAGGTGCGGCCAGGCGGCCGACACGCTCTGGCCGAGGTACTGGCGGGATGACACGGCCGACAGGTGCACCTGAGGATGGCGTCTCAGGCGCTCGATGAGGCCGGCGCCGGCGTAGCCACTGGCGCCGAGGACGGCGACGCTGACGGTCATCTCATGCCTCCTGCAGGAGCTGGAAGAGCACGCCCTTCTGGGCGTGCAGGCGGTTCTCCGCCTGCTCGAAGACCACCGAACGGGGGTGGTAGACGGCCTCCTCGGTGCACTCCTCACCATAGTGTGCGGGCAGGTCGTGCATGAACACGCCGCGCTCGGACAGGGCGCCGAACCATTCTGGCGTGATGGTGTAGCCCGCGAAGGCCGCTCTGCGGCGTTCGGTCTCGTCCTCTTGGCCCATCGAGATCCACACGTCGGTGTAGAGCGCGTCTGCCCCCTCGGCGGCCTCGCGCGGGTCGCGCACGATGCGCACATCGGCGCCGGCCGCGCGGGCCTGCTCCAGCACGGTGGCGTCCGGATCGAAGCCTTCAGGGCAGGCGATGGTCAGGTGGCTGCCGGCCAGCGCGGCGGCCTCGATGTGCGAGTTGCAGACGTTGTTGCCGTCGCCGACGAAGGCCACCTTCAGGCCCTCCAGCTCGCCGAAGGTCTCCTTGAGCGTGAGGTAGTCGGCCAGCAGCTGGCAGGGGTGCTGCAGGTCGGAGAGGCCGTTCATGACCGGCACGTCGGCGTGCTCGGCCAGTTGCGTCAGGGTGTCGTGGCCGTAGGTGCGGGCCATGATGCCGTCCACCCAACGCTCGAGGTTGTAGGCCACGTCCTTGATGGTCTCGCGCACACCCCAGCCGATGTAGTTCTGCGACAGCAGCACGGAGTGGCCACCGAGCTGCACCATGGCGATGTCGAACGTGGACCGGGTGCGCAGGGACTGCTTCTCGAAGATCATGGCGATGGTCTTGTCGGCCAGCGGCTTGGGGCGTTCCTTCACCTTCCATGCCCGCTTCAGCCACAGGGCGCTGTCGAGCAGTCCGCGGAACTCGGCTCGGTCCAAGTCGGATAGGGACAGCAGGTCGCGGCCACGCAGGCTTTCGACGATGGTCAGGTCCATGGGATGCCTCTCGCTAGCGAGACGGTGGCGCCTCCGGCCTCCGTCTGTCGTTCGTTGCTCGCTTCGCCTTGCAAGCCACCGCCTGCGGCAGCGACAACGCGCGATGCTATCAGACACCGAGCAGCGTCAAGTACCAGTTCAGGACCGGTCCGGCGACCACCCAGGCCAGGAAACCGCCGAGCACGAGGTAGGGCCCGAAAGGCACGAAGCGAGAGCCGCCCATGGCCCGCTGCACCAGGCCGAGCACGGCGCCTAGCAGGACGGCGAAGAGGAAGCCGACCAGGAAGGCCTGCCAACCCAGCAATGCGCCAAGGACGGCGGCCAGCTTCACGTCGCCGAAGCCCATGGCCACCGGCTCGCCCTCGTCGTCCTCGGGGTTGCCCGCCTCGTCCTGCGCCGGCTTGCCTCCACCCTTGACCATGTCGACGACCCACCACCAGCAGGCGCCGAGCACCGCCAAGGTGCCGGCGCCCACCAGCGTGCCTGTGAGCGCCTCGACCACACCGACACCCCAGCCTGCGGTCCAGCCGGCGCTCACCAGCACGATGCCCACCAGCCACAGCAGGTAGATGGCAGGCTCGGGAAGGCGCACAGGACGGCGCAGCAGGGTGCTGGCCAGCACCTGCAGGCCGCCGGCCACCAGTCCCCACAGCCAACCGCCGACCACGCCGGCCACGGCCGCCACGTTGACGGCGTCCAGCGAGAAGGGCCACAACCGCTCCTCCGTGTCCTGGAAGCGCCGCAGCACAAGGCCGCCGAGACGGTTGATCAGCACCAGCACGCCGGCCGAGACGGCGGCGCCGATGGCGGCCTCCAGCGGTGTCGGCAGGCCGCGACCCGGTGCATAGAGGTAGGCGCCCAACACCCCGATGAGGATGGCGGGCAGGGTGAGGCGGTCAGGCAGCAGGTAGGTGTCCAAGTCGATGAGCGCGGCCATGCTGAGCATGGAGAAGAGGGTCAGCAGCACCAGCAGGCCGAGGCCGTTGACCTCCACCGGGTAGGCCCATGCGATGAGGCCGAAGCCAAGCGCGAAGCCGGCCTCCACCAGCGGGTAACGGGCGGAGACCGGCGCGCCGCAGTGCCTGCAGCGGCCGCGCAGGAACAGCCAGGACAGCACCGGTACCAGGTCGAGCGGCTCGAGGACGTGGCCGCACTTGGGGCAGCGCGAGCGGGGGAACACCACAGACTCGCCCCGCGGCCAGCGGTAGACCACCACGTTGGCGAAGCTACCGATGAGCGAGCCGACCACCGCCACGAGGGCGATCCAGGCGATGGTCATGGGCTGTAGCGCGCCGACGTTGGGATGGATGAGAGGGTTCTAGGCATGGCGGATGGCTTCTCATCGTGCCCGTGCTAGCCTCCCCGACGCTATGAAGAGACTCACCCTGACCCTGATCCCGGCCCTGCTGGTGGCCCTCGTGCTCGGCTCCCAACTCGGCGCCCAACAGCCTGCAACGCGCATCGGCCTCGTCGATGCCGATCACCTGCTGTGGCTGCACCCGGCTGGGCGCGCTGCAGCTGAGCTGGAGGAACTGGCCATCGCCGAGATCGGCGACCTCGAGCGGCAGCTCCTCGATCTGCAGTCGAGGGGTAACGCCGGCGGCCTGACGCCAGAAGAAGAGGAGCTGTTCGGTGTGCTGACGACCAGCTACCAGACCGTCGGCGCTCGCTGGCAGGCGGACATCCAGGCCGCGGCCGAACCGGCCAAGGAGGCTGTTGACACGGCCATCCGTGCGGTGGCCGAGGAGAACGGCATCACCATGGTCATCGACATCGGCGCAGCGCACGCGACCGGCCTGGTGGTCTACGTCCAGGAGGGCCTTGACATCACCGACGCCGTGGCTGCCCGGATGGGGCTGGACTGAGCGCGCATCCGCTCCGGTCTTCGGTCGAAGCCTCGGATGGCTTCTCATGGCGCCCGTGCTAGGCTTCCTGTCGCCATGAAGAGACTCACCCTGACCTTGCTCCCCGCGCTGATCGTCGCCCTCGTCCTGGGCTCCCAACTCGGCGCCCAACAGCCTGAGGCGCGCATCGCGCTGGTCCACTCCGACGAACTGATCCGCCTTCACCCGGCTGGGCAGGCCGGCGCCCAGCTCGAGGAGCTGGCCTTCACCGAGATCAGCGACCTGCAGCGCCAGATCCAGACCCTGGTCAACAAGGCCAACACCGTCGGCTTCACGGCCGAGGACGAAGAGCTCTACGGCGTGCTGATCGCCAGCTACGAGACGGTGCGCACCCGCTGGGAGGCCGACATCCTCGCAGCCGTGCAGCCTGCGATGGAAGCGGTGAACGCCGCCATCGCTGCTGTGGCGCAGGAGAACGGCATCACCATGGTCTTCGACATCCGTTCGGCCGAGGAGACCGGCTTGGTGGTCTACGCGCAGGACGGCCTCGACATCACCGAAGCGGTGGCTGCAAGGCTGCAGTAAGCGCCCCCGGTCGCTCCCAGAGCATCGAGGTCCATGAACGAGCCCGGCCACGCTGGTGGCCGGGCTCGTCTCCATCGGTGGAGGGATCGGTGGAGGGGACTACTGTCCGACCAGCTCGTCCAGCCAGCGCCGATCCTCTTCACTGAGCTGGACATGCTGCAACAGGTCGGGTCGCCGTTCCAGCGTGCGGCGCAGCGCCTCGCGCCTGCGCCAGCGCTCCACCTCGGCATGGTGCCCTGAGCGCAGCACCTCCGGCACCTCCTTGCCCTGGTAGCTCAGAGGCCTCGTGTACTCGGGGTGGTCCAGCAGGCCCGTGGTGAAGGAGTCTTGACGGTGGCTGTCGGCGTCGCCAAGCACGCCAGGCAACAGCCGGGCCACGGCCTCCACCAGGCACAGCGCAGGCAGCTCCCCACCCATCAGCACGAAGTCACCGATGGAGACCTCGCGGTCCACCATGGCCTCGGCGCGGGCGTCGAAGCCCTCGTAGCGGCCGCTGAGCAGCATCAGGTGCCGCTTGGTCGCCAGTTCCTCCACCATGCGCTGCGTGAGCGGCTTGCCGGCGGGGGAGAGCAGCAGCACCTCGTCGGGCGGCGGGTCGTCGGCGCGGGCTTCTTCGACGGCGGCCGCGGCCACGTCCACGCGGATGACCATGCCAGCGCCACCGCCGTATGGCGCGTCGTCCACCCTGCCCGTGCGGTTGCCGGCGAAGCGCCGCAGGTCGCGGGCCTCCAGCTCCAGCAGCCCGCGGTCGATGGCGCGGCCGAGCAGGGCCTCGCCCTTCCATGCCTCGATCAGCTGGGGGAAGAGGGTGTAGACGGTGAAGCGCATGGCAGGTCCTCCGCGCCGCTCAGTCGTCGTCGAGCAGGCCGGGAGGCGGGTCGGTGAGCACCACGGCCTCGCCGTCCCAGTCCAGGTAGGGCGCGGCCCATGGCAGCCAGCGCTCGCCGTTGGGACCCTCGACCAGCAGCAGGTCCTGGGCGCCGGGCACCACCCTGACGACGCGGCCGTAGTCGGCGCCGTCCACGCGGACGGGCGCGCCTTGGAGCAGGTCGATATCGATGCCGGCTTCCTCGTCGGCGGCAGCAGGCAGGCTGGCCGGGTCGGCCCAGAGGCTGCGGTTGACCAGGGGCCGGGCACGTTCGGGGCTGTAGATGCCCTGGAAGGCGAGGATCAGGCCGGGGCCGGTGCTGCGCGCCTCGCGTAGCCGGATGGCGCCCAGCTCACTGAGCCATACCTCGGCGCCTCGTTCGGCCAGCGCCTGCAAGGCGTGGGCGGCGGCCGGACCGGTGGGTCGCGCCTTGAGGGCGCCACGGAGTTGGAAGGGACGGCCCAACTGCGCCAGCTCGCGCCAGCCGTCTGGCGGGGCGGCGGCAGGCGTGGTTCGTGGAGGGTTGGGCGGACCGGAGGACACCGCTGCGGTGCCCGCCTTACTCGATCAGGTTGACGTCGACACGCTGGCGGCCGTCGGCGGTGGCTCGGGCCAGGGTGCGGATGCTGTTGATGACCCGTCCGCCGCGACCGATCAGGCGGCCGGTGTCTTCCTGGGCGCAGCGGATCTCGATGCGCAAGCCCCCGCGTTCGTCGGTGGCCTGACGCACCTCGAGGGCGTCAGGGTCGGCGACCAGGTTCTGGGCCAGGTAGACGACCAGCTCGCGCGGCATCGGGGCTTGGCTCAGGCCTGGTTCGCGGCCGCGGCGGCCTGGTGGCGGGCGGTGAAGCTGCGGGCGCGCTTGGCCTGCACATCGGGGATCTCGACACCGGCGCGTTCGAGCAGGCGCAGGGCGGTCTCGGTTGGCTGGGCGCCTTGGCTGAGCCAGTGGGCGGCGCGCTCGGGGTCGATCTTGAAGGGCTCGGCGCTGGTGTTGCGCGGATCGTAGTGACCCAGCGACTCGATGTAGTCGCCGCTGCGCTTGACGCGAGCGTCGACCACGACCATGCGGTAGTGAGGGTTCTTCTTGGCGCCCATGCGCATCATGCGGATCTTGACCATGGTTGGACTTCCTTCTCCTTCAGGTGGGGCGGGACGGTGGCACTGCGGGCGGTGGCACCGCCATGCTGCACCTGGGTCGTACTCAGCCCCTGATGGTACACGGTCGGGGGGTCGCTGTCCATGGCAGCTGTGGCGACCCGACGATGAAGCCGCCCGAGGAGGAGGAACCGGTCCCGCCTCAGGCGCCGAGGCGCCCTCGTCGTCCACCGCGCCCTGGCGGCCGCTTGCCCATCCGCTTCATCATGTCGCGCATCTGCTCGAAGTTCTTCACCAGCCGGTTGATGTCCTGCACCTCGGTGCCCGATCCTCTGGCGATGCGCTTGCGGCGGCTGGCGTTGAGCAGCCGCGGGTCGCGCCGCTCCTTGTCGGTCATGGAGGAGATGATGGCCTCCACCCGGCCGATCTCGCGCTCGTCGATCTCGGCGCCTGCGGGCATGAGCTTGCCTGCGCCGGGGATCATCTTCATCATGTCGGTGAAGGAGCCCATCTGCTTGATGCGGCGCATCTGGGTGAGCATGTCCTGCAGGCTGAAGTCCCCCAAGCCCTTGCCGGCGTCGAGTTCGCTCTCATCGCCCTCCAGCGCGCGCGCCTTCTCGATCAGGGTGAGCACGTCGCCCATGCCCAGGATGCGGCCGGCCACGCGGTCGGGGTGGAAGGCCTCGAGGCCGTCCAGCTTCTCGCTCATGCCGGCGAACATGATGGGCTTGCCGGTCACGTGCTTGGCCGAGAGGGCCGCGCCGCCGCGGGCGTCGCCGTCCATCTTGCTGAGGATGAGACCGCTGACGCCCACGCGCTCGTCGAAGGTGCGCGCCACCGGCAGCGACTGCTGACCGGTCATGGCGTCGATGACCAGCACCCGCTCGGTGGGCTTGAGCAGCTCGCGCAGTTCCACCAGCTCCTGCATCAAGGGCTCGTCCACCTGCAGACGGCCGGCGGTGTCGACGATGACCAGGTCGCGGAAGTCCTGCTTGAGGGCGGCGTCGAGGCGGCGCTTGATGTCGGCCGGGCGCTCGCCGTCGGCCACCTCCAGCACCGGCACGCCCACCTGCTGGCCGAGCAGGCGCAACTGCTCGCGGGCGGCGGGACGCTGGGTGTCGGCTGCCACCAGCAGCGGGCGGCGGCCTTGGGCCTTGTACTTGTAGGCCAGCTTGCCTGCCGTGGTGGTCTTGCCTGCGCCCTGCAGGCCCATGAGCAGCCACACGTTGCCGTCGTTCTTGAGCAGCGGCTGCACCGTCTTGCCGCCCAGGATGTCGATCATCTCCTGGTGGACGATGGCGATGACGCGCTGGTCGGGGTTCAGCGAGAGCAGCGTCTCGCTGCCGATGGCCTTCTCCTGGACGCGGGCCACGAAGTCGCGGGCCACCTCCAGGTTGACGTCGGCCTCCAGCAGCGCCACGCGCACCTCGCGCAGGGCGGCCTTGACGTCGGCCTCGCTGAGCTTGCCGCGGCCTCGGAGGCCGTCGAATACGTTCTGCAGGCGATCGCCTAGGCTCTGGAACATGGGTCCTTCCTTTGGCGCCTGGTTTGACCGGCGCACGTGCCGGGCAAGGCCGGGCAACCGCCCACCGATGGGCGTGGAGCCCTAGGCGGGGGTCGGCCGCTCAGGCTAACCGGGGCCGCTGGGCGGGTCAACCGAAGGGGGTGACGCCGGGGCCGTCGGCGCTCCATACTCGACGAGACATGAACAGCAGCGAGGATGTCCGCAGGTGGATGGACGTGGTCTACCGTGCGCTGGTGGAGCAGAGCCCCATCCCCAGCGAGCCGCGGCGGATCGGCCAAGCAGCCGTGGAGGCGATGGCGCGGTCGCGGGGTGTGGCTCCCGAGCCCCTGCCGGCCTGGTTCGGCGAGGATCTGGACCGGGACCTCGCCTGGCTGACGGCCAGGCTGCCGGATGAAGGTCCATGGTGGGCGGTGTACCAGGCCATGGCTTGGGACTCCGGCGTGCCGCACACCGCCGTGGTCTCCAGCACCTTCGCCGCAGGCATGGCGGCGCTGACCAGCGGAGAGCCTTGGGCGTCGCCTGGCTTCTTCCTCTGGCGCCAACCCGACGGGCGCCTGGCGGTGGCGGACCTGGACGAGCGTGGATCGGGCCATGCCAGTGGCTTGCGGCAGGGCGACGTGGTGATCAGTGCCGACGACCTGCCGGTGCGGCGGGCCAACTCCGAGGTGCTGCGCTTCTACGCCGCGCCTGCTGGGTCCGCCTTCTCCTTGCAGGTCGAGCGTGAAGGAGGGACGGCGGTCATCCGACTGGTCATGCAGCCAGGCGAGGTGCCTGCGGTCGTCACCCGCCGGATGGAGGAGGAGGTGGGCTACTTGTCGGTGCGCTGGTTCAGCGCCTCGGCCGATCCAGCCAAGGACGTGGCTGTGCAGGCGCGGTCCGCCTTGAAGCAGATGGCCGACGACGGCGCCCGTGGCCTGGTGGTCGACCTCCGCTCCGGTCTGGGCGGTCACCCGGCCGCCGTCGTCGGCATCGCCTCCGCCTTGTGCAGCGCCGACGTCGTCTTGAGCCTCAGCGATGGGGAGGCTGAGGTGCGCGACATGGCGCGCAGCGGCGACCCCGTCTGGCTGGGGCCACCTATCGCGGTGCTGCTGAACGAGCAGACCATCTCGGCCGCCGAGTACCTGGCGCTGGCCCTGTCGGAGCTGGCGGGCGCGGTCCTGGTGGGCACGCCGACGGCCGGTGGCCTGAACACCATCCGCGCAACGGAGCTGGCCGAGGGCTACCGCCTGCTCCTGCCGCAAGGCAGGGCCATCGGTCCGCGTTCGCGCAGGCCTCTTCCGGGTGACCGTCTGCAGGCCGACGTGCCAGCGGCCAACCCCACGGCCAGCGAGCTGGCGGCCGGTCTCGACCCGGCCTTGGAGACGGCCAGGCGGCGGGTGCTGGGCAGGGCAGGAGGCTGAGGAGGGGCCCTCGTCTGGGCGCGGAGCCGTTGCGGGCCTCGCCTCAGGCCGCGACGGCCTCCCGCGGCTGCCCGGCGCGCGCCAGCAGGTAGTCCACGAAGCGGGGCACCGGGTCGAAGCCGACCACCGTCGGCGCGTCCGACACGAAGTTCGACAGGGCATTGACGTCGTAGTACACCGGCTCGCCCGTGGCATCGTCGATGAGGTACTCGACCCCGCCCACCTCGATGCCGGCGGCCTCGGTGAGGCGCAGCACGGTTTGGATGACCTCGGCAGGTGGCTGCACGCCGCGAACCGGGATCCTGCCTTCGCCCACCGGCGCGCCGGTCGCGTCGAGGATGCAGCAGACGTCGGCGGGGCAGAGGTTGAAGGAGCCAGGTCCGGCCAGCTCCAGCTCGATGGCGTAGAGGAAGCGCCCACCCAACACCTCCACGCGGGTGATGCGGTCGTCGCGCGGCGTCAGTCGCTCCTGCACGAGGGCGATGCCGTCTGGACCCAGGTCGATGCTGCCGGCGCGGCTGGCCTCAGCCAGCTCATCCGGCGTGTCGAAGGCGCGGATGCCTGCGCCGCTGCCACCCACGTTGGGCTTGACCAGGACGGGGAAGCGCAGGCCCTCGGCGGCGGCCGCCTGGGACGCGTGGTGGATGACGCGCGACCTGGGATGGGGGATGCCAAGCCGCGCCATCAGACCCACCTGACGCGCCTTGGAGAACTCGTACTCGTAGACCGAGGCGCCGTGCAGCACGTTGGCGCCGATGTCGCTCAGGTGGCGCAACAACTCGGTGGTGTAGGGGATGGCGTGCCCATGGCCGCGGGTGAAGGCCGAAGGGCTCATGCGGTTGAGCACGAGGTCGACGTCAAGCAGCCCCTGTCGGCTTGGGTCGAAGGCGTGCTCCGGCGCGAACCAGCGCTCGACCTTGGCGCCGCGCCGCTCCAGCTCGGCGAAGGTGGGCTCGAACCAGGCGGGATGCTCGTAGAGGACGGCGATGGTCGGAGCTCGGGACGCTTGACTCGGCATGGGACCCCCTAGAACGTTGAGCATACATGTCAATAATGATGAGGCGGGTCTCCTGAGGGCGTGGACCGGGAGACAGGTCGGCGGGTCCCCATGCGTGATTCCTGCCATAGACCGCGCTCACCGTGGACGTATCATCCGCGCATGCACGCAACCAGGCGCCTGCGCAGGTCGGTCGTCCATGGTTTGGCTGATGGTCTTCCTAGGCCAGTCCGGTTCTTCGTGGTGATGCTTCTCGTCCTCGCCTTCTGCGTTGCCGGCGTGGCTTCGGCCGGTGCCGGCAGGCTTGGTTCCGGTGACGAGCAGCTCAGTTCGGGCGAGTACTTCGACAGGATCACCTTCGTCGGCGCTGCCGGTGACGAGGTCGTGATCGAGCTCAGCTCCAGCGAGTTCGATCCCTACCTGATCGTCATCGACGCCAACGAGCAGGTGCTGGCGCAGGAAGACGACAGCCCCGGCATGGGCTTGGGCGCGCGGCTCTCGGTCACCTTGCCGAGCGCCGGGCAGTACACGGTGATCGTCACCAGCGTCTACCCGGGGGAGACGGGCGGTTACCGCCTCTCGATCTCGACGCCTGGACAAGCCGCGGCGATCGGGTCGGGCCCTCAAGGACAGACCCCTGTCCAGCCGCCCCTGCAACCGTCCCCGCCGGGACCGGCGACGCCTCCTGTCGGCTCTCAGCCTCGCACCGTCACAGGCACCGCCGTCGACACGCACGGCCGTCCGATCGCCGGTGCGCGTGTGTGGATCCAGCCCGCGATCACCACCGGCCTGGTCGAGATCCGCACCGACGCCAACGGGCGCTACGTCGCCGAAGGGCTCATCGACGTGCCGTACAACGCCAAGGCCTGGACCTTCGTGGAGTACGGCGGCCGGCAGCTTTGCCTGAGGCTGGGCATGGAATCCCCGACCGACTATGACTCCTTCGTGCCGACCCATGGCGTCGTGCGCAACTTCGTCCTGCAGCTCTCCGGACCCATCGAGGACCTCCGCAGCCTCGACGAGCACTTCGGCGGCATGCTGCGCGCGATGTACGCGCCTGCCTACGCCTCGAGCGGCGGTCGGCTCGAGTTCACGTTCACGCCGACCGGACCGCTCATCGACGGTACGACCATCGCGCCGTTCACGCGCACCATCGACCCGAGGCACACCGAAGACGTGAACGGCGTGCCGGTGGGCCCCTACAGCGTCTCCGTGGCGCTCGTGGGCAGCGACGGCTCCCGTCGGCCCATCCGCCTTGCGATCGACCATTGGGACGAGCCGACCGAGTCCGTGCTCGTCGACTGGACCGGGGATGGCAGCTGCGACAACGGCAGCGGTTTCGACTGGGCCTACGTCTACCTGGAGATGCCTGACTGAGGGCATGCCCCATCGGCGCCCCGCGGAGCCATCGCCTCAGACGGTTCGCTTCGCCGCGGCCTCACGGAAGTCCTCCAGCCAGCGGTCAGGGAATCCCATCCCGGCATGGAAGGCCGCCGCTGCATCGCCCACGAGCACGGCGTCCGGCGCGATCTCCTGCAGCCGCGCCGCGGACTCGAGCACCTTGGCCGGGATGGGGCTAGACAGACCTATGACCTGTGGTTATCACATCTGATAACCCGACGCGATGGACTCAGACCCAACCGGGTGCGGACCGGCTGACGTCTCGACCGTCCCGCATGCATCCCCCCTTCATCCCCCAAGCGGTACAAACTGTGGGTATGTCTGGTATCGGGCGCCTCCGCCGGGCGGCCGCACTCCTTGGTGTGGTCGTCGCCTGCTGGGCCTGGTTGCCCACGTCCCTGGCGCAGACGGCACCCGGCCTGGCGCCAGGCGATCCGCCCCTGCCCGCGGCTGCTGCGGCAGCCTGGCAGGAGTTGGACAGGTTGGCGGCCCTAGCCGTGGTGTCCGAGTTGCCATGGCACCCTGACGCACCGGCCTGGGCCCCCTTGTTGGCGGCGGTCCGCACGGCGGAACGCGCGGCCCCCGGCCACCCGGCCGTGCTGCGCGTCCAGTTGCGCAGCTACGCCCTCACGGGCTGGTGGGTGCGCGCTGCCGACGTGGCCGAGGACCTGGCGGCTGCGCGGCCGGACGATCCTTGGGCAGACGGGGAGGTCCTGCTGCCGGACGGCCCCAGTACCCGTGAGCTGGCCGGGCGGACCTTCTCCGGCCTCGGTTTCGTGCGCTACCAGGCCGACGGACCGAGCGACGACGCCTTGGACGCCTACCTGCGCTGGCTGGAGGTCATGCCGGACGAGCCGGAGGCGCTGCGCTGGGTGGGCCGCCTGCGCCTGGAACGCCAGGACCCGCAGGGTGCGCTGCCATACTGGCGGCGTCTGCTCGAGCTCCTGCCCGACGATGCAGGCGCCCGCTTCTTCCTCGACCAGGCCGACATCGGCTCTCGTTACGGGCCAGAGGCCAGCGCTGCCTTCCAGGAAGGCCTGACCGCCTACCGCTCAGGCGATCTGCCGACGGCGGCCGAGCGCTTCGAGCTGGCAAGGCAGCGTGCGCCGAGCTTCGCCGAGGCGCACGCCTGGGCCGGGGCGGTGGCCTTGGAGCGGGCCATGCCGGCCGAGGCCGTCGTCCGTTACCAGCGCGCGGTGGAGTTACGGCCCGAGGAGGCCACCTGGGCCTTCTTCCTCCGACAGGCAAGCACCCAGGCGGAGCATGGCATCGCGGCAGCCGAGGCCTTCTTCGCCGGCCTGAACCTCTACGAGGCCGATGAGGCGGACGAAGCCATGGCTTCCTTCGAGGCCGCCGTGGAGGCCAGCCCCGCCTTCGCCGAGGCCTGGGCCTGGTTGGGCAGGGTGCGGCAGGAACAGGGGTTGTTCGAGGCCGCGGAGACGGCATGGGCCACGGCCGTGTCGTTGCGTCCGGACGACGACAACGCCCGCAGCTTCCTGCAGTTGGCCCAGCAGCAGAGCGCCTACCAGGCAGCCGAGGGAGGCAGCGACGCGCAGGCCACCGCGGCCGCGGCCGTCGACTTCGCCGCCGGGGTGGCCGCCTTCGAGCGAAGCGAGCTGGAGGAGGCGGTGGCACGCTTCCGGGCGGTGGTGAACGTGGACCCCGGCTCGGGTCTTGGCTGGACCTGGCTGGGCAGGGTGGCCTACACCCTGCGCGACTTCGACCTGGCCGCCGACGCCTACGCCGTGGCTGCGGCTTTGGCGCCGACCGACGACGACCTGGCCTGGTTCGCCGAGGATGCCGCCTTCCGTGCGGGGCGCTTGCCGCCGGAGGACGACGCGGTGCCGAACATCCGTCCCTCGCCTGTCGACGATGCGCCCGATGAGGCCGAGCCCGACGAGGCGGAGCCAGATGATGGCGCGCCCGACGAGGTCCTGCCCGACGAGCCTGAGTCCGACGAGTTTGAACCCGACGAGGCCGGTCCCGACGAGGAGCCCAGCTGATGACCCGCACCATGGTTCTTCGGGTCGCGTCCTTGGCGCTGCTCCTGCTGCTGGTCCTGGTCGGCGTCCTGGCCACGCGCTGGTCCTCGCGTCTGCCCGACATGGCCATCTACCTGGCCCGCAGTGAGGCCACCACCTTCACCCTCGAGCGGGTGCACCGCCGAAGCGGCGCCAATGGCCTGGAAGCCCAGGTGACCGCGATGGTGGCTGCGCTGGCGGCCGGCCCCACCCCCGAGGAGGCAGCACGGGGCCTGAGCAGCGTGGTGCCGGCCGGTACGCGGGTGCTCTCCGCCCGGGTCGAGCGGGGTCTGCTCACCGTCGACCTCTCGCGCGAGGTCATGAGCGGTGGCGGCAGCGCGTCGATGGCCGGTCGCCTCGCGCAGTTGAGCTACACCCTCACCCAGCCTGCCGGGGTGGAGGCGCTGGCCCTCGAGGTGGAAGGCGGGCCGGCCACGTTGTGGGGCGGGGAAGGCCTGATCGCCGACTGGCCATGGCGTAGGCCGGCGGGTGGGGAGCTGCCGTGGTGGTGATGCGGCGCTCAGAAAGGACCCAGGCCCCTGGCTGGTTGCTGGCGATCGCGCTGTCGTCGGTCTTGGCCCTGTCGGCAGCCTGGGCGCAGCCTGTCACCCAGGACCCTGCGCCCACCATCCACCCCGACCTGCCTGCGGTCGCCTTTGCGGGGGAGCCGCTCGGCGGAGCCTTGGCGGACGAGGGTCTGCGCGTCCTGGACGCCCTGGTCGAGGTGTTCAGGCAGAACTACTGGGACGCCGACCACCGCGATTGGGCCGCCTGGGGCTCGGACTACCGCGATCAGGTGCTCGCGGCCAGCGACAGGGCTTCCTTGGATCGCACCTTGCGACGCATGGTGCAGGGCTTGGAGGACGACCACTCCGCTTGGATCGGCCAGCCGTCATCCGGTCAAGGGGGTGGAGCTGGCTTGGCAGAGCGTGACCAGGGGCCTCGGCTTGGCATCCAGCTCGGCTTCGTGCAAGGTCGGGGCCTGGTGGTCGAGCGCGTCTTCAGTGGCGCACCGGCCGACCTGGCCGGTCTGCGCCGGGCCGATGTGATCGTGGCGGTGGACGGCGCCGACCTGCGGCAGCGGGGCAGCCTGTTCGTGGCCTTCGGCGACCTGACGGAGGCCCTGGCCGGGGGCTCGGTCCGCCTGGAGGTGGAGCGGGGCCGGTTGCGCCTTGAGATCGAGGTGGAGGCCGGCACCTTCGACATGGTGGCCGCGCAGATGCCGTATGCGGTGATGCTGGACGACAGCGTGGGCTACCTGCACGTGCCCAGCTTCAACCTGGTGGGGGTGGGGAGCGCCACGCACAGGGCCGTCCGTGGGCTGGCCGAGCAGGGGGCAAGGGCCCTCGTGCTCGACCTTCGCGGCAACCTGGGCGGCCGGCTGGTGGAGGCTGGGCTGACCATCGGGCTGTTCCTCGACGGCAGTTGGGCCCAGGCCATGGCGCGCGGTGAACCGGCCTGGAATGCCGACTACCAACTGGAGCGCTCGGCGGGAGGGCGTCTGCTCGGCGTCTCGCGACTGAGGACGCAAGGAGGCCGCTCCTTGGCCGAGACCCGCATCAGCGAGCCCTACCGCTTCCAGGGCCCGGTGGTGGTCATCACGGGTTCGGAGAGCACCAGCGCAGCCGAGATCGTGGCCATGGTGCTGGTGCGCTCGGGGCTTGCGCGCTCCGTCGGCGAGGCAACGGCAGGGAACGTCGAGGCGGTGCGCAGCTTCGAGCTCTTCGACGGCAGTGGCGTGCTGGTCGCCGTCGCCAACCTGCAAGGGATGGATGGCGAGGCCTTCGAGAGCGGGGTGCGCCCGGAGATCGAGGCGAGCGCTTCGGTACGCGACCTCGCGCGAGGACAGGACCCGCCGGTGTCCGAGGCGCGACGGCTGCTTGGCAGTCTGCCGTTCACGCCAGGGCGATACTTCTAGGCAGCGCACGGGCGGGTCCGCAAGCCGCGGTCTCGCTGGCTCCTCATCTCGGGCCCGTGTTAAGCTCCCGTTCGCTGCAACGCGGTCCGACGAGGCGCCGACCAGGCGCCCCCTCGTACCACGTCGCTAAGATGAAGATGGTGCGCCCGACAGGATTCGAACCTGTGACCTTTCGCTCCGGAGGCGAACGCTCTATCCGACTGAGCTACGGGCGCGCGAAGTGCAATCGTCAAGCTAGCACCGCACCTGGAGGACGTCAAGCCACATGAAGCTCAGCCGCCGCGCGAACACCATCATCCTTTGGGCCGTCTCCATCGGCCTTCTGGCGGGGATGGTCATCACCTTCACCCCCAACTTGGGCTTCGGCGCCGGCAACAGCGTCGAGGGCCCCGTCGCCCTGCGCGTGAACGGTGAGCCGATCCGCGAGATGCAAGTGGTGCAAGCCCGCGCCAACCCGCTCTTCTCCGCCATCGTCGACGGCGAGATCGGCGAGGACCTCAACCTGTTGCTGGCCGACAGCCTGGTGCGCCAGGAGCTGGTGCGCCAGGAGAGCTCGCGCCAACGCGTCTCGAACGCTGACGTCAACCGCGCCGTGAACGACTTCCGCGCCTCGCGCGGCATCGACGGTCGCCGCAACGACACCGCCTACCTCAGCCTGATCGCCGGCTCCGGCTTCACCGACCAGACCTTCCGCGAGTACATGCGCGGCCAGCTCCAGACGCAGGCCTGGGAGCAGGGCCTGATCTCCGATGTCGAGGTCAGCGACGAAGAGGTGCAGATCTACTTCGAGGGCAACCGCCAGAGCTACATGAGCGAGGAGCGGATCCTGGCTCGCCACATCGTCACCGACGATGCCGAGACCGCCGACCTGGCTCGCGCTCGGCTGCTTGACGGCGAGAGCGCCGGCCTGGTGGCGCGCGAACTCTCGGTGGAGCGCGCCGACCGCGATGGCGCCCTCGGCGTCGCCGCCGGTGTGACCGAGCCCCAGCCGGTGGGTCGCCCCGCCCTGCCAACCTCGGTGGCGAACGCCGCCTTCACCATGCGTGGCCCTGGCGTCACCGACGTGATCGCTGCCGATGGCCGCTTCCACGTCGTGGTGGTGGAGGCCTACCTGCCGCCCGCGCAGCTGGAGTACGACGCGGTGGCCATCGGTGTGCGCGACGACGCCCTGGCCGCCAAGCAGAACGGTGTGCTGGAAGCAGCCGTCGATCGCCTCGCTGCGGCGGCCAGGATCGAGACCCCGGCCGGGGGCAGCCTGCTCTACCGTGACTACCCGGTGGCCAGGGTCGGTGAGACCGACATCATGGCCAGCCGCCTGGCAGCCGCCACCTACACCAACCCCCAGATCCAGCAGGCCCTCACGCCCGACAACGCCTTCCTGATCACCGCCTTCTTCAAGCCGGCGGTGCTCGGCCAGCTGGTCGACCAAGAGCTCGCGGTGCAGGGCGCCGCCGAGCTGGGCGTGCCCTTGATCGGGCCACGCGCCGTCCAGGCGCAGAGCGCCCTGAACTACGTGGCGCGCGATGCCGCGATCACCGATGAGGCCGTCCAGGCCTACTACCAGCAGTCCATCGCCCTGTTCACCGTGCCTGCATCCGCCGTCACCGTGCGCATCGACCTGCCAAGCCTTGACGCCGCCCTCGACTTCCGCTCCGGCATGCTCCGCGGCGGCAGCTACCAGGATGTGGCGGCCGAGGTGGGCGCCGACGTGCAGGAGCTGGGCACCGTGGCTCCTGGCCAGCTCGAAGGCCTGCTCGACGTGACGCTGTTCTCCACCGATGCCTTCGAGAGCCTGCCTGACAGCGCTTGGGCCATCTCGGACGTGCTGGTGCTGAGCGAGCCGCTGCCCCCGGTCGA
>CAYXJZ010000042.1:0-7896 GCA_964465355.1 uncultured bacterium | reverse complement strand
GCGCTTGGGCCATCTCGGACGTGCTGGTGCTGAGCGAGCCGCTGCCCCCGGTCGAAGACGCCGCCGCCGATGACGAGGCCACCGACGACGAGGCGGAGGAAGCCGATGCGGGCGAGGAGACCGAGCTCCCCTTCGCCGAACCGGGCACCATCGATCGCTTCGTGATCCTGCTGGCCGACCGTACGCCCGAGCGCACCCGCCCGCTCGACGAGGTCCGTGCCCAAGTGGAGTCCTCGGTGCTGGCGCAGGAACGCGCCGAGCTGCGCAACGTCTGGATCAACGGCCTGCGCGAGCGGATCCCGGTGATCGAGAACCTCCTGGCCGCCGACTTCTCCAACCTGCTGCCCGACGATGGATTCGTGCCAGACGAGGTCGAAGGCCAAGTGGACGAAGCCGATGACCAGATCGACGATGGCCAAGTCGACGAGGACGGGGACACCGAGGCTGCGGCTGACGACGAGGCCTCGGGCGAGGACGCCCCGGCCCCCGACGAAGACTGAGCCGGCGCATGCCAAGGGCCCTGCTGAGCGTCTCGGACAAGTCCGGACTGGTGGAGTTCGCCGCCGGCCTGGTAGCGCTGGGCTTCGAGCTCATCGCCACCGGCGGCACCCACCGCGCCCTGGTGGACGGTGGCCTCGAGGTCACCTCGGTCGCCCAGGTGACCGGCGCGCCGGAGATCCTCGACGGACGCGTCAAGACGCTGCACCCAGCCATCCACGGCCCGCTCCTGGCCACCGCCAGCCCCGAGCACGAGACCGAGCTGAGGGCGCACGACCTGCAGCGCATCGACCTCGTGGCCGTCAACCTCTACCCCTTCCGCGAGACCGTCGCCCAGGACGGTGTCAGCGACGACGAGGCGATGGAGCAGCTCGATGTCGGCGGTCCCGCCATGATCCGCGCTGCCGCCAAGAACCACCGCCAGGTGCTGGTGGTGGTGGAGCCCGCCGCATACCCAGGCTTGCTGGCCGAGCTGCAGGCAGGTGAGGTGCCGGTGGCCAGGCGCCGTGAGCTGGCGCGAGCCGCCTTCGCCCACACCGCTGCCTATGACGCCGCCATCGTCAGCTACTTCGACCGTGGCGACCCCCTGCCACCCAGTCGCCACCTCAGCTTGGCGCGGGTCGAGAGCTTGCGCTACGGCGAGAACCCCCACCAGTCGGCGGCTCGCTACCGCGAGGATGGCCGTAGCGGCTGGCTGGATGGCATGCGTCAGCACGGCGGCATGGCGCTGTCCTACCTCAACCTCTTCGACGCCGAAGCCGCCTGGCGCCTCGCCCACGCCTTCCCTGGGCAGCCGACGGCGGTGGTGGTCAAGCATGCCAACCCCTGTGGGCTGGCGACCGCCGACGATCTGGCCACGGCCTACCAGCGCGCCTTCGATGCCGACCCCAAGTCGGCCTTCGGCGGCGTGGTGGCGCTGAACGGCACGGTCGACCTGCCCTTGGCCGAGGACCTGGTGGCCAACCCCAAGGCCGATGTGTTGATCGCCCGTGCCTACGCTCCGGAGGCACTCAGCCTGTTGACCGGCAAGCGCAAGAACATGCGGGTGCTGGAAGCCGAGGCGCCAGGACCGCTTGGCGTCGACCTGCGCAGGGTGGACGGCGGCTTCTTGGTGCAGACGCCGGACGATGTGTCACGCCAGAGGGGTGATTGGCGGGTGGTGACGAAGGCGACGCCTTCGGAGCAACAGTGGCGTGACTTGGAGATGGCCTGGGTCGTCGCAGCTGCCGTGTCGTCGAACGCCATCGTGCTGGTGCAGGGCGGCCGGGCGGTGGGCATCGGGGCCGGCCAGCAGAGCAGGGTGGACGCCGCCGAGCTGGCTGCGCGCAAGGCCGACGGCAGGGCCGTCGGCGGCGCCTGCGCCTCGGACGCCTTCTACCCCTTCCGCGACGGCCTGGACGCCGCGGCAGCCGCCGGCGTGGCGGCGGTCATCCAGCCGGGTGGGTCCATGCGCGACCCAGAGGTCATCGCGGCAGCCGACGAGCACGGCCTGGCCATGGTCTTCACCGGTCAGCGGCACTTCCGCCACTGAGCCCCGTCCGGCGTCTCAGCGATCGTCGCCAGAGCCGCCGAGCACCCCACGCGCCTGCCGGTCGGCCAGCTTGGCCAGGTTGCCTGCCCCCACCTGTTCGAGGGAGACGCCAAGGTCGTTGGCCAGCACGGCCACGTACCACAGCACGTCACCCAGCTCCTTGCTGAGCGCAGCGCGCTGCGCCTCCCCCAGCTCCTGGCCGGGCTGCCAGCCTTCGTCGCGCATGAGCTTGCCCAGCTTCTCAGCCACCTCGCCTGCCTCGCCTGCCAGCTTGAGGGCGGGGTAGAGGACGCGGGCGGAGGGCGGGAAGGCGGCGGTGCGCAGGGCGCCTTGCTGGTACTCGTCGAGGGTCATGCCCCAGGCTACCGGAAGCACGGACGCAGCGCCTCTGTGTCCGCGCCGACCCTCAGGAAGTAGGCTGCAAGTCATGGTGGGGTACATGAGACCGTCCCGCAGGGCCGCGGTTCTGGCCCAGGGCCTGGTCGTCTTGGCCTGGCTGTCGTTGTCCTATGCCCAGACGGTGCCTGACACGCGCCTCACCGCGGTGATCACGGAGCTGCTGTCGACGGCTGAGGGAAGGGCCATGCTCGAGGCCTACCAGGCCATCCTGCGCGACTACGCCCCCGGTGCCGATCGTGTGGCGGTGCTGGAGGGCGCCATCCGCGGCATGGTCGAGGCCTTGGACGACCCATACGTGAGCTACCTCGACCCGGCAGAGACGCTGGTGGCTGCGGTGAAGGCCCGCGATCCCAACGTCGTGGTCGCGGCCATGATGGGCGACCTCGGCTACCTGCGCCTGCTCACCTTCGACAGCGTGCGCTCGGGTGAGCGGCTCTCCACCGAGCTGGACGCCCTGCTGCTGCGTGGCGCCCGCGGGCTGGTGCTCGACCTGCGCGGCAACGATGGCGGCTTCGTGCTCACCGGCCTGCAGGTCCTCGACCGCTTCCTCGCCGACGTGGTGCTCGGATTCCGCGAAGGGCCGACCGGCCGCACGCCGCTTGGCTTCGCCAACCCTCGGTCGGTGACGATGCCGCTGGCCGTGCTGGTGGACAGCGACACGGCCTCCACCGCCGAGATCGTGGCCGGTGCCCTGCAGACTTACGGCCGAGCCCGGCTGTACGGCCAGGTGACGGCCGGCAAGGGCGTCGGGCAGTCGGCCGTGACGCTGGCCGATGGCGGCGAGCTGCGGCTCGTCACCTTCGGCTGGCTGTTGCCCGATGGCAGGAGCATCGACGGCTGGGGCCTCACGCCCGACGTGGCCGTGGCCAAGCGGGCCGCGCCAGAGGTGCTCAGCGACCCGGCCGGTGTCCTGCTCGATCCTGAGCTCGACCCTGTCCTTGCCGCCGCCCTGCGCGGGCTGCGGCGTGAACTCGGCGACATGGTGACCAGTACAGGTGGTGCCACGAACGCAGGTGCCGCCGACCCGGATGTGCCTCCTGCGCCTTGAGCGGATGCTCCTTTCCCGCTCATGAGCCCTACCTAGACTCGCCCTACGCGCCTGCTCCGGCGCAGGACGAGGTTCCCATGTTCTGTTCCCTTGAGAGATTCCGGGTCGCCGTGGCGGCCCTAGCGTTGCTGACGATGACGGCGGTCTTTGCCCAGGAGGCCGTCTTCGACCCGATGGCGTCGGGGCGGACGTTGACGCAGCACTTCTACGACGGTGAGTTCGACGCCGTCCGCACAGCCTTCACGCCCGAGGTGGACGAGGCCCTTGGCGGTGAGGAGGGGCTACGCGGCTTTCACGATCTGGTGCAGTTCCAGCTCGGCGCCGAGGTGGAGGTGTTGGACGAGAGCGTCGAAGCCTTGCCGGGTGTCTGGGTCTACCAGCGCGTCGCGCGCTTCGAGGCGGTCGACGACGCCATCGCGGTCATCTGGGCCTTCGACGAGGAGGGCGGTGTCATCGGCTTCTCCGTTCAGCCCGCCTCGGCGACCGAGGCCGCGCCATCGCGCCACCTCGACTACCAGCCCAAGGCCGAGCTGCGCCTGCCCTTCGAGGGTGAATGGACGGTGGTGTGGGGAGGCAGGGAGCTGACGCAGAACTACCACGCCGCCTACGCCGACCAGCGCTTCGCCTACGACCTGCTGGTGGTGGTCGACGGGGCCACCCACGTCGGTGAAGGAGCCGTCAACGAGGACTACCACTGCTTCGGCCTCGACATCCTCGCGCCGGCCGCAGGGCGGGTGGTCGCGGCCGTCGACGGCGTGGTCGACAACGTGCCTGGCCAGATGAACCCGGCCCAGGTCATGGGCAACCATGTGGTGATCGACCACGGGCAGGAGGAGTACTCCTTCCTCGCCCACCTGCAGCAGGGCTCGGTGGCGGTGGCCGTCGGTGACGAGGTGGAGGCAGGCACCGTGCTGGGACGCTGCGGCAACAGCGGCAACAGCAGCGAGGCGCACCTCCACTACCACCTGCAGAACACCGCCGAGCCCTTGGCAGGGGAGGGCCTGCCGGTCTTCTTCGTCGACTACATCGCCGACGACGAGCCGGTGGAGCTGGGCGAGCCGGTGCAGGGCCAGAGGCTGCGGCCCTGGTGAGGGAATGTCTCCATTTTCCACGACAGCGACGAGCGTGACGGCATGCTGAGGTACGGCATGGAGGAAGGGCTCAACCAGAGCTACGCGGCCTTGGACCAGGTCCTGAGAGGGCTCGAGGACTGAGCCACTGCTGCACGATGGTGTCGCTCGGGTGGATGCAGACGAGCTCGAGTCGCCCGGGGCCGACGTTCACGAAGCCATGCGGCACGTTGGCCTCCACCACCAAGATGTCCCCATGGTTGGCCCGGATCGTGTCGTCACCCACGGTGAACTCGACCTCGCCCTTGCGGACGGCCCAGGTCTCCGGGTAGGGATGCACGTGCAGGGACGCCCCCTGCCCCGGCTCGTTGTCGACCAGGAAGAACGACACCTGACCGCCTGACTCGCGACCTTCGAAGCGGACCGTACGGCTCTGCCCTGGTTGCGGCTCCTTGTGGCGATAGACCCTGAACATGGGGGACCTCCTTCTGGCTGGTAGGGCGCTAGTATCTTCCTGTCAAGATACTAGCCTGAGAGTATCTTTGTGTCAAGATATCGGCATGCCTGGTCGTGGGTGGTAGATGTGAGACCCGTGACCGACCACCCGAGGCGAACCATGGCCGGTGAGACCGAAGGCAAGCAAGGACGCATGGACGCCGATCATGTCGATCGGCTGCGTCAGCAGTGGGCGCGGGAGCTGCCTGACCTCGACACGGAGGCCATGGCCATCCTGGGCAGAGCCCTGAGGCTGTCGAACCTGGTGCGCGGCAGCATCGAGGCGACCTTCGCCGCCTTCGACCTCGATCGCGGCGAGTTCGACGTGATCGCCACCTTGCGCCGGTCGGGATCGCCCTACCGGCTGACGCCGACGGAGCTGTACTCCTCGCTGATGATCTCCTCCGGAGGGCTGACCCATCGGCTCGACCGCTTGGAGAGAGCAGGTTTGATCCGACGGGAGAGGTCGTCGCATGACCGGCGAAGCGTGTTCGTGCAGCTGACCGATGTCGGGGTCGGGCTGGTGGAGGAGGCCTTCCGCAGGGACATGGCGGACGAGTCGCGCTTCCTCCAGCACCTGGATGCGCAGGAACGCGAGGCGCTGGCGGGTCTGCTTCGGAAGCTGGTCGTGGGGATCGAGGCTGACCTGGCAAGAGGTGGCGGCTAGGTGCCCCTCATCGGTACGGCTCGGCGGACCTGGACAGGGTCCGCCCCCTCTGGTAGCATGCCGGTCGCCCTCTGGGCGCTCGGTCGGCGGTAGCTCAGCGGTAGAGCGATCGGCTGTTAACCGATTGGTCGTAGGTTCGATTCCTACCCGCCGAGCCATGTGATCTCTCAGGAGATAGGAAACTCCCTGAACCTACGTCGTAGGTTCGGGGGGTTTGCTTTTGAGGAGGTGATCCTGGTGATAGACCGCCCCCTCGGTCATCGTCGACCCCAGGAAGAGCACCTCGTGGCTCCGCCTCTCCCGACCCCCGAAACGCCTCCGTTGGCTATCCTGACGCCATGCCCCCCGGATCGCAGCGTCCCCGTGCGAAGTCCCTTGCCCGCGCACGCATCCTCGTCGTGGTGTTGGCCCTGCTCGCGGCGGCACCGGGTCTCGTCACGGCTGCGCTGGTCTCGCCGACGGGGCCCATGGCCTCGGGCTGGCCGTCCTGGGTGCTCCCGTTGTGGATCGGCGTCTTCGTCGTCCAGGTCCTGTTGGCGATCTGGCTGATGCAGTCCCTATCCACCCCGAGCGTGGCGGTGTTCGTTCTTGCCTTCGTAGGCGCGGCGACCTTCGCCGTGAACTTGAGCCTTGGCATCGGATGGCTTCCGGCGCTTGGCACCCTGGTCGGTGTGGGCGCAGCCGCAGTTTGGGCCTACCTGACGATCAGCGCCGAGTACCGGATCGCCGCGCACGGGGTCCCAGGCACGGCCGTCGTCCTCGAAGTGCTGCAGCCTAGGATGAACATGATCGTCAACAAGCTGTACGTCCTGAACACGATGCGGGTGGAGGTCGTCCGTCCGGATGACGGTGCTCGCTACCAGAGCACCTTGTCAGGCCTGTTCCGGATCGGCCGGGAAGCCACACCCGGCGATGCCTACCCCGTGCTGATCGATCCGGCCAAGCCGGAGCGGATGGTGATGGACAGGTCGTGAGCGCCCGGCGCCTCGTCCGGTCGAGCGACCGCCGGTCGCCACCGGCGCGAGCTAGGCGGCCGGCTGTGAGCCCTCCCGCCGCCGGACCATCTCGTTGATCCAGATGGGCACGTAGGGCGGCAAGCAGCCAGGCGAGGCGGGGTAGTCGATGTGCACCTCGAGGCGCTCGCCGATGGCGATGGCCCGCGCCCTGAACTCGGGATGATGGATGCCGATCTCGGCCAGGCAGTGGTTCATCACCCACTGCTTGCGCTCCGGCGCCTGCTTCATCTCCTTCTCGATCTGGTCGAGCAGGGCGGTCAGGTCGAGGCCTTCTGCGTCCTTGGCGACCAGCTTGGTGGTGAGGCTCCAACCCGCCCGCCCGACCAGGTCGTCGCCGTCCTTCCAGGCCGAGGCCAGCTCCTTGGCGTGCCGGCCGGGGTTGACCACGTTGACGATGAACCAGTCGAGCAGCTTGGGGGCACGGATGTCGCGGACCAGTGTGTTCAGGTCGGCCACCGAGAAGGCCTTCGGCTTGAACAGCAGCGTGGCGAGCAGGCGTGCTGCCGTGTCGCCCGTGGCCCAGAGCTGGAGGCCGAGTTCGTGCTGCGTCTTGAGCCGCTTGGCGAGCGCGCGGAGGTGGCTGAGGTTCACGCCGTGGTCGTCGCCGACGCGCTCGTTGACCTCGCGCATCTTCGGTTGCTCCAGCGCGGCCAGTTCGCGCATGACCTCTTCGATGGCGATGGTCGTCGACATGCTGCTCCTCCACGATGCTCAGCCGGCGGCTGGGTAGCGACAGTCTATGCCCAGCGATCAGGCTTGTGGCCCGGCTGCTGGCGAGGCGGCGACCCGCGCCCGCTCGATGGCCTCCTCGATGAGCCTGTGCGCCTCCTCCTTGTCGCCCCAGTGGTCGACCCGCACCCATTTGCCTGCCTCCAGGTCCTTGTAGTGGGCGAAGAAGTGCTCGATCTGCTCCAAGGTGAGTTGCGGCAGGTCGCGGTAGCTCTCGATGCGGTCGTAGCGTCGGGTGAGATGGCGTGAAGGCACCGCCACGATCTTCTCGTCCCTGCCCGCATCGTCCTCCATGACCAGCACGCCGATGGGACGCGCGCTGAGCAGGGCGCCGGGGATGATCGGCCTGGTGTTGGCGATCAGCACGTCGCAGGGATCGCCGTCCTCCGAGAGCGTGTGGGGGATGAAGCCGTAGTTGCCTGGGTAGCGCATGGGCGTGTGGA
>CAYXJZ010000041.1:0-28072 GCA_964465355.1 uncultured bacterium | reverse complement strand
CCGGCTCGCTGGCCGGCCCGTAGTAGCCGCCCGCGACGAAAGCCGGGACGCGGCTGCGCGCACCGCCGAGCAGCTTCCACAGGGGGGCGCCCATGGCCTTGGCCTTGAGGTCCCAGAGGGCGATGTCCACAGCGCTGATGGCCCGCATCATCAGCCCCTTGCGCCCCAGGTAGCGGGTGCCCTTGACCATCCTCGACCACAGGGCCTCGCTGAGGTTGGCGTCCTCGCCTAGGAGCAGGGGGCGCAGGTTGCGCTCCACCGAGGCGGCCACCAGGCCGTCGCGGGTGAAGCCGATGCCATGGCCGAGCAGCCCGCCGCTGGCCTGCACCTCGACCCAGACGAACTCGCGGTGCTCGATGAGCAGGTCGCTGGTGCGGATGGGTCGCTCGAGCGGCAGCCGAACGGTGATGGCGCGCACGTCTTCGATGATCAAGGCTCTGCTCCTCCATGGGGGATGACGATGCGCATGCTGGGGCCTAGAACATTATAAAATATGTATTAGACTGGTGCCAAGCAACGTCGCGGAGGGTCATCCCCATGTCAAGCAACGTCGAGTCGGCTGCACAGCGGATCTGGACACACAACCAACGCTACATCCCCGGCGGCCTCTTCTCCCTCAACCGCGCCATCGACCCGATGCGCGTCTTCGTCAAGGGCAAGGGTGCGCACATCTGGGACGTGGATGGTCGCCGCTACATCGACTACCACGCCGCCTTCGCCCCCTTCTTCCTCGGCCATGCCGACGACGACGTCGACCAGGCGGTCATCGACGTCATCCGCAGCTCGGCCTCGCTGTTCGGCGCAGGCACCACCCCTTGGGAGGGTGAGCTGGCCGAGCTGCTGGTGCAGTGCGTGCCCACCCTCGACCAGGTGCAGGTCACCAACACCGGCTCCGAGGCCACCTCCTTCGCGATCCGCCTGGCGCGTGGCTACACCGGTCACGACGGCATCATCGTCATGCAGGGCGGCTACAACGGCTGGGAGGACGACGTCGCCTTCAACCTCATGGACCCGGCCGCCGACCAGTCGCCGCGCGAGGACGGTCGCGGGCTGGAGCTGCGGCCCATGACCACGGGCATGCCAGCATCTGTGCGCCGCAACGTGAACGTGGTGCAGTTCAACGACCTGCCGGCCGTGGAGTCCTTGCTCCAGCAAGGCGGCATCGCCGCCGTCCTGCTTGAACCCATCCTGCAGAACGTCGGCATCGTCAAGCCGGCGCCTGGCTACTTGGAGGGCCTGCGCGCCCTGTGTGACCGCTACGGCGCCCTGCTCATCTTCGACGAGGTGAAGACCGGCTTCCGCCACGCCCTTGGCGGCTACCAGTCGCTGTGCGGCGTGCGGCCCGACCTCTCCACCTTCGGCAAGGCCGTGGCCAACGGCTACCCGCTTGGCGTGGTGGGCGGCAAGCGCGAGGTCATGGAGCTGGCGGCCCACCCCGATCCCAAGCGAAGGGTGCTGATCGCAGGCACCTACAACGGCCACCCCGTGCCGGTGGCGGCCGCCATCGCCACCCTCAAGAAGCTGCGCAGCCGGGAGGCGGAGATCTACGGCCACACCGACGCCATGGGCGCCCGCATGGAGGAGGGGCTGAACACCGTGTTCGCCGAGGCCGGCCTGCCGGTGACGGTGGTGCGGCAGCGCTCGGCCTTCGTGGTCTACTTCATGGACCATGCCCCCAAAGACTGGCTGGAGATCGCCAAGGAGCACGACATGGCGCTGGACCGGCGCTACCGCAACGCCCTCATCGAGGAGGGCGTCTTCCACTTCCCGACGCCAACCAAGCAGGGCAGCATCTCCTTCGCCCACACGGCCGAGGACATCGACTTCACCCTGGACGTGACGAGGCGCCTGCTGAAGGCCGGTCTGTGAAGATCACCGCCGTCCAGACCTTCGTGTGCAACGCACGCATGCGGAACTGGGTGTTCGTCAAGGTGCTCACCGACCAGGATGGCCTCTACGGCTGGGGCGAGGCGACCCTCGAGTGGCACACCCGCGGGGTGGTGGGCTCCGTGGAGGACTTGGCGCAGCTGCTGATCGGCGAGGACCCGACCAGGGTGGAGCACCTGTGGCAGATGATGTACCGCCAGCACTTCTGGCACGGCAACGGCATCGTGCGCGCCACCGCCATCGCCGGCATCGACCTGGCCCTGTGGGACATCGCAGGCAAGGTGGCGGGGGTGCCATGCTCCAAGCTGTGGGGCGGCCCGGTGCGCGACTACGTGCGCACATACGCCCACCTGGGCGGCGGCCGCATGGAGGACTTCTACGAGACCCGGCCCGACGACGCGCAGCGCTTCGCCGACCTGGCCAGGGCGGCGGTGGAGGACGGCTTCACCGCTTTCAAGGCCATGGCGGTGCCAGAGACCATGCCGCTGGAGGGTCTGCGGCCGGTGCGCTACGCCGAGGCCAACGTCGCCGCCATGCGCGAGGCGGTGGGCGACGACATCGACATCATGGTGGACTGCCACGCGCGGCCGTCGCCGGCCATGGGTCTGCGCTTCGGCCAGGCGCTCGATCCATACGGCCTGTACTTCTTCGAGGAGCCATGCTGGCCGGAGAGCCTGCAGGGCCTGGCCGACATCCGCGCCGCCATCACCACCCCGGTGGCTACCGGCGAGCGGCTGACCCACCTGGCGGCCTTCCGTGACCTCTTCGCCATCGGCGGTGCCGACGTCTGCCAGCTCGACATCACCCACTGCGGCGGCTTCACCGAGGCGCGTCGCATCGCCGCCCTGGCCGAGGCGCACCGGGTGGCGCTCGCGCCGCACAACCCGCAGGGGCCGGTGAGCACGGCGGCCTCGCTGGAGTTCGGCTTCTCGCAACCCAGCTACGTGATCTGCGAGACCGTCCACGACGACGTGCCGTGGCGGCAGGACGTGGTCCAGGAGGGCTACGTGGTGGAGAAGGAGGGCCGCATCGTGAGGCCTAATCAGAAGCCGGGGCTGGGCGTCGAGCTGAACGAGGCCGAGATCGCCAAGCACCCCTTCCAACAGGAGATCCTGCAGCGGCACTTCCATCCAGACGGAAGCGTGGGGGACTGGTGATGGCGATCCCGAAGGCCAACCTGCAGACGCGGGTGCACGCCCAGGCTGGCGTGGCCAGACGCGACATCAGCCCGCCGGAGGGCATCTACTTCCGCAGCTGGGGCGCCTCGCTGCGCGACACGCCGCGTGGCCTGCACCGCCCCTTCAACGTCACCGCCTTGGCCCTGCGCCAGGAGGTCGGCGACCCGCCCCTGCTGCTGGTGGCCATGGATGGCGGCTGGTGGCAGTCGGGGGCTGAGGAGCGCCGGCTGCGCGACGCCGTCGCCCAAGCCCTAGCCCTGGACGAGGCGCGGCTGATGATCAACCTCTCGCACACCCACGCTGGACCTTCCCTGTCGAGGGACGACGAGCACAAGCCGGGCGGCCATCTGGTCGCCGGCTACCTCGACCTGGTCCGCGACCGCATCGTCGAGGCAGGCCGCGAGGCCATCGCCGCCTGCGCCCCGGTAGAGATGGTGTGGGCCACCGGGCGCAGCGACCTGGCCAGCCAGCGCTCCCTACCCGACCCGAACGGCGGCCGTTTCGTCACGGGCTTCCACCCCGAAGGGCCCGCCGATGACACCCTGCTGGTGGGACGGGTGATGAGCCAGGACGGGCAACTGCTGGCCACCTTGGTTAACTACGCCTGCCACCCCACCACCTTGGCTTGGGACAACGAGCTGCTGTCGCCCGACTACATCGGCGCCATGCGCGAGACGGTGGAGGCCGCCACCGACGGTCGTCCCTGCCTCTTCCTCTTCGGCGCGGCCGGCGAGCTGGCGCCGGCCTGGCAGTACGAGGGCGACGTGGCGGTGGCCGACCGCCATGGACGTCGCCTCGGCCTGGCGGCGCTCTCCACCTTGGAGGGCATGCTGGACCATGGCCACGACCTGGTTTACGACGGGGTGGTGGAGTCCGGCGCGCCGCTGGGTGTGTGGCGTGCCCGTAGCGGTGCGCCGGCCAGCGCGGGGGTGGACCTCAGGCACCTGCGCTTGCCGCTGCCGGTGAAGGCCGACTACCCCGCCTTGGCGGCCATCGAGAGCGAGCTGGCCGTGGCCACCGAGCCCTTCCAGCGCGAGCGCCTCTCGCGCAAGGCGCGCCTGCGACGCACCTTGGGCGATGCCGACCACTACCCCTTCGACCTGTGGATCTGGCGGACGGGCGATGTGGTCTGGGTGGGCTACCCGGCCGAGGCCTTCTCCTGGCTGCAGACCGAGCTGCGCTCGGCCTTCCCCGATCAGCGTGTGGTGGTCATGAACACCGTCAACGGCGCCATCGGCTACCTGCCTCCTGCCGGCCTGTACGACGAGGACATGTACGAGGTCTGGCAGACGCCCTTGGATCGCGGCTCCTTGGAGGCGCTGCGCGACGCCTGCGTCAGCACCATCGAAGCCATGCTCCGTCCAGCCTGACCCCCGAGGAGGACGTACCCGTGAAGATCATCCGCTGCCTAAGCCTGGAGGGCGAGATCGTCCAGGCCGCACTGCAACCCGACGGCCGGGCGCTCGCCATCGAAGGCGAGCTGTTCGGCGACTTCCGCGTCAGCGATCGTGAGGTGAAGGAGCGGCGGCGCCTTGCGCCCCTGCTGCCGGTGCAGATCCTCGGCATCGGCCTCAACTACCTGCACCACGCCAACGAGTCCGGCATGCCGACACCCAGCTGGCCCATCCTCTTCCACAAGTCGCTGAACACCGTCCAGGACCCCGACGCCCCCATCGTGCTGCCAAGCAAGGTGAGCGTGACGGAGGTGGACTACGAGTGCGAGCTGGCGGTGGTCATCGGCCGAGACTGCAAGGACGTCGACCCTGCCGACGCGCTGGACGTGGTGTTCGGCTACACGGCCGCCAACGACGTCAGCGACCGCGAGTGGCAGCTGCGCAAGGGCGGCGGCCAGTGGTCGCGGGGCAAGTCCTTCGACACCTTCTGCCCGCTTGGCCCGGTGCTGGTCACCCGCGACGAGATCCCCGACCCGAGCGCCCTCTCCATCCGCACCACGGTCAACGGTGAGGTGCTGCAGGACTGGCGCACCGACGACATGATCTTCGACGTGCCTGCCCTCATCGCCTTCCTCAGCGCCGGCACCACCCTGCCGGCCGGCACCGTCATCCTCACCGGCACGCCCCACGGTGTGGGCATGGGCCGCGAACCCAAGCGCTGGCTGGTGCCTGGCGACACCGTCACCGTCTCGATCCCCGGCATCGGCGACCTGAGCAACCCGGTGGTGGCCGAGGCCTGATGTGGTTGGGCAGCGCTCTACCCTGCCCAACCACAGTGCGCTACGTTCGACAAGATATAATCCCTTAGGGCTGGCCGCCTTCGCAGCGGTCCGGCGGAGAGGGTGGGCGTGCAACGCCGGATCGAGACCAAGCAGGACTACGCCTACCGTGTGCTCAAGGACCGCATCGTGACGGGCTCGTTGTTGCCCGGCCAGCGCATCGTCGTCAACCGCTTCGCCCAGGACCTGGGCACCAGCGCCATCCCGGTGCGCGAGGCGCTGCTGCGGTTGGAGTCCGAGCGCCTGGTGACCATCAAGCCGCACATCGGCGCCATCGTCTCCCTGATGACGGGCGACATGATCCAGAAGACGCTGGAGAGCCTTGCGGTGCTGGAGGGCTACGCCACCCGGCTGGCCTACCCCCATGCCGAGCGGCTCATGGGCAAGCTGGAACGGCACAACGAGGCCATGCTCAAGGCCATCGGCAACGAGGACTGGGACCGCTACAGCGCCGCCAACCGCCGCTTCCACTTCACGCTCTACGAGGCATGCGAGAACGAGGTGCTGGTCGACACCATCACCGGTCTGTGGACCCAGCTCGACTCCTACCTCAGCGTGGCCGCCTTCAACCTCATCCCCGACCGCGCCCGCGGCTCCACCGAGGAGCACGAGAGCATGATGGCGATGTTGGCCTCGCCCGACACCGACGTGCTGGCGCTGGAGCTGCTGGCTAGGGAGCACAAGATCAACACGGCCAAGCGTCTCAAGGCGAGCTGAGGCCATCCCATGTTCGTAGGGCGCCGGGTTCTGGTCATCTTGAACCCGTCGAGCGGCAAGGGCGAGGCCGCGGCGGCTGATCCTGCCATCGCCTCTGCGCTGGAGGAGATGGGCGCCGAGCGGGTCGAGTTGCGGCCGACCCAGGGGCCTGATGACGCCCGCGCCTGGGGGGCGGCTGCCGCTGCGGAGGGCTTCGACCTGCTGGTGGCCGGCGGCGGCGACGGCACGGTGGCGGCGGTGGCTGCGGGCGTGCTCGATGCAGGCCAACGCCTACCCATCGCGATCCTGCCCATGGGGACCGCCAACGGCATGGCTCGGGTGCTTGGCATCCCCATGCAGACCGAGGAGGCCCTCAAGGTCCTGGGTGAAGGCCGGGTGGTGGAGGTCGACGCCATCCGCGTTCACTCGCACGACGTCGTCTCGCTGGTGTTCTGCGGCGCAGGCCTGGACGCCCGCATCAACCGCGACGCCGAAGGCAGTGGTGGCAAGTCGAGGATGGGGATGCTGGCCTACGTCGGTGCTGCCCTGTCCAACCTGAGGGCGGGGCGCAACCACGACCTCAGCATCACCCTGGACGGCGAACGCATCCAGCACCTCAAAGGCCACACCGTCAGCGCCTTCAACGCCACCCGCCTCAGCGTGCTCGGTGTGAGCCTCGGGCCGGACGCCCAACCCCACGACGGGCTGGTGGACGTGGTGGTCATGCGCTCCACCGGCTTCTGGCGCAACCTGCTCAAGGTCTTGCGCTTGATCAACCGCGCCACCAGCCACCTCGAGCTGCAGCCGGTGCGGCGGCTGCGTGTGGATGCCGTCCCGCCCCTGCCGGTGCAGATCGACGGCGATGTGATGGGGCAGACGCCGCTGGAGTTCGAGGTGGAACCGGCAGCGCTGCGGCTGATCGCCTCGGCGACCTACCGCGACGACGAGGCTGCGGCCGGCCGGGCTACGACCTGAGCGCCGCCGGGCAGGGAGGCGCCGGCTGGGCTCAGAGCCGCCTTGCGTAGCGCTCCAGAACCTCCTCGTCGATCTCCACGCCGAGACCGGGCGTGTCACGCAAGTGCACATAGCCGTCCTCGACCTTGAAGGGGTCGCGGATGAGCTGCGTGCGGATCGGCGAGTCCTCGACGCAGAACTCGAGGAAGGGCGCTTCTGGGATGGCGGCCAGCATGGCCATGGAGGCGGCGATGTTGATGTCGGTGGTGAAGGCGTGGTTGATCACGCTGCGTCCCCGGTCGATGGCCGCCCATGCGATCTTCCTTGCCTCGGTCAGGCCGCCGGTGCGGGTGGGGTCGATCTGCACCACGTCGATGCGGCCCACATCCATGAGGTGGGTGTAGGCGTGGCGCTCGCTCTCCGCCTCGCCTGCTGCGATGCGCAGCGGGGTGGCGCGCACCAGCTCGGCGTAGCCGGCGACGTTGTCGGGATGCAGCGGCTCCTCCAGCAGGTAGATGCGGTATGGCTCGAAGCGCCGCGCCATCTGGATGGCGGTCTTGGTGTCCCAGCACTGGCCTGCGTCGATCAGCACGTCCACCGATGGCCCGACGGCCTCACGGATGGTGGCGACCAGCGCCTCGTCGTAGTCGGCGTCCTGGCCCATGGGGTCCCAGCCGAACTTCACCGCGGTGAAGCCCTGGTCGACGCACCAGCGCGCGCGGTCGGCGGTGGCCTGCAGGCTGTCGCCGAAGAGGGTGCTGGCGTAGGCCCTGAACTCGCGGCGGAAGGCGCCGCCCAGCAGCGTGTGCACCGGCAGGCCGACCGCCTTGCCGAAGATGTCCCACAGGGCAAGGTCGATGCCGCTCATGGCGTGCACGAACAGGCCGCGACGGCCCGCGTAGCGCGAGGCCTGGTACATGCCGTGCCAGAGACGCTCGATCTCCAGCGGGTCCTTGCCGATGACCAGCTCCCTCAGCCCCGAGGTGACGCTGTGCGACATGGGGGCCTCGATGGCGGCCTTGGCAGCCAGCGGCGAGGAGTCCACCTCGCCGATCCCGGTGATGCCTGCGTCGGTCTCCACCTTGACGATGAGGGCGTCCTGCGTGCCGTCCGAGCGCTTGGCCACGGTGGGCAACGAGATGTGGATGGCGTGTACGTCGGTGATCTTCATCTGGCTCCCGGTGCTCGGACTCAGAAGTCGAAGGGCAGGTCGAAGTCGGGCCGCACGGCGCGGTGGTCGTGCCGCTCCAGCGCCGGCCGCGTGCGGAACCAACGGACCATCTCGACGAACTCGGTCACCGCCCGCTCGAACACCTTGGCGCCCTTCTCGGCGGTGGCCTCCTTGGGCGCGCCGAAGGCGCCGCTCTCGCTGTAGCTGGAGGTCCATTCCACGAGCGTGACCGGTCCAGAGCCGCCGGTGAGGTCCACCGACTGCCAGCGCTCGCCGCCCGGCAGCGACATGTAGTCGGGCAGGGTGCCCTCGGTGCGCTCCGTGCGCACGCCATCACCATCCAGGTGCATGTACATGGAGGTCTCCAGCTCGCAGGCGTGGGCGCAGCCGCCGGGGTTGACGGAGGTGCGCAGCTCCTCGTTCCAGTACTTGGCCACCAACTGCCACCAGCTCAGGTTGAGGCAGAGGGCGCCGGTCTGCACCGTGGTCTGCCTTGCCGCCTGCTCCACCAAGGGGTGGTTGGAGCCGTGGCCGTTGAGCAGGATGATGCGCGAGAAGCCGTGGTAGGCCACCGAGCGGGTGATGTCGAGCAGGAAGCGGACGAAGGTGGTCGGTTGGATGTTGATGGTGCCGGGGAAGTCCATGACGTGGTGGGTGTAGCCGTAGCTGACCGGGGGGAGGATCAGGATGTCCTCGGGTGAGCGCCTGCCCGCCTCTTCTGCCACCGAGGACGCCAGCTTGTTGTCCACGTCCAGCGGCAGGTGGTGGCCGTGCTGCTCGGTGGAGCCCACCGGGAGCACGATGACCTTGCCCAGCTTGACGGCCTCGTTGATCTCCGGCCAGCTGAGGCGCTCGAAGCGGTGTTCGCGCAGCGCGGTGGTGCGTTCGTCGTCGTGCACGCCGTCTCCTCCGAGGGCCGGAGTATGCGTACCCCAAGGGCTTGGCCGGGCCGCTGGCCCCGCGCGATCATATACGATATATGAACTATCGGACGGCGGTCAGGTGCGGAAAGCCTTCAGGAAGGCCAGCCCATCGCGCGCGATGCTGTCCTGGTCCGGCGCCACCTCGCGCCATAGGCACACGGCCGCAGCGATGGATGCCACCTCTGGCGTGAAGGACTCGATGACCACGTCGCCGCGGTAGCCGCTCTGGTCAAGGGCCGCCATCACGGCCGCCCACGCCACCTGGCCGCTGCCCGGCACGCCGCGGTCGTTCTCGCAGGCGTGGACGTGGAAGAGCCGGCTACCTGCCCGGCGCACGGCCGCCGCGCTGTCCTTCTCCTCCAGGTGCATGTGGAAGGTGTCGAGGTGCAGGCCGACGGCGTCGGAGCCCACCTCGTCGCATAGCCGAAGCGCCTGGTCGACGGTGTTCAGGCGATCGGTCTCGAAGCGGTTGAGCGTCTCGAGCGCCAGCCGCAGGCCACGGCCGCTTGCCTCTGCGGCCAGCTCGCGCAGGCTGCCGGCCACCCGGTCCATCTCCGCGCGCCGCTCGTCGTCCGGCAGCCGCCTGGCCAGGCCAACCGAGCCGTAGATGGGCCCGCAGACCACGCCAGCGCCGAGCTGCACGGCCAGCTCCATCAGATCGATCACGTAGGCCTTGGTGCGCTCACGCACGGCGGGCTCCGCGCTGCCAACGTCGCGACCGGGACCGAAGGCGCCGCAGACCACCGCGCCGAGGCCGTGCCGTCGCAGCTCGGTCGCCAGCGCAGGCCCGTCGACCAGGGCAGGGTCCTCCACGGCCACCTCGAAGACCTCGGCGCCAAGGGCTGCGGCGTGGCCGACCAGCTCCAGGTCGCGGGCGGTGGAGAAGGGGGAGCGCCAGATGAAGCTGTTCACCCCGAAGGCGGGACGAGGGCGATCGTCGCTCATGTCAGCGGCGTCTTCACGGTTGCGGCTCCCTCACGACTGTGCTCTCAAGGCGCCTCGACCGTCGTCCGCCTGCCCTCGCTGGCCGAGCGCAGCGCTGCCTCGATGACCAGCGTCTCGCGCAGGCCGTCCTCGAAATCGGGGCGCACCCTCTCGCCGCTGACCACCGCCTTCAGGAAGTCGACCACGGCGTGGTGGAAGGTGTGCTCGTAGCCGATGGTGTGGCCAGGCGGCCACCAGGCGTGCAGGTAGGGGTGCTCGGCCTCGGTGACCTGGATGGTCCTGAAGCCCTGGGCATGAGCGGGGTCGGAGCGGGAGAAGACCTGGAGCTCGTTCATGCGCTCCAAGTCGAAGAGGATGCTGCCTTCCGAGCCGTAGATCTCGAAGGCGTTGTGGTTCTTGCGGCCAGGCGCGAAGCGCGACACCTCGAAGGAGCCGAGGGCGCCACCCTCGAACTGGGCCAGCAGGAAGGCGGCGTCTTCGACGTCCACCTTGCCCATGGCGCCGCCGTCCCCGGCGCCCGCCGTGAAGGTGGCCGCACCAGCGCCCGGCAGCGGTCGTTCCTCGATGAAGGTGCGGGTCATGGCGTCCACGCTGCTCACCTCGCCCACCAGGAAGCGGGCCAGGTCGATGACGTGGCTGCCCAGGTCGTGCAACGGGCCGGAGCCTGCCTGGTCCTTGCGCAGGTGCCAGGTGAGGGGGAAGGCGGGGTCGACGATCCAGTCCTGCAGGTAGGCGCTGCGCCAATGGAAGATACGTCCGACGAAGCCCTCGTCGATCAGCCGCTTGGCCAGCATGACGGCCGGCACGCGGCGATAGTTGTGGTTCAGATAGTGGGTGACGCCGGCGGCCTGCACGGCCGCCAACATGGTGCGAGCCTCGGAGGCGTCCATGGCCAGCGGCTTCTCGCAGAACACGTGCTTGCCCGCCTGAGCAGCGGCGATGGCGATCTCGGCGTGCAGCCGCGGTGGCGCGGCGATGTCGACGATGTCGATGTCGTCGCGTTCGACCACCTCGCGCCAGTCGGTGGTGGTCTCCTGCCAACCCCAGGTGGCGGCGAAGCGCTGCAGGGCCTCGGTGTCGCGACCGCAGGCCAGCTTGAGCACCGGCGTGGCCGGCAGGTCGAAGAAGCGGGGCGCGTTCGCCCAGGCGTTGGCGTGGGCCTTGCCCATGAAGCTCTGGCCGATGATGCCGACGTTCAGGCGCCGGTCGACGTTGGGCTGGGTCACTTTGGTCCCTTCGTGCCCGGGAGGGGCGGCTCGGCGGCCTCACCCCTCCCGGACCCAGGTTCAGCTTAGGTCAGCGGCCGCCCCAGCGCTCAGGGAAGCCGGGCATGCCCTCGCAGCCGCACAGGGCGTAGTGCAGCAGCGGCATGTTGGGTTGGATGTAGCTGTCGAGGGTGTCGGCGGTGATGGCGGGCTGCGGCAGCACCCATGGTGAGGGGATGGACTCGCCCCGCAGGGTCATGACCGTGGCGATGACGGCCGTGCGCCACTGGAAGGTGGGGTAGGTGGGGGCGATGGCGGTCAGGCCCTCCTGCTGCCACTTCACCAGGAAGTCCTGCTGGTCCTCGCCGATGATGATGGGGTAGTCCAGCCCGGCGTCCTCGAAAGCCTCGAGGGCGGCCACGGCGGTGGCGCCGGCGTCCATCCACACGGCGTGGATGTCGCCGCGCTGCAGGTAGTCCTCCACGATGGCCTTGGTGGTGGCGGTGGAGCCCTCGGTGAACTCGGCGCCGACCACGTTCACGCCTGCCTCGCCGAAGATCTGCTGGGCGCCGCTCCAGCGGGTCTCCAGCACGTCAACCCCCGGCAGGATGCGCAGGGCAAGCACGTTGCCGCCGGCAGGCAGGTGATCGACGATGAACTGCGCGCCGGCCAGACCGAAGGCGTAGCCGCCGATGGGGCCGACGAAGGCCACCGGGCAGTCGGTGTTGACGCCGCGGTCGAAGACGATGACCGGCAGTTGCTGGCAGGCGGTCTCGACGATGGGGGTGAGCGCGGCCGTTGTATTGGGCGAGACGATCAGCGCGTCGCAGTCACCGCTGGCCAGCAGGCCGTTGATGTCGCTGATCTGCTTGTCGTCGCTGCCCTCGGCGTCGATGTGGATGAAGTTGGCGATCTCGGGGTGCAGGTCCACCTCTGCCTGCATGGTGGTGTAGCCCACCACACGCCATGGGTTGTTGACCCCGGCGTTGGAGAAGCAGATGGTCCATGGCGCGGCGCTGGCATGGGCGGAGGTGTCGACGAAGACGGGGTCGATGGCCTGCAGCCATGGCTGGTCGGCCGGACCGCTCGGCGCGGTGGTCATGGCAGCCCGCTGGAAGGCGAGTTGGGCCGGGTCGAAGAACTCGGAGGCCTGGCTGAGCGCGATGGCGACGGCGGCCAGCAAGGCGGAGATGACGAGGATGCGGCGGAGACTGAACACGGGTGGACCTCCTTGGCGTTGGGGTTCACGAACGCCTGGCACCGTGCCAGGCAGGGACGTGGATGGGGATCGGATCCGGAGTCTCAGGCCCCCCTCTCTTGACCGGTGCGCGTGGCACGCCAGGCGGCGAAGCCGACCGCGCCGATGATGATGGCTCCTTGCACCGCCACCCGGAGGGGGGCGGGGAGTCCCAGGAAGTTGAGCAGGGTGAACAGGGCCTGCAGCGTCAGCGCGCCGGCCAAGGCGGCCGGCATGTTGCCCCTGCCACCCAGCAGCGCAGCGCCGCCAAGCACCACCGCCGAGATGGCCTCCAGCTCCAGGCCGTCGCCCACGTTGAGCGAGACCCCGGAGAAGCCGCCCAACAGGATGCCGGCGGTCACCGCCGACAGCGAGGAGACGGTGAACACGGCGATGCGCACCAGCGGCACGTGGACGCCGGAGAGCCTGGCGGCGCGTTGGTTGTCGCCCACCGCAAGCGCCTGGCGGCCCAGCTGCGTGAAGTGGAAGAGCCAGATCAGCAGGGCAGAGGCCAGCAGCAGCACGATGACCGCCCATGGCAGGCGGCCGATGAAGGGCACGCCGTCGACGAAGGCGCGTCCGAAGGCGCGGAAGTTGTCCGGCAGGGCGCCACGCGGCGCGCCGCCGGTGAGCAGCAGCGCAAGCCCCTTGAGGCTGAGCAGCATGCCGAGCGTGGTGATGAAGGATGGCACCCGCAGGAAGCTGGTCACCGCGCCGTTGAAGACGCCGACCAGCAGGCCGATGCCGTACAGCGCGGCGATCACCCATGCCGTGTTGCTCGGGTCGCCGAAGGCGAGCAGGGCGCCGAGCAGCACCGTCAGCGTGACCAGCGAGCCCTGCGAGAGGTCGAAGCCGCCAGCCACCACCACGAAGAGCTGGCCGCCCGCCAGGATGATCAGCGGTGCAGAGCGGCGCAGGAAGTTCAGGAACTGGGTGGGCTCGATGAAGCGCGGGTTGATGATGGCGATCCACACGATCAGCCCCACCAGCACCAGGAAGACGGGCAGCACCTTGACCACGGCGGCCAGGTAGGTCCGCCAGACAGGAGGCTCGCTGCTGGCGGCCCGCTGGCTGGCTGCGCCCGCCCTCATCCCACCACCTCGCGCGAGCGGGTGGCGTAGATGGCCACAGCCGTGATGATGATCAGGCCGCGCAGCACCTGCTTGAGGTAGGAGCCGACGCCAAGCTGGTTGAACATGGTGTCGAGCGTGGCGAAGATCAGCACCCCAGCCACCGTGCCGAGCACGCCGCCGCGGCCGCCGGCCAGCACCGTGCCGCCCACCACCACGGCGGCGATGGACTCCAGGTCGTACACGCCGTCGCTGCCCACCCAGGGCGCACCGGAGCGCAGCCGGCTGGCCAGGTAGAGGCCGGCGACCACCGCCATGAGGCTGCAGGCCACGTGCGCGCCGATGACCACCCGATCGACGCGGATGCCGGAGAGGCGGGCGGTGCTGCGGTCGCCGCCCACCGCGTAGACGTGGGCGCCGAAGCGGGTGCGGGCGAGGACGAGGGCGGCGACGACGGCCAGCCCGCCGAAGAGCAGGACCGGCACTGGGATCGGTCCGATGCGCCCGTAGGCGAGGTACTGGAAGGAGGGCGGCACCGAGCCGGCGAAGTTCTGGAAGCTGGCGTTGAGCAGGCCGCGCAGGATCAGGCCCATGCCGAGGGTGGCGATGAGGGGGTTGATGCGCGCCTTGGTGACCAGCAGGCCGTTGACGAGGCCCACCGCCGCACCGATGCCGAACACCGTCAGCACCGCCAGCGGCACCCTGGCCGGGTCGCCCTGCATGATGAAGGAGGCCATGACTGCGGTGACGCTGATGAGGTAGGCCACCGAGAGGTCGATGGAAGCCACCAGGATGGCGAAGGTCTGACCGATGGCCACGATGCCGAGGGCGGTGGCCCGCTCCACGATGTTGGCCACGGTGCTCGGGGCCACGAAGTCGCCGCGGCCGAAGAGCGAGACCAGCAGCCAGCTGATCAGGAAGATGCCGACCAGCAGCCACCAGATGATGGGGACGCGCAGCCGCAGCCGACGTCTGCCGGTCTGAAGCGAAGACGTGCTCACGCCTCGCCCCCATGGGTGGCCAGCGCCATGATCTCCGCCTCGGACGCACCGCCTGGCAGCTCACCTGCCACCGTGCCAGAGCGCATGACCAACACGCGGTCGCTCATGCCGATGACCTCGAGCAGGTCGGAGGAGATCATGATCACGGCCATCCCCCGCTGGGCGGCCTCCCGGATCAGCTTGTGGATGCTGGCCTTGCCGTTGACGTCGATGCCCCTGGTCGGCTCGTCGAAGACCATCAAGGTGCCGGCCACCGCCAGCCACTTGGCCAGCACCACCTTCTGCTGGTTGCCGCCGGAGAGGAACTGGGCCTCCTGCAGCAGGCCGCTGGAGCGCAGGTCCACCTCGCGGGCCAGCTGCCTTACCTTGGGCTGGCCGCCCCTGCCGTCACGGCCCAGCCCTGCCAGCAGCGGCCTGCGGCCGCGGTGGGCCAGCACCACGTTGTCGTGGATGGGCTGCCGCAGCACTAGCCCCTCGGCCTTGCGGTCCTCGGTGACGAAGCCGAGGCCGCGACGGATGGCCTGGCGCGGCGAACGCAGCCGTACCGGCTGGCCATGGAGCATGAGCTCGCCGTGCTGGAAGGGCTCGACCCCGAACAGCGCGCGGGCCAGCTCGGTGCGACCGGCGCCCTGCAGGCCGGCGATGCCGAGCACCTCGCCGCGGCGGACCCGCAAGTCGATGCCGCGCAGCTTGGCGTTGCCGCCGCCGCGCACCTCCAACACGGGCTCGCCGAGCTCCCCGTCCTTGGCGCGCTCCGGGTAGTAGTCCGAGAGGTCGCGCCCCACCATCATGCGGACCAGTTCTTGGACGCCCACCTCGCCGATGGGCCGGGTGCCCACCAAGGCGCCGTCCTTGAGGACGGTCACGCGGTCGGCGATGGCGTAGATCTCGGGGAAGCGATGGGAGATGTAGATGACGGTGATGCCCTGCGCCTTGAGCGAGCGGACAAGGCTCAGCAGGGCGTCGACCTCCTGGGTGGCCAAGGCGGCCGTCGGCTCGTCCATGACCAGCAGGCGCGCATCGAAGGACAGGGCCTTGGCGATCTCCACCATCTGCTGCTCGGCCACCGACAGCTCGCCTGCGAGGGTGTCGGGGTCGATGCCGTGGTCCACGCCCAGGCGCGCGAGCGCGGCCTCCACCGAGCGCCGCAGCGCGCGGTGGTCGAGGATGCCGAAGCGGTGGGGCTCCCTGCCGAGGAAGATGTTCTGGGCCACGCTGCGGTGGGGCAGCAGGTTGAACTCCTGGTGGATGACGCTGATCCCGGAGCGCTGGGCCTCGATGGGGTGGCGGATGTTCGCCGGCTGGCCGAACAGGCTGATCTCGCCTTCGTCGGGCGGATGGGCGCCGCCGAGGATCTTCATCAGCGTGGACTTGCCGGCGCCGTTCTCGCCGACCAGGGCGTGGACCTCGCCGACGCGGCATTCGAAGTCCACGCCGGCCAAGGCGGTGAAGGCCCCAAAACGCTTGACGATGCCACGCATCTCCAAGGCCGGTGCGTCACCGGCAACGGCTGGAACGGTCGCGATCGGCTGGGCGACGGCGGGCGTGGCATAGGTCGACATCGGCTCGGCAGGCCCTTCCTGGGCGCCGGCCGCGAAAGGATGCGCTCAGGTCGCCACGTCACCGCGGCATGGGCGTCTTACCCCAAGGTCCGGTACCCGCTGGTTGCTTCTTGCGCCAAGCTTACCCCGATGAATCCCGCCCAGGCTGGCCGAGGAGGTTCCTGCCCTCGTCGTCGTGCGAGAAGGCCAGGCTTCTGCCTAGCGTCTCCGGTCTTCTGCCTATTGTCCATGATTCTACCATTATGGTAGAGTTCTACATTGGGAGGTGGATCATGCCCCTCAACCTGAAGAACCCCGAAGTCGACCGCCTGGTCGACGAGGTCACCGCCCTCACCGGCGAGAGCAAGACGGAGGCCGTGCGGATGGCGCTGGTCGAGCGCAAGGTCCGGCTCCAGACACCAGCGGCCGCCACTGGTTTTCAGCGCATGCTCGACTTCCTGGAGTATGAAGTGTGGCCCATGGTGCCGGATGACCAACTCGGCAGGCGGCTGAGCCGTGAAGAGGAAGACGAGATCCTGGGCTACGGACCGGACGGCGTATGATCCTCGACTCCAGCGTCATCGTGCAGATCCTGCTGCGTGAGGATGGGTGGCGCGCGTCTGCGCAGCGCTTGTACGACGCCCCTGCGTTGGCCTGCGGCGCCCCCGTCCTCGTGGAGGCCGGCATGGTCCTGGCGGCGCGCGTCCCCCAAGGTGAGGTCATCCTCCGCTTGTTCGTCGTTGAGATGAAGATCCGCGTCCTGCCCTTCGAGACGGCCCACTGGACCGAGGCAGTACGCGCTTTCCTGCGCTACGGCCGAGGCCGCCACGTCGCCCGACTCAACTTCGGCGACTGTCTCAGCTATGCCACCGCGAAGCTGGCCGGTATGCCCTTGGCCTACGTCGGTGAGGACTTCGGTCTGACCGACCTGCCCACCTGGGACGGCTGAGATCGTCGCGCGGCTGCGCTTCGAAGCTCAGGCTCCCTCGAACGGCGACTCCACCCACGGGTACTTATGCAGATCGGCGCGCTCCAGCGGGATGCCGGTCATGATCGGCGCCACCGCGCCAGGCGCGCCCATGTACAGCACCTCGCTGGCGATGGGGGCGAAGCCCGCGTAGAAGTGCTGGGTGGACTTGACCACCAGCAGCTGGTAGCTCAGCGGGTCGAGGCCGAAGTTGCTGAACACCTGCGGGCCGAAGACCTGGCCGCGCTTGTCGTTGACGATCACGTCCACCCCGCCGATGCGCAGGGCCACCGCGTCACCGCAGCCGACGATCAGGTCGCCCTCGGTCTGCGGCCAGGCCTGGGTCATCCCCGGCCGGATGCCGATGACCTCGGCCTCCACGTCCAGCGGATCGCCGGAGGCCACGCCCATCTTGCCGCCCAAGCGCAGCTTCAGCTTGGCTCCTTCGCCGCCCGACATGGCGACGCGCACGGCGATGGGGTCCCAGATCATGCCGAGCGCCACGTTCGTGGCGCCGCGCTGCAGCAGTTCGCGCAGCACGAAGGTGGAGTCGCTCGGTGCGCCGCCGCCCGGGTTGTCGGCCTGGTCGGCCACCACCACGGGGCCACGGGGTGCGGCCAAGGCCCTGTTGAGGGCCTCATCCATGCTCAGGGGCTCCAGCGTCACCTCGCGGCGCAGGCCGTGGAAGCGCCTGCCCCAGTCCTCGGCCAGGCGAGCTGCGCCTTCCGGATCGCCGTCGGTGACCGCCAGCATGCGGCAGCCGAAGTCGGGCACGTCTCCCCAGGGGAAGCCGTGGGCCAGTGACAGCGACAGCAGGGTGCCGCCCTCGTCGCGCGCTGCCGCCTCGGCCGCCATCATGTCGTCGACGAAGCCGCGCAGGGGCTGGAAAGGGCTCAGGTACATGCCCATCATGCGGCAGTCGAACATCGCCATGGTGGGTTTGATCTTGCCCTCGGCGGTGTCAGCCACCATGCTGAACAGCTCCTCGGCCCGGTCGGCCATGTCGGTGTGGGGGTACTCCTTGTAGATGACCACCACGTCGGCCTGGTCGAGCAGCGTCTGCGTCAGGTGGCAGTGCAGGTCCAGCTCCACCCCGATGGGCACGCTGGGGCCGACGATCTCGCGCACCTTGGTCGCCAGGTCGCCTTCGCAGTCGTCGTAGCCCTCGGCCACCATGGCGCCGTGCAGCGGCAGCAGCACCATGTCCACCGGCATGTGGGCGCGCAGGGAGTCGAGAACCTCTTCCCGCAGCGACTCGTAGGCGCTGCGCACGGTGGTGCCGGCGGGCTGCGCTGACGCCTGCAGGGCGAAGGCGAAGTCCCAGCCGCGCTCCAGCGTGCGGCGGCGGATCACCTCCATGGGGCTGTTGTCGCGGAAGCCGCCATCGACCTCGTGCGCGCGTACCACCTCGAAGTCGGCAAGACCGGTGGGCATGGGGGAGAGGGTGTTGGTCTCGGTGGAGATGGTGGCGGCGAAGACTCTCACGGAAGGGCTCCTCTTATGGGTACCGCGCCCCCGACGTGGCAGGCGCGGTCATGAGCTGCGTTGATGCGGATCGAGGGCGTCGCGCAGGCCGTCGCCCAAGAAGTTGAAGGACAGCACGGTGATCACGATCATGACCCCAGGGAAGATGGCGATGTGCGGGTAGCGCAGGATGAAGGCGCGGCCGTCGGCCAGGATGCCGCCCCAGGTGGGCGTGGGGGGGCGGACCCCGAGGCCGAGGAAGGACAGCGCCGACTCGAGGATGATGATGCCGCCGATCTGCAGCGAGGCCAGCACGATGACCGAGCTGAGCACGTTGGGGATCACGTGGTGCAGCAGGATCCGGCCGCTGCGGGCGCCCATGGCGCGGGCGGCGGAGACGAAGTCGCGCTCGCGCAGGCTCATGACCTCGGCCCGCACCACGCGCGCGTACCGCGACCAGACGGTGAAGCCGATGACGACGATGGTGGTGCTCAGGCTGGGTCCCATCACCGCTGCCAGCAGGATGAGCAGGGCGATGAGCGGGAAGGCCATGAGGGTGTCGATGAGCAGGGAGAGGAAGGCGTCGACGCGGCCGCCGAAGTAGCCGGCTGCTGCGCCGATGATCACGCCGATGACCACCGCGATCAGCGAGGAGAGGATGCCAACGAGCAAGGCGATGCGGGTGCCGTAGAGGACTCGGCTGAACAGGTCGCGGCCCAGGTGGTCGTGGCCCATCCAGTGCTCGGCGCTGGGGGGGTTGCCCCGGGTGCCGCTGAAGATGTCCTGGATGGGGTGGTAGGGGGCCAGCACCGGTGCGAGGAGGGCGACGATCACCAGCAGGGCCACCACGATCGCACCCGTCACCGCCATGCGGTTGGCCATGAAGCGGCGCAGAGGGCGGTTGCGGCGCTCGGTCGGTGCCGGCCCGGTGGGAACCCCTGCTCCGGCCACGGGCACGCCGCCATCCGCGGAGGCAGGCGCCAGGCGGCGGGTGTCGGGCGAGGAGGTCGGTTCGTTCATCCGTCGCCTCCTAGGCGCTCACCCGCACGCGCGGGTCGATGAGGGCGTAGAGCAGGTCGGTGAGCAGGTTGACCACCACCACGATGACGGCGAAGATCACCACAAGCGACTGCACCACCTGGTAGTCGAGACGCATGACCGAGTCGGTGAACAGCCGCCCCACCCCGGGCAGGGCGAAGACCGTCTCGACGATGATGGTGCCGCTGAGGATCAGCGCGAAGCGGTAGCCGATCAGGGTGACCACCGAGATCATGGCGTTGGACATGACGTGGCGCCACAGCACCCGCTGGCCAGGGACGCCCTTGGCGCGGGCGGTGCGCACGAAGTCCTGCGGCAGCAGCTCGAGCACCGTGCCGCGGGTCATGCGCAGCAGCACGGCGATCTCCTCGGTGGCCATGACCGCCACCGGCAGGATGAAGCCCTGCCAGGTGCGCAGACCGAAGGGGGGCAGCCAGCGCAGCTGCAGGGCGAAGACCACGATGAGCATCAGCGAGAGCCAGAAGTTGGGGGTGGCGATGCCGAGGGCGGAGAAGAAGGCCGTGGTGTAGTCGATGAAGGAGTTCTTGCGCACCGCTGAGGCGATGCCAAGGGGCAGGGCGACGAGGATGGCGGCCGCCAGAGCGTAGAGGTTGAGCAAGGCCGTGACGGGGATGGCCTCGAAGATCATCTGCCGCACCGGTACGCCCCGTCGCACCAACGACTCGCCGAAGTCGCCGCGCAGCAGGTTGCCCCCCCACACCAGGTACTGCTCGTGCAAGGGACGATCCAAGCCCCAGCCGGCACGGATCTGGGCGATCTGCTCGTCGGTGACGGTGATGTTGCCGTCGCCGAGCAGCAGGTACACCGGATCGCCCGGCATGACGCGCATGATCACGAAGGTCACGATGCTGATGAGCAGGACCACCAGCGCGCCCTGCAGCAGGCGCGCCAGCGCGTACCGTGTCATGCGCTAGCAAGGGGGCGCGTGTGGCACGCGCCCCCGGTAGCGAGAAGGAAGGCCGGACGGCCCCGGGGAGGGTATGGGCATCCCCTGGTTCAGCCGCGGGTCAGCTGGTAGGCGAAGTTCCACAGCGCGCCGGCGTTGATGATCTCGTCGGGCATGCCCTGGACGTCGCTGGTGAAGACGTTGATCCACTCGTCGACCTGCAGGAAGATGGAGGGGCAGTCCTCGGCGTAGAGACGCTGGATGTCGTGGTAGATGGACAGCCGCGCGTTGGGATCGACCACGCTGGTGCCCGCCTCGATGAGCCGGTCCATCTCGGGGTTGGCGTAGCGGCAGAAGTTGTCGCCGCCGGTGGAGTGCAGGGTGCTCGCCGGGCTGGGATCGATGGAGTCGCCGTGGGTCCAGTTGAACAAGGAGGACTCCATGGTGCCGTTGCGCATGCCCTCGAGGATGGAGGCCACCGGGGCTTCCGCCAGCAGCATCTCCACGCCGACGACGCGCAGGAACTGCTGGGTCAGCTCGGCGATGGGGCGCCGCGCCTGGTCGCCGGTGATGGTGGTGCAGGTGAAGCTGAGGCGCTGGCCGTTGCGCGAGCGCACGCCGTCGCCGCCTTCCACCCACCCGGCGGCGTCGAGCAGCGAGCGGGCCTGCTCGGGGTCGAAGGGGTACTGCCGCACGCCGTCGGTGGTGTAGTAGAAGCCGGCCTTGGGCGAGAGGCTGCTGGTGGCGATGACGGCGGTGCCGCTCCACAGGTCGTCGATGATGCGCTGGCGATCGGTGGCATGCATGAGCGCGCGACGGGTGCGCACGTCGTCGAAGACCGGCAGGTTCAGGTTGAGCGGGAAGAACTTGATCGAGTCGCTGGCGGTGCGCACCACGTTGAAGCGGCTGTCGCCTTCCATGCTCAGGCTGTCCTCGACCAGCAGCGGCCAGACGGTGGCGTTGGCGTCGCCGGTCTGCAGGGCGATGTAGCGCACCGAAGCCTCGGGCACCACGTCGAGACGCAGCACGTCCACGCCGGGGGCGCCGCGGAAGTGGTCGTGGAAGGCCTCGAGCTCGGTGAACTCGGCCGGGCGCCACTCGCGCAGGCGGAAGGCGCCGGTGCCGATGGGGCGGGTGCGGAAGATGTCGTCGCCACCGACCTCGGCGTGGTAGGCGGCGGGCACGATGGGCACCGTGCCGGCCCGTGCGATGAAGGCGGCGTTGACCTCGTTCATGTTGACCCGCACGGTGTAGCGGTCGACGGCCTCCACGCTGTCCATGCCAAGGAAGCGGCTGGCGATCACCTGGCCGGGCTGGCTGTAGTAGTCGAAGGTGTACTTGACGTCATCGGCGGTCAGCTCGCTGCCGTCGTGGAAGCGCACGTCCTGGTGCAGGTTGAAGGTGTAGGTCATGCCGTCCGGGGTGGACTCGAAGCTCTCGGCCAGGACCCCAACGAAGTCACCGAGGTGATCGACGTGCACCAGCGGGTTCATGATGTTGTAGATCATCACCGCCTGAACGTCGGGGCCGATGTCGTTGGGTCCGAGGCCGCCGACCTCCTGGTGGCCCATCCAGACCATGGTGCCGCCTTGGCCCTGCGCACGCACGTGCAGACCGTTGGAGGCCAGCCAGGCCGCGGCGGCACCGGCGGCGCTCAACTTCATGAATTGTCTGCGCGTGATGGGCCGACTGCCGAGCTTGTTCACCTTGAAGGACATGCGGTGTACCTCCCATGGAGTCGTGCACGCGAACCGAGACCCGTCTAACACGTGGTGGGGGCGGGTACCGGCGGCGCCAGGTACCACCGTGCGCTGACGGTGATTGGGCCCGAGCATACGTGCCGCGTTGAATAGGCGTCAAGGACGATAGAAAGCTTATACAAGCAGGCCAACTGGTCCACCCGGCTGCCACCTGGCACCCCTCCACGGCTTAGAGTGCCAGCAGCCATGGAGATGGACCTCGACTTCGACCTGAACCCCGACCAGCGTGCCGCCGCCGAGGCCACCGAAGGTGCCTTGCTGGTGGTGGCCGGTGCAGGGACGGGCAAGACCAGGGTCATCGAGGCCCGCACGGCCATGCTGCTCGAGCGCGGCGTGCCGCCTGAGCGCATCCTGCTCATGACCTTCACCCGCAAGGCGGCGCAGGAGATGCTGCTGCGCGCGGCCATGCGCCATCCCCTGGCAGCCAAGGTGGACGGCGGCACCTTCCACGGGGTGGCCTACCGCATCGTCAGCCGCTACCACCAGGTCCTCGGCCTGCCCCGCGCACCCACCATCATCGACGAGGACGACGCCGCCAACGCCATCGCCTCGGTCATCGCCCGCCACGGCCTCGATCAGGACAAGGAGCGGCGGCTGCCCAAGAAGACGGCCATGGCCCAGCTCTTCAGCCGCGCCACCAACCTAGGCAGGCCGCTGCGTGAGGTGGTGGAGGCGCAGCTGCCCGACTTCGCCGACGTCAGCGACCGCATGCAGGCGGTGCGCAAGGCCTACATCCACTACAAGTGGGAGCGGGCCTACGTCGACTACGACGACCTGCTCGTGCTCACCGCCCAGTTGCTGTCCAAGCCCGACCTGGCCAGACGTGTGGCGTCATCCTGGGACTACCTGCTGGTGGACGAGTACCAGGACGTCAACACCTGGCAGGCCGAGATCGCCATGGGCCTGGCCAGGGCGCACGGCAACCTCATGGTGGTGGGTGATCCGCGGCAGTCCATCTACGCCTTCCGCGGTGCCCGCGTCGGCAAGATCCAGGCCTTCTCGGGCGATCTCCCAGGCGCGCAGGTGGTGCACCTCACCGAGAACTACCGCAGCAGCCAGGCCATCCTGGACGCGGCCAACGCCGTCATGCAGCTGATGGAGGACGAAGGCAGCCGGCGACCGTTGCAGGCCCATGGTGCGCGACAGGGCGAGAAGCCGTGGCTGCGCGTCTTCCCCGACGCCCAGGAGGTGGCCAGGCATGTGGCCGACACGGTGCAGCCGCACCTGGACGATCCTGCCGGTCTATCGGGTTTCGCGGTGCTCTACCGCAACGGTTTCCAGGGCATCCCCTTGCAGGGCGAGCTGCTGCGGCGCAAGATCCCCTTCCGCGTCTTCGGCGGTAGGCGCTTCACCGAACTGGCCCACGTCAAGGACACGCTGGCCTACCTGCGGGTGCTGCACAACCCCTTCGACGAGCTGGCCTGGCTGCGCCTGCTGCAGCTGCTGCCTGGCCTTGGGCCGGCCAAGAGCGCACGTCTCTTCGCCGACGCGGCCGATCCAGAGGCGCTGGCCACCACCGGCGAGGCAGGGCCGGTGGAGCGCGCGCTGAACCGCCACCGCCACCACCTGAAGGGCGAGACCGCCGAGGCGGCCGAAGGCCTGCTGCTTGCGCTGAAGGCGGCTGCAGCCAAAGGCAGCGTGCTGGAGGCATACGACGCCGTGCTCGGCCACTACGAGGCGGTGCTGCAGCGCACCTACGACCAGGTGGCATCGCGGCGCGCCGACCTGCTCTTCTTCCGCGTGGTGGTCTCGGCCTACGAAGGGTCGCCGCAGCGTGGTCTTGGGACCTTGCTCTCCGACCTCACCCTTGAGCCGGAGGCCATGCGCAAGTCCGAGGCGCGGCCGGCGGAGGGCGACGAGGGCATCAAGCGGCTCACCCTCTCCACCATCCACTCGGCCAAGGGCTTGGAGTGGGACCACGTCTTCATCATCGGCATGGAGGACGGTCAGCTCCCCAGCCGCAAGGCGCTGCGCAGCACGGAGGGTGGCGAGGAGCTGGAGGAGGAGAAGCGCCTGCTGTACGTGGCGCTGACCCGCGCGCGCGACCGCCTCGAGGTGAACCACGCGCTCTACAGCCAGTTCGCCATGAACGAGGTATCTCGCTTCCTGGCCGACGAGCGGGTGGCCGCCACCTTCGAGACGGTGGTGGCAGGCAGCACGGTGGTCCTGCGGCCGGAGACGACAGGGCGGTTGGACGTGCAAGACGTGCTGGCGGTGTTGGCCGGCGAGGACTGAGCGGAGCGCCGGGGCCGTCCATGTGGCCATGAAGACGATCCTGCTGCTCCTCACCATCCTGTGGCTCGCCTCCGGCGTGGTCCAAGCCGCCCCGCTCGACCTGGTGCTCGACGCCAGCGCCAGCGAAGCCCGCTTCCTCATCGGTGAGCACCGGCTCGGCCGCGAGACGGTGGTCGTCGGCCGCACCCGCTCGTTGCAGGGCGGTGTGACCGTCGACCCAGATGACCCGCTGGCGCTCGTCTTCGGCACCTTCGAGGTGGACGTGAGCACCCTGGCCACCGACAGCAGGCTCCGCGACGGCCAGATCCGCGACAACATCCTGCAGACCGACATGGCTGGCAACGGCACGGTCACCTTCGTCCCCACGGGCGTGGAGGGTCTTGACCAGGCGGTGGCCGTCGGCAGCGTGCTCGACCTGCGGCTGAGCGGCGAGCTCACGATCAAGGGCGTCACCCGTACGGTCATCTTCGAGATGCGCCTCGAGGTGGTCTCGGCCAGCGAGCTGCGTGGCAGCGCCTGGACGGTGGTGCGTCTGGAGGATTTCGGCATCGCCGTCCCCCGCGTGCCCCTGGTGGCGAGGGCGCAGGAGGAGGTGCGCCTGGAGCTGGACTTCGTGCTGGTTCCCGGTTGAGCGCATCGGGGCCCCGCTGAGCTCTCCACCGTGCCAGAATCCGCTGGCATGGGGGTGGGGTGTGTCGGAGGGGACTGAGGCTGAACCGGCGGCGGAGCCTGACGACGCCGACGAGCCGCTGGCTCCGGCGGCGATGGCGCCCGCCGACCCACCTGCTTCGGCCAGGCGGGCCCTGCTGCTGCTGACCATCGGCGCAGGCGTGCTCTTCGCCTCCCAGACGATGATGGCCGTCGGTGTGCCCCTGGTGGGCGACGGCTATGGCCTCACGGCCGCCGTCATCGGCGTCGTCATCGCCGTCCCGGCCGTCATCCCCCTGTTCCTTGCCGTCTTCTTGGGGCGCTGGGTGTCGCGGGTGGGCAGCCGCAAGGCCTTGGTCCTCGCCGGCTCGGCGCACGTGCTGGGCGGTCTGCTCTGCTGGCTGCTGCCTTTGCTGCTCGGCCTGCTGCTAGGGCAGCTGGTGTTCGGTCTCGGTCTGCTGCTGGTGGGCATCTCCAGCCAGGCGATGGTCCCAGACATCAGCCCGAAGGGACAACTGGAGCGAGCCTTCGCCTTCTACAGCAGCGGCATGTCGATCGGGCAGCTGATCGGTCCCTTCATCGCCGGCCTGCTGCTCGGCTACGCCAGCCCGGCCGCCTTCTTCCTGGTGGTGGCGGTGGTGTCGTTGCTCGGCACCGGGGTGCTCGCCGGCCTGCCACGCCAGCTGCGCGGCGACCCTGCCATGGCCAGGAGCGGCGGTGGGCTGCGGCAGCAGATCGGCTTGCTGTGGCGCAGCCCGCCGCTGCTGATCTCCATCGTGGCCATGGGCTGCCTGCTGTTCTCGGCCGCCGCCAGCACCACACTGCTGCCCCTGTTGCTCAGCGCCAACGGCGTCTCCGCCACCACCATCGGCATCCTCAGCAGCCTGCGTTCGCTGGCGGCCATCCTGGTGCGGCCGTGGACGGTGCCCATCACCCGTTTCCTCGGGGGCTCCGCGCGCGCCTTGACCTGGACCCTCTTCCTGACGGCAGCCGCGGCGGCGGCCCTCGCCTTCCCGCCTTACCTGCCGTGGATCGGCCTGATGCAACTGCTGATGGGTGTGGGCGCAGGCTTGACCATCCCCCTGGCCATGGCCATCGGCGTGGCCAGCCTACCGACCCATGAGCGAGGTCCCGCCGTCGCCCTGCGCTTGATGGGCAACCGCGTCGCGCAGATCTCCGGGCCGCTGCTGCTTGGCGCGGTGGCCCAGGCGCTCGGCTTCTTCAGCGCCTTCCTGCTCTCAGGCCTGGTGGCCGGCGCCCTCGCGACCTGGGTCAGGCGCATCCGCCGAGGCGCCGAGGCGTCGGGGAGGATGGAGGGCGGCTGAGGCAGGCGCTTGTCAGACTGCCGACAGACCTCCTGCCCTAGCTTGATGACCCACTTCGGTCGGCGTGGTTGCCGGGCCGTTCCCGGACCGCGACTAGGGAGGAAGCGATGACCTTGTTGACCTTCGGCATGATCTACCTGGCCTGCCTTGCCGTGCTGTTGGCGGTGGTGTTCCAGGACTCCGCGGCCAAGGGTGGGCAGGAGCCCGCCGAGGCCAGCGAAGCGCGTCCCCGGCATCGCCGTGCCGAGCCGGAAAGGCCCACCGCCACCCAAGGTGCCGCCGGGCTGGTGTTCTCCACCCACCACTGAGCCGGAGCAGGCCTTAGGCTGAAGCAACGCTCGGCCCCAGGGCCGACGGGATCGGGGGCCAGGGTGTCCAAGCTCCGACGCTTGTGGGAAGGTCTCGAAGACGAGATCACGCCCAAGCATCAGTACCTGTCGAGGCGCGAGTTCATGAAGGCGGCCGCTGCCACCTTCGTGGGGGTCGCGGCCGCACCCTTGTTGGGCAGCCACGCGCTGGCGCAGGGTGCGGTGGACCAGCTCATGGGCTTCGGCAGCACCGACGAGACGCCCACCTCCTTCCAGGCTGTCACCACCTACAACAACTTCTACGAGTTCGGCTTCGAGAAGGACGAACCGGCCCGCCTCTCCCGCGATTTCGTCACCCGGCCGTGGTCGGTGACGGTGGACGGGCTGGTGGAGAACCCCGGGGTCTACGATCTCGACGATCTGCTGCCTCGCTTCACGGTGGAGGAGCGCATCTACCGCATGCGCTGCGTCGAGGCCTGGTCGATGGTCATCCCCTGGCGCGGCTTCATGCTGCGCGACCTGATCGACGCCATGGAGCCAAGCGCCGACGCGCGCTACGTGGCTTTCGAGACGCTCTACGACCCTGACCAGATGCCGGGCCAGCGCCGGCCGATCCTGCCGTGGCCCTACGTGGAGGGCCTGCGGATGGACGAGGCCATGCACCCCCTGACGCTCATCGCCACCGGCCTCTACGGCCAGGACCTGCCCAACCAGAACGGCGCGCCGCTGCGGCTGGTGGTGCCTTGGAAGTACGGCTTCAAGAGCATCAAGTCCATCGTGCGCATCTCCTTCGTGGCCGATCAGCCACCGAACACATGGAACCTGGCAGCGGCGCACGAGTACGGCTTCTACGCCAACGTGAACCCCGAGGTGAACCACCCGCGCTGGAGCCAGGCGACGGAGCGCCGCATCGGCGAGTTCCGTCGTCGGCCGACGCTGCCCTTCAACGGCTACGGCGAGGCGGTGGCCGACCTCTACGAGGGCATGGACCTGCGCGTCCACTACTGAGGTGGGGGTGGAGGCGGGCGAGGCCGCACCGTCCGCCAAACCGCGTGCGATGGGCGCAGCGGCGCGCCGCCCGCCACGCAGCGCAGGAGGCTGGCGGCGACTCTGGGTCGACCTCGCCGTGTGGCAGGCCTGCGCCCTACCGCTGATCAAGCTGCTCTACGACCTGCCCACCGGCGGCCTTGGCGCCAACTCCATCGAGGCCATCACGGATCGCACCGGCTGGTGGGCACTGGCCTTCCTGCTGCTCACGCTGGCGGTGACCCCGCTGCGGCGGCTGAGCAGTTGGCATGCCATCGCCCGCCAGAGGCGCACGCTAGGCCTGGCCACCTTCGGCTACGCCAGCCTGCACATGCTCACCTACTTCGTCCTCG
>CAYXJZ010000040.1:27679-28134 GCA_964465355.1 uncultured bacterium | reverse complement strand
CCGCAGCGCTTCCGCGTCCTCACCCGACAGCGCCCGGTCGATCAGCGCAGCCACCTCGCCCATCTCCGCTTCCGTGAAGCCGCGGGTGGTCAGCGCCGGTGAGCCGACGCGCACGCCCGAGGTGATCCATGGCTTCTTGTCATCAAAGGGCACCATGCTCTTGGACACGGTGATGTGCACCGGGTCGAGCAGGTCCACCGCCTTCTTGCCCGTCATGCCCTTGGGGCGCAGATCGATGAGCGCGAGGTGGTTGTCGGTGCCGCCGGAGACGATGCGGTAGCCACGCTCGGCCAGCCCGGCCGCCAGCGCCTTGGCGTTGGCGATGACGCGTTGACCGTAGTCGCGGAAGCTGGGCTGCAGCGCCTCGAAGAAGGCCACAGCCTTGCCTGCGATGACGTGCTCGAGCGGGCCGCCCTGCATGCCGGGGAAGATGGTCTTGTCGATCTTCTGGCCGA
>CAYXJZ010000040.1:0-27669 GCA_964465355.1 uncultured bacterium | reverse complement strand
CCTTGGCCCGCGCAGCGTCTTGTGGGTGGTGGTGGTGACGACGTGCGAGTGCGGCATGGGGTCGGGGTGCAGGCCGGCGGCCACTAGCCCGGCGATGTGGGCGATGTCGGACATGAGGTAGGCGTCCACCTCGTCGGCCACCTCGCGGAAGGCGGCGAAGTCGATGAGGCGGGGGTAGGCGGAGGCGCCGGCGATGATCATCTTGGGTCGGTGCTCGTGCGCCAGACGGCGCACCACCTCCATGTCGATCAACTCGCTCTCGCGGTCCACCGGGTAGCCGTGCACCTGGAAACGGATGCCGGAGAAGTTCACCGGCGAGCCGTGGGTGAGGTGGCCGCCGTGCGCCAGGTCCATACCGAGCACCACGTCACCCGGCGTCAGCAGCGCGTCGTAGACGGCCATGTTGGCCGAGCTGCCCGAATGCGGCTGCACATTGGCCCAGGTCGCGCCGAAGAGCTGCTTGGCGCGGTCGATGGCCAACTGCTCGACCTGGTCGACGATCTCGCAGCCGCCGTAGTAGCGCTTGCCCGGGTAGCCCTCGGCGTACTTGTTGGTCAGCACGCTGCCGGTGGCTTCCATGACGGCCTTGGAGGTGAAGTTCTCGGAGGCGATCAGCTCGAGGCCGTCGCGCTGGCGCTCGGCTTCGAGGTCGATCAGGCGGAAGATCGCCTCGTCGCGCGGGCCCGTGCTGGAGGCCGTGGTGGAAGGGGTTGGTGCCTCGGTGGCCTGGCTCATGCGGCGACGATATCACCCGGCCCCGATCATGCCGTTGCCGCTCCCGGCAACTCGGAAGCCGGGAGCGGTCGCTGGCTCGGTCAGATGGCGGCGGGTGGGGGCTCGTCCGTGCGGTCGATGCCACCCAGCTCGTCGCGGTTGGTGATGTCCTGTTGGTAGTTCAACCAGGCCTGCTCGCGGTAGGCCTCGACGTCCTCGGCCGAGGCGGGCAGGGTTGGCGCCTGCACGCCGGTGAGCTTCTCGAGGTCCTCCAGGGTCATGCGGTCGAACTCCTTGCGGCTGTAGGGCCGCTCCCTCGCGGGTTCCACGTGACTCATGGCTGCGTTCCTCCTTGCTTGAGCTACCCGACCAGCCTAGGCGGTTCGGGTGAGGAAGCGTCTCGATCGGCGTGAAAAGGCGATGAGCCGGTGCTAGCCTGGCGCATGGACCACGTTCGCTTGGGGAACACCGGCTTGCAGGTCTCCCGCCTCTGCCTCGGCATGATGAGCTACGGCGACCCGTCGTGGCGGCCATGGGTGCTGCCTGGCGACGCGCCGGCCGAGCCCTTCGTCCGGGCCGCGCTGGACGCCGGCATCAACTTCTTCGACACCGCCAACATCTACTCCAAGGGCGTCTCGGAGGAGATCACCGGCCGGCTGCTCGGCAAGATGGCGCGGCGCGATGAGGTGGTCATCGCCACCAAGGTGCATGGCCGCATGACGCCGGGACCCAACCGTGGGGGCCTGTCGCGCAAGCACGTCTTCGACGAGGCCGGCGCCTCTCTCAAGCGCCTTGGCACCGACTACATCGACCTCTACCAGATCCACCGCTTCGATCCGAACACGCCGTTGGAGGAGACCCTCGAGGCCCTGCACGACCTGGTGAAGGCCGGCTGGGTGCGCTACCTTGGCGCCTCCACCATGGCGGCATGGCAACTGGCCAAGGCGCTTGGCATCAGTGAGCGCGAGCGCTGGCAGGGCTTCGTGAGCATGCAGGACCACTACAACCTGCTCGACCGCGAGACCGAGCGCGAGATGCTGCCGTTGTGCCGCTCCGAGGGCCTTGGCTTCATCCCTTGGAGCCCGCTGGCGCGCGGCTGGCTCACCAGGCGGGTGGCCGAGCGCCAGGCCACCCTGCGCGGCGCCAACGAGGAGCGGGCCCCCACCCTCTACGACCTGCCGTGGCGTGACGCCGTGGTGGAGGCGGTGTGCGACGTGGCTGACGAGCGCGGCGTACGGCCGGCGCAGGTGGCCATGGCCTGGCTGCTCGGACGGCGCGGGGTGACGGCGCCCATCGTCGGCGCCACCAAGCTGGAGCACCTGCAGGACGCGCTTGGCGCGCTAGACGTGCATCTGAGCCAGGAAGAGGTGGCGCGGTTGGAGGCGCCGTACGTGGCGCGGCCGTTGCCGGCGAGCGACGCCGCAGCCTTGCAGATCTGAGTCGTATCCGCCAAACGTCTACAGCTTGGGCAGTGTCCGTCGAACTCCTACAAGTTCGACGGTAGGGAACCGACCTCCGCCATAGGCCTCGGTCGATAGTTTCGTGCATGGAAGGTCTGCCACTCGCACCCCGGGGGTGCGGGAGGCGGCCGTATGCGAGACCGTCGAGGAGGAGCCATGGAGGAGCTAGAACCAGGCGCACCCGAGCAGGAACGGGCAGCGGGACCACCCCAGCATGAGATCGACGAGAAGCGCCCGATCGGCGCCCTGCTGGTGGTTGGTCTGCTGCTGATCACCATCCTGGTGATGTGGTTCGGCATCTACTTCCTCGACCGCGTGAGGGCCTGAGGCCATGGACCCCCGCCATCACGATCAGATCGCCAAGTGGGAGCGGCGCTGGATCGCCGTCTCCGGCCTGCTCATGCTCGGCTTCATCGTCCTGATCGCCTATTCGCTGGCGACCGAGGGCGCCAACATCGCCCAGACCACCGCCCGCGGCACACCGCAGAGCCTGCTGCAGCAGCCGCTGTTCAGCGAGCCCGGCCTGCGCGTGACAGGTCCCGGCCAGGTGCAGGTGTCGCTGGTGGCGCAGGCCTTCAGCTGGATGCCGGAGACCGTGCGCGTGCCGGTGGGCGCCGAGGTGGAGTTCTACCTCACCGCACGCGACGTCATCCACGGCTGGCAGGTGGAGCGCACCAACTTGAACGTCGAGGTCATCCCCGGCGAGGTGTCGCGCCTGCGTTACACCTTCACCCAGCCGGGCCGCTACCGGGTCAGCTGCAACGAGTACTGCGGCATCGGTCACCAGAACATGATCGGCTGGATCGAGGTGCTGCCGGCCTCGCAGTGGGCAGCCGCCCAGGAGGAAGCGGCTGCAGCCGAGCCGGGCTCGGCATCGACCGCGGCCATCGGCGCCGAGGTCTACGCCCGCAACTGCGCCTCCTGCCACGGGCCGGCCGGCGCCGGCTTGGCAGGCGCCTTCCCGCCCCTGGCCGGCCACGCCGCCGACTTGGCCGCGCTGGACGGTGGCAGGGAGCTGCTGATCGACACCCTGCTCTATGGTCTGCAAGGTCCGATCCAGGTGGCCGGCAGCAACTACGCCGGTGTCATGCCTGCCTGGCCACAGCTCGGCGACGAGCAGATCGCCGCCGTGCTCGACCATCTGCTCGGCCTGGGCGCGGCGCCCGCTGAACCCGCCTTCAGCCCCGAGATGGTGGCCGAGCGCCGTGGTCAGGGCCTCAGCGCCGATCAGGTCCACACGTACCGCCAGGAGGTGGTGGGCCGATGAGCCGCCACGTGAACGCCCTTGGAGGCCAGGCATGTCAGCCGTGACCACCACCCCCCGCGCCGGGATGGAGGCAGCCACCTTAGCCTCGGTCAAGCGCGTCACCTTCGCCTTCCTCTTCACCGGCTTGCTCGCGCTGTTGGTGGGCGCCCTGCTCGGCCCGCTGCAGGCCGCCAACTACGGCGGCATCGACCTCTACCAGTACCTGCCCTTCCTCCGCTCCTACTACCAGGGCCTCACCCTCCACGGGGTGCTCAACGCCCTGGTGTTCACCACCTTCTTCAACGCCGGGGTGCTGTTCTACTTCCCGGTGGTGGAGATGGGTGCCAAGCCGGCCATGGGCTGGATGTGGGCCAGTTTCTGGGTGATGGTCGCAGGCCTTGCCATCGCCGGCGCCGGCATCCTCAGCAACACCAGCAACGTGCTCTACACCTTCTACCCGCCGCTGCACGGCCACTGGAGCTTCTACGTCGGCCTGGCGCTCGTGGTGGTGGCCAGCCTGATGGTGGCCTTCGAGGTCATCCGTCTGCGGGGCGTGTGGAAGCGCGCCAACCCTGAGCGCGTCACGCCGCTGGTGACCTACATGAGCGTGATCACCTGGATGATGTGGGCCCTCGCCTCGGTGGGCATCGTCATCTCGGTGGTGGTGTTCATGATCCCCTGGTCCTTCGGCTGGATCGGCGGCGTCGATCCGCTGCTGTCCCGCACCCTGTTCTGGTACACAGGCCACCCCATCGTCTACTTCTGGCTGCTGCCCGCCTACATCTCCTGGTACGCCTTCGTGCCCAAGCAGGCAGGCGGCGAGCTGGTCTCCGACCCCTTGGCGCGTCTCGCCTTCCTGCTCTTCCTGCTGTTCAGCGTGCCGGTGGGCTTCCACCACCAGTTCACCGACCCCGGCATCCCGGCAGGTTGGAAGATGGTGCACAGCTTCCTCACCATGTTCGTCGGCATCCCCAGCCTCATCACCGCCTTCACCGTTGCCGCCTCGCTGGAAGTGGGTGGGCGCCGGCGGGGTGGCAAGGGCCTGCTCGGCTGGATCGGCGCCCTGCCGTGGAAGGACGCCTCCTTCACCGCCCAGGTGCTGGCCATGGCCAGCTTCATCTTCGGCGGAGCAGGGGGCTTCATCAACGCCAGCTTCAACCTCAACATGCTGATCCACAACACAGCATGGGTGCCCGGCCACTTCCACCTCACGGTGGGCACAGCGGTCACCCTCACCTTCTTCGGCATGACCTTCTGGCTGATGCCGCATCTGTTGGGCAAGCCGCTGTTCCGCCCGCGCATGGCGCTGTGGTCGGCTTGGACCTGGTTCGTCGGCATGATGATCTTCGGCTTCGGCATGCACTGGCAGGGCCTGCTCGCCGTGCCGCGCCGCGCGCACATCGCCAACCTGCCCGCCGCCCTGGCGGAGGCCTACGCCAACGCCCAGGTGCCCGCCGCCATCACCGCCATCTCCGGGGTGGTGCTGCTGGTGGCCATCGTCCTGTACTTCACGGTGCTCTTCGGCACGGTCTTCTCCTCCCGCCGCCTTCCGCCTGCCGAGGTGCCCCAGATCCCCTGGTCCAGCGCCCGCAACCTCAAGAGCGAGGGCGTGATGCGCTTCATGGACCGACACGCGGTGTGGATGACCCTGGCCGTGTTCCTGGTGGTGGTGGCCTACGGCCCGTCGCTGGTGGGCATGTTCATGAACATGCAGCCGATCCCCGGCTTCCGGTTGTGGTGAGGGGGTAGCGGTGATCCTCGAACTGACGCTGACCTCGGTGCTCACCGGCCTGCTCGGCACGGCGGTGATGGTGGCCGTTCTCTACGCCCCGTTCCTCTGGGGCGGGCAGCCGTACGACACCCTCGGCGCCATCGGCGCGGTGTTCACCCGCCAGGTCGACGCCCGCTCGCGGGTGCTGGGGGCCGTCGTGCTCGCCCTCGGCGGCATCGGTTTCGCGGCCGCCTACGGCTGGGTGGCGCTGATGTTCTTGAGCGGCACCTTCGCGGCGCCCAGCTACCCGCTGCTGCGTGACTTCCCCACCCGCATCGACCTCTTCTACCCGCTGATCGGCCTGGTGGGCGGCTTCGGCCACGGCATCCTGATCTCGCTGATCGTGACCTTCGTGGTCACCGACTACCACCCCATCGAGCGCATGCGCGACCCCTTCGCGCTGGTGCGCTCCTTCATCATCGGGCACACGGCTTTCGGGCTGGTGGTCATGTTCTTCCAGCATCAGGTGCTGCAGCTGCTGATGCGCTAGCGGTCGATCGGGCCCGTCGAGCCCTCGGCTGATCGACCCTTGGCCGATCAGCCAGGGACATATCATGGCGGCCATGAGCCAAAGGATCACGCGCCTTCGGGCCGCCATGACGCAAGCCGGTGTCGACCTCGCCGCCGTAGGCCCTGGTGCCGACCTCGCCTACCTCAGCGGCGCCAAGCCCCATCCCGATGAGCGCCTCTGCCTGCTCCTGGTGGGCCCGGCGGGTGAGTCCATGGTGGTGCCCAAGCTCAACGCGGACGAAGTCCGCGGGCAGACCGCCATCACCATGCACACCCACGACGACGCCGAGTCGCCCCTCGGCGCGCTGAAGGCGGCGCTGCAGGACGTGGGGGCGGAGGCGGCCAAGGAGGTCGCCATCGAGGACGGCATGCGCGCCGACTTCGGCCTCGACCTCCTCGATGTCCTGCCGCAGGCCAAGCTGCTGCGGCTCAGCCGCTGGCTTGGTCCCATCCGCGCCAAGAAGGACGCGACCGAGCTGGCCGCCCTGCGCCGCAACGCCGCCCAGGCCGACGCGGCCGTGCAGGCCCTCGCCGCCGCCGCTCGCGTCGGCATGACCGAACGCCAACTGGCCGACGTGGCCCGCGCCGCCTTCACCGAGCTGGGCGCCCGCCCCACCTTCTCCATCGTCGGCGCCGGCGCCAACGGCGCTTTCCCCCACCACGCCACGAGCGACCGGGTCATCGTTGAAGGCGACGCCGTGGTGGTCGACGTGGGCGGCGCCTCCGAGGGCTACTGCTCCGACATCACCCGCATGCTCTTCTTCGGCCAGCCGAGCGAGCGCTACCTGCATGTGCACGGCGTGGTGGAGCGTGCCGTGCAGGCCGCGCTGGCCGCCGTGCGCCCCGGCGCCCGCGCCCATGAAGTGGACGATGCCGCCAGAGCCGTCATCACCGAGGCCGGCTTCGGACCGCGTTTCACCCACCGCGTTGGTCACGGCATCGGCATGACGGGTCACGAGCTGCCCTACCTGACCGCCAGCTCGCAGCTGCTGCTGGAGGAGGGCATGACCCACTCGGTGGAGCCTGGCATCTACCTGGAGGGCGAGTTCGGCATCCGCCTCGAGGAGATCGTGGCGGTGGGCGCGGACGGGCCGGAGGTCTTCTCCAAGCTGTCGCGCGATCCCATCGTGGTGTTGTCCTAAGGTCCTAAGACCAGGTCACCCACGGCCATGGGAGACAGAGGCTGCCTCACGCCGTCCTGGGGTACAACCGGAGGGTTGGCCGCCACCATCGTGCGTTGGCCCGCCTGAGGTTCCTTCATGTCTACGTCTGGTGACGCAACCCCCTCCCCCTCCCTGATGCAAGGCATCCGCCGGTTGCTGGCCAGGGACGCGGTCGGTGGATCGCTGATCCTCGGCGCTGCCCTGCTCGGCATCGTGCTGGCCAACACGCCTGCCGCGGGCGCCTACTTCAGCCTTCGCGACTTCCGTCTCGGTCCCGAGGTGCTGCATCTGCACCTCAGCGTCGGTACGTGGGCGGCGGACGGGCTCCTCGCCATCTTCTTCTTCATCGTCGGCATGGAGCTCAAGCACGAGCTGGTGGCGGGCACACTCCGGAACCGGCGCCTGGCCGCGCTGCCGGTGGCCGCCGCCATGGGCGGGGTGGTCGTTCCCGCGCTGATCTACGTCCTGGCCAACCTTCGCCATGGCCCCGAGGCGCTGGCCGGTTGGGCCATCCCGGCCGCGACCGACATCGCCTTCGCGCTCGCCGTCTTCGCCATCGTCGGCCGCTTTCTCCCGCCCATGCTGCGGATCTTCCTCCTGACCCTGGCTGTGGTGGACGACCTCATCGCCATCGCCATCATCGCGATCTTCTATACCGACGGCCTGTCGTTCCCCGCGCTCGCCCTGGCAGCCGTCACGCTGGCGCTCTTCGCCTGGCTGGTCCGCCGGCCCCGCTCGCCCGCATGGGCGCTGGTCCTGCTTGGCGTCGTCACCTGGGGTCTGGTGCACGCCTCCGGCATCCACGCCACGATCGCCGGGGTGGCGCTGGGCCTGGTCGTTCCTACGGTGGTCCTGACCAGAGGGGGAGCCAAGCGGCCAGGCGCAGCTGCTTCGGTCGCCGAGGCAGGAGCCGAACAGCCGCTCACCGAGCGCTTCGGTCATCTGCTGATGCCATTGTCGACGGGCTTTGCCGTGCCCGTCTTTGCCTTCTTCTCGGCCGGCGTGAGGATCGAGGGCCTCGAGGCACTGCGGTCGGCCTTCGGCGATCCGGTCACGCTTGGCGTCATGTTCGGCCTGGTGGTCGGCAAGCCGGTCGGCATCCTCGGGGCCAGCTTCCTCGTCACGCGCCTGCCTGGCGCCCGTCTGCCGCCCACCATCGAGTGGCTCGATGTCTTCGGCATGGCATTGGTGGCCGGCATCGGCTTCACGGTCTCGCTGCTGGTGGCCGAGCTCGCCTTCGGGCTCGGCACCCTGCACGACGACCACGCCAAGATCGGCATCCTGACCGGATCCCTCGTCGCTGCCTTCGTCGGCGCGGCGGTCCTTGGGGCGCGGAACCGATGGCACAAGCGAAGGCGGGAGGCTGACGGCTGAGGCTCGCCTCTAGCCGCGAACGTTCGAGTTACGGGTCGCGAACGTTCGACTTGTGTGTCGCGAACGTTCGACTTACCAGTCCGCGAATGTACGACCTGGCATACCGCGAACGTTCGAGGGCGGGTAGACTCGACGCATGCTCGAGCTGATCCCCCGCAACCTCCTGCCGCATGGTCGCGAACTGCTGGCGACCTTCCCCGCCGTGGTCGTTCAGGGGGCGCGACAGGTCGGCAAGAGCACCTTCGCGCGGATGTTGGTGGCGGACCGCTCCCACCACCAGTTCACGCTCGACGACGAGAGCACCCGCACGGCAGCGATGAACGACAGTGCCGCCTTCGTCGACCAGTACCCAGGCGAGACCCTGGTCGTTGACGAGATCCAGCGCGCGCCCGAGCTGCTCCTTGCCATCAAGGCCGCGATCGACCGCGATCGGAGGCCGGGCCGCTTCCTGCTCACCGGTTCCTCCGACCTGTTGCGCCTCAGCCGCACCCCCGACTCGTTGGCGGGCCGAGCTGTGACGCTGGATCTCCATGGCCTCAGCCAAGGGGAACTCCTCCATCGATCGGAAGACTTCGCCTCTTGGCTGCGCAGCGGACCGGTGTGGCAACAGCTCCCTACGACCTGGTCGCGAGAGCGCTACGTCGCGGCTTTGGCGCAAGGCGGCTACCCTGAACTCCTTGACCTGCCAACCAGGATGCGGTCCGTTTGGATCGACAGCTACCTGGACCGACTCCTCCAACGCGACATCGGCGACGTCTCGCGCGGACTCTCGGCAGACCGCCTGGCCGCGGTCCTGCGTCTGATCGCCGCCAACCAGTCCGGTGAGTTGGTCCAAGCACGCATCGCCGATGCCCTTGGCATGTCGAAGTCGTCCGTGGCATCGTACGTTGCCGCCCTGCGCACACTCTACTTGAGCTACGACCTGCCTCCATGGGGAGCGAACCTGACCAAGCGCGAGGTCGGGCGGCACAAACTGAGCATCGCCGACCCCGCTTTGGCCATGCGCCTCAACCGCATGGACGCCAGCAAGCTCGCATCGTTGACTGCTGCTCCCGCACTCGGTGCCTTGCTGGAAGCGTTCGTCCTGGGTGAACTGACCAAGCAACGCGGCTGGTCCGCCGAGGAGTTTGATCTCTATCACTTCCGTGATCGCGACGGGCTCGAGGTCGACATCGTCATCGAGTTCGCTGACGGACAGGTGTTCCTGCTCGAGATCAAGGCCTCGCAGACCTACCGCGCCGATCACGTCAAAGGCATCCAGGCCTTGGCGCGCAAGCTAGGCGATCGATTCCTGGGCGGCGCGGTGCTGGGCCTAGCCAAGGAAAGTGTGCAGATCGCCCATCGCCTATGGGGGTTGCCCCTGGCTGCCCTCTGGGAGACCGAGGCGCCCGGCCCACCCTGACCGAGCCTGCACGCGCAGCGAGGCCTTGGGGTGAAGGGGCCGGAACCTAGCGCGAGCGCTCACGGTTCCGGCCCCTTCACCCCAAGGCCGCTCACGCAGCTGTCGCCAGCCCGATCAAGAGCCTCATCACCTCGTACATCTCCCGATAATCCTCACCCTTGAACCGCACACTCCGCCCGCCGCTGCGCTCCACCCCCGGCACCTGCGCCGCCGCATCGGCCTGGTAGGTGTGCAGGAAGGTGAGCTCCAGGCTCAGCTCGCCGTCGGGTGGCGGCAGTATGGCCTGCTTCCAGCTCGTAGGCCCCTGCGCCAGCACCCGGGCCGTCGCCTCGGCGATGCGCGCCTGGGCGGCCTTTGGCGTGAGGCTGCGGGCGGCGTTGCGGCTGACGGCCTGCTTGACCACCACGGTCTCGGTGGCCGGCGAGACGTCGGCGACCTCGGACGCCAGCTTCTGGTCGCCGCTGGCCAGCACCACCGGCACACCGTGGTAGCCGGCCATCATGGCGTTGAGGCCGAACTCGCCGTAGGAGCGGCCGTTGAGGGTGATGTCGAAGACGCACACACCGGCGTAGCTGTGCTCCAGCACGCCGCCTGCTGTGCCGGCCTTGGCGTGGTAGCCGAGGAACATGGCCAGGTCGAAGCCGTCGCCCACGCCGTGCACCATGGTGAGGGGCTTGGGGCGGCCGGTCACCAGTTCGACGCGCTCGTCCAGCTCCTCCACCAGCAGGTTGTTCATGGGCCCGTGCGAGTCGTTGATCAGCACGGTGGTGGCGCCGGCCTTGAAGGCGGCCACGGCGGCGGCGTCGACCTCGGCGGTCATCAGGCGCCTGGCGCGTCCGTACTCTGGGCCGGTGGGGGAGGCGTGGCCGCGGTCGACCACGCCGGCCACGCCTTCGATGTCGGAGGAGATGTAGACGCGCATGCGGTGCTCCTTAGAGTTCGTCGGCCAAGGACAACAGGGCCTCGGCACGCTCGAGCTTGCTCACCCCGGAGGGGTTGAGGCGCACCAGGGTGCCAACCAGCTCGGCTGCTTCCAGCAGGAGCTGCTCGTCGGTGCCGGCGCGCGCCTCGATCTCCACCTCGCCGAACAGCGCCTCCCGCTCGCTTCCCGGCGAGCGGGCGCTGACGCGGTCGAAGCTGAGCAGGGCCACCGGGCGACCCTGATGCAGCACATGGTAGTCGCTGCGCAGGGTCTCGAGATCGAGCAGCGGCCTGAGCTGGTAGAGCGCCACGTGGGCCGTCAACCGGCGGGCGATGGCCATGGGCCAGTCCTCACCCACCATCGGCAGCTCCAGCTCCTCGCGCAGGTGGAGGGCGCCTTGGGTCTGGCCAAGGCTCTTGACGGTGGCCAAGGTCTGCTCGCCGCTGCGCCGCCGCTGCCGCAGCGACAGGCCGGCGGTGGCCAGGCTGCCTGCCGGGTCGTCGAAGTAGCGGTCGGCGTGCAGCGACACGCCGGCCTCGACGAAGCGGAAGGGTCCATCCTGACTGATGGCCTCCAGCTCGCCGGGCGAGGGCGGGTCGTCCATGACGGAGAACTTCAGTTCCCGTTCCAAGCCGGGTTCGCTCACGGCACCAGCCTACCCAGGTTTGCCGATCGGACCCTGAGCCCCACCGGCCGCGAGCCCGGGTGCCTGCTCGGGGGCCGCCGCGCGCGCGGGGTCCGCCAGCCGCCTGGTGGCGTCGTCCACCTCGCCGATGAGTTCCTCGATGATGTCCTCGAGGAAGAGCACGCCGAGCACCCTTCCGTCCTCGCCCTCCACCTCGGCCACGTGCCTGCCGCTGTTGCGCATGAGGCCTAGCGCATCCTCCACGTCGTCGCCGCCGCGCACCCTGGCCAGCCGACGCACGCGCGAGGCGGGTACGGGCTGGTCGAAGGCGGCGCCGGCGGAGGAGAAGGCGTCCTTGAAGTGCAGGTAGCCGGCCAACGAGCCGTCCGCCGTGGTCAGCACGTAGCGGGAGAAGCCCTCCCTTGCCACCGCCAGCTCCAGTTCCCTCGGCGTCACCGTCAGCGGCAGCGTGACCAGTTGCTCCATCGGCACGGCGAGGTCGGCGGCGTGCTTGGTGCTGAACTCGAAGGCCTTGGCCAGCGTGCCGCTGTCGTCTTGCAGCATGCCCTCGCGCTTGGACTCGGCCACGATGGTGGCCACCTGGTCGAGGGTGTAGGTGGAGGTGGCCTCGCGCTTGGGCTGCACCCCGAAGGCGCGCAGGATGGCGTTGGCGCTGCCGTCAAGGACGCGGATCAGCGGCGCGGACATACGGGAGAGGAAGACCAGCGGCGGGGCGAGCAGCAGCACCGAGCGGGTCGGCAGCGAGAAGGACACGTTCTTGGGCACCATCTCGCCAAGGGTCACGTGCAAGAAGGTGACGAGGGCGAGCGCCACCACGAAGGACAGCACGCTGGTCAGCTGCTCCGGTGCGCCGAGCGCCTCGAGCGGCACCTGCAGCAGGTGGTGGATGGCAGGCTCGGAGACGTTGAGGATGAGCAGCGAGCAGACCGTGATGCCCAACTGGCAGGAGGCCAGCATGAGCGTGGCGTTCTCCATGGCCCACAGGGCGGTCTTGGCGGCCGCGTTGCCTGCCTCGGCCAGGGGCTCGATCTGCGAGCGGCGCGCCGCCAGCACGGCGAACTCGGCGCCCACGAAGAAGGCGTTGCCTGCCAGCAGCACGAACAGCCAGACGATGCCCCACCAGTCGCTAGACATCGTCGGCCGCCCGTTGGAGGCGGGTCGCCTCGTCGCCGGGCTCAGCCGGCTCCTCGAGCAGGCGGGCTGCTCCGTTGCCCTCGCCTAGCTCATCCGGGTCGGGCAGGTAGCGCAGCCGCTCCACGCGCAGGCCGTCCATCAGGTCCACCACCAGCGTGCCTGTGGGCAGCCGCACCTCGTCGCCCGGCTCAGGCACCCGGCCGAGCTCGGCCATGACGAAGCCGCCCATGGTGTCGTAGTCCTCATCGTCCGGCACCGACAACCCCATGCGCTCGCCCACCTCGTCGGGCCGAAGGCGCGCGGCGATGAGCCAGCTGCCGTCGTCCAACATGCGCACGTCGGCCACCCTGGCATCGTGCTCGTCGGCCACCTCGCCGACCAGCTCCTCCACCAGGTCCTCCAAGGTGACCACCCCGGCCGTGCCACCGTACTCGTCGAGCAGCACCGCCATCTGCAGGCCGCGGCCGCGCAGCTGCCCGAGCAGGTGGTCGAGCGGCAGGCTGGCGGGCACCATCAGCGCCTCGGACATGAACTCGCTCACGGCCACCTGGGCGCGCCGTTCGCGCGGCACGGCCACGGCCTGCTTGACGTGCACCAGGCCGAGCACGTCATCGGCGTCCTCGCCGATGACGGGGAAGCGCGAGTGGCCGCTGCGCCTGGCGAGGCCGACCACGGTGGCGGCGGTGTCGTCGGCCTCCAGCGTGACGAGGCGGGTGCGCGGTGTCATGACGTCCTCTGCGGTGTACTCGGCGAAGTCGATGGCCTTGGTGAGCAGCGTGGCGGTGCTGGCCTCGAGGCTGCCCTCCATGGCCGAGCGGCGCACCAGGCTGGCCAGCTCCTCGGCCGTGCGGGCGGAGGACAGCTCCTCCTTCGGCTCGATGCCGAAGCGCCGCAGCAGGCCGTTGCTGAAGCCGTTGAGCACGTGCACCACCGCGCCGAACACGGTGGTGAAGACGATCTGGAAGGGGCTGACGAGGCGGGCCGTCAACTCGGGCAAGGCCAGCGCCAGGTTCTTGGGCGCCAGCTCGCCGATGATCATCGACAGCAGGGTGGCGAAGGAGATGGCCACCACCGTGCCGACCGGACGGATCAAGGCCTCCGGCACGGAGATCGCCGCCAGCGGGCCGGCCAGCAGCCGCGACATGGCCGGCTCGATGGTGTAGCCGGTGAGCAGCGTGGTGAGGGTGATCCCCAGCTGGGCGCTGGAGAGGTGGGTGGCGGTGCGTCTGAGGGCCCGGATGGTGGTCGCCAGCCCACGCTCGCCCCGCGCTTGCCTGGCTTCCAGGTCGGCGCGGTCGAGGTTGACCAAGGCGAACTCTGAGGCGACGAAAAGGCCGGTTCCGATCGTGAGCAGGAGCCCCACGGCGAGCATGACCCAATCAAGCACGGGGCATGCCCCCTGGAGCCCTAGCTGAAGGAGGCTCGTCCATCTACGGCGGGAGTATAGCGGCTGCGTGTCATGTGTCAAGCATCCGGGAGATGTCGGCGAGGCGGATCGCCCCATCGGCAGCGGCCCGATGGCCCGGCTTCCCGCACGGGGAGCCGCGCTTTCTGCCAAGGAAGCCGCTCTTCCTGCCCAGGAGGCCGCCGCCTCCCACCCGGGAAGCGGCGGGGCCCGTGGTATCCTGACCTCCTTCGCAGTCGGTCCGTGCTAGGCCCCTTCGCCCCTCGCACCCCGTCATCGGCGCCAGCCCGACCCGGCGGGGGACCACCCTTAGGGAGCCCGCTTCATGGCCCAGATCCGCAACGTCGCCCTCCTATCGCACAGCGGCGCTGGGAAGACCTCGCTGCTCGAGGCCATGCTCTACCGCGCCGGCCGCCTGTCGCAGCCTGGCAAGGTGGAGGACGGCAACACCGTCTCCGACATCAGCGAGGAGGAGAAGCGGCGCAAGATCTCGATCCATGCGACGGTGCACCCGCTGGCATGGAAGGACACCTCCTTCAACATCATCGACGCGCCGGGCTACGCCGACTTCGTCGGCGAGATCCGCGGCGCCATGGCGGCCGCCGACGGCGTGCTGGTGGTGGTCTCGGCCGTCTCCGGGGTGGCGGTCGGCACCGAGCGGGTGTGGACCAGCGCCGCTGATCGCGAGCTGAACACCATCGTGGTCATCAACAAGATGGACCGCGAGAACGCCGACTTCTTCCGCACCATGGCCGACCTGGAGGTCAGCCTGCCAGGCAACCTGGCGGCGGTGCAGGTGCCCATCGGTCAGGCAGCCGACTTCCGCGGCATCGTCGACCTGCTCGACATGACCGCCTACCTGTGGCCCGATGGCACGCCGGTGCAGGTGCCCATCCCCGACGAGGTGGCCGGGGTGGCCCAGAGCTACCGCGAGCGGCTGGTCGAGGCCGTGGTCGAGACCGACGACGAGCTGATGATGCAGTACCTCGAGGACCAGGAGCTCGACCCGCTCTCGGTCAAGGCCGCCTTCTTCCGCGCGGTGCGGGCCAACGCCCTGCAGCCGGTGCTGATGACCTCGGCCACGCAGGTCATCGGCATCACCTTGCTGCTCGACTTCATGTCCCAGGGCGTGCGCACGGTGGAGCACCACCGACCGCTGCGGGTCGACAGCGGCGCCATGCCGGCGCTGGGCTTAGGCGGCCCCTTCTGCGCTCGCGTGTTCAAGACGGTGGTCGATCCCTACCTCGGCAAGGTGTCGATGATGCGGGTGCTCTCCGGCAGCCTCAAGGCCGGCGGTGCCCTGCGCGACAACAACCACGACCTCGAGCTGCGCACCGCCCACCTCTACGTGCCCAACGGCGGGCAGTTGCAGGAGGTCCCGCTGCTGGAGGCCGGCATGATCGGCGCCATCACCAAGGCAGAAGGCGTGCGCACCGGCGACACCCTGGCGGCGCCTGGGGTGGACGTGGTGCTCTCGCCCATCCGCATGCCCAGCCCGGTCATGGCCTTGGCGCTGAGCCCGCGCAGCCGCCCTGACGAGGACAAGATGTCCGACGGGCTGCACAAGCTGCTCGACGCCGACCCCACGCTCGAGCTGGTGCGCGACGCCGACACCCACGAGACGGTGCTGTGGGGCATGGGCCATGTCCACCTCGAGGTGGCGGTGGCCGAGCTGGCCGAGCGCTACGGCGTGCACGTCGACACCAGCCTGCCCAAGGTCAGCTACCGCGAGACGCTGGCGGGCAAGGGCGAGGCGCGCTACCGCCACAGGAAGCAGACCGGCGGCTCCGGCCAGTTCGCCGAGGTGGCCCTGCGGGTGGAGCCCCTGCCGCGTGGCAGCGGCTTCGAGTTCGTCTGGTCGGTGGTGGGTGGCACCATCCCCACCCAGTTCCAGAGCTCATGCGAGAAGGGCGTGCGCGCAGCCCTCGACCGCGGCCCGCTAGGATTCCCGCTGGTGGACGTGAAGGTGGAGGTCTTCGACGGCAAGGACCACCCGGTGGACAGCAAGGACATCGCCTTCCAGGCCGCCGCCTCCGAGGCCTTCAAGGAGGCATGCGCCAGCGCAGGCACCGTGCTGCTCGAGCCGCTGACGCTGCTGAAGGTGCGGGTGCCCGACCGCTTCACCGGTGACGTGATCAGCGACCTCAACGGTCGCCGCGGCCGGGTGCTCGGCATGGACTCGGAGGGATCGGTGAGCGTGGTCAGCGCCCACGTGCCCATGAGCGAGGTGCGCAGCTACTCCGCCGACCTGCGCTCCAAGACCGGTGGTCGCGGGGCCTTCTCGCTCAAGCTGGATCGCTACGAAGGGGTGCCGGCGCAGTTGGTGGAGAGGCTATTGGCCGAGGCCAAGGCTTAGTTGCGCGAGCGTTCGGCCATGTAGTCGAAGGACTCGTCCCACTCCAGGGTGCCGATGAGGTCGAGGAGACGGGTCTGCTCGCGGTGGGCGATGAACTCCTCCAAGGCGCGGGTCACGGCCGCCGCTTTGGTGCGTTCACCGCTGACCTCGAAGGCGCGGTCGAGCAGGTCGGGATCGATGGCTAGGTTCGTGGCCATGTGCGCCTCCTTACACATCAGTTGACACACTACAGCGCGCCGAGCTGCTCCCCCACGTCACGGGCCAGCTCACTGCCGATCTCGAGCGCGTCCTTGGCGCGGCCCGTGGTCGTGACCTGGATCATCGTGCCGCGCTCGCTGGCCACCGCCCCGAAGAGGGCGAGGTCGCCCTCGGCGTCCACCGTGGCGTAGGCGCCGACGCTGTTGCCACCGACGCCCATCTCGGCCAACTGACGGGCGAAGGCCAGTTCGGCGCGGGCCCGATCGAAGCTGGGGCGGTGCTGGAAGGTGTAGGCCAGCTCGCTGGCCACGTCGTCCTCGGCGCGCACCAGCAGGCCGCTTGCGCCCTGACCGGGTGCCGGGGGGAAGGTCTCGGGATCGAGCAGGGCGTCGACACGGCTGGACTGCTCGGCCGCGGCCAGCAGGGCGGCAGGCAACAGCAGGGCGTCGAACTCGTCGGCCACCAGGCGGGCGAGGGCGTCGGAGACGTTGGCTCCGATGACCGTGGCCGCGGCGCCAGGCAGCGCCGCCCCCAGCATGACGACGTCGCGCTGCAGGCGCACGCCCACGCGCGCGTTCGGCGGCAGGTCGACGAGGGAGCGGCGACCCTTGGCCACCAAGGCGGTGCGGGCCTCGGGTCGGCGACCGACGGCGGCCAGGTTGAGCCCTTCGGGCAACTGGGGCGGCAGGCTGTCGAGCTGGGCCAGCGCCACGTTCACCTTCCCGGCTGTCAGCTCGCTGAGCAGGGGGTCTTCGGTGGACTTAGCGGCCACCTGGCGGAGGACGAACTGCAGGTCGGGCCATTCGGCGGATAGCTCAGCCAGTACCGTGCGCGCTTGCAGGGTGGCCAAGGCGCCGTCGCGGTGACCGAGGATGATGCGTGCCATGCCCGATGTTGTATCAGACGCCGACGGCTTGCCGTAGCGCCTCGACCCTGTCGAGGGCTTCCCAAGGCAGTTCGGGCCGTCCGAAGTGGCCGTAGGCCGAGGTGGCGCGGTAGATCGGCCGACGCAGGTCGAGTTGCTCGATGATGGCTGCAGGGCGGGCATCGAAGACCTTGGCCAGCGCCTGGTCGAGCAGCCGGTCGTCCACCAGGCCGGTGCCGAAGGTGTCGACGTAGGCGCCGACGGGGCGGGCAACGCCGATGGCGTAGGCCAGCTGCACCTGGCAGCGACGCGCCAGGCCGGCGGCCACCACCTGCTTGGCCATGTAGCGGGCGTAGTAGCTGGCGCTGCGGTCCACCTTGGTCGGGTCCTTGCCGGAGAAGGCGCCACCACCGTGGGGGGCTGCGCCACCGTAGGTGTCGACGATGATCTTGCGCCCTGTCAGCCCCACGTCGGCCTGTGGTCCGCCCTGCACGAAACGGCCGGTGGGGTTGAGGTAGAGCGTTGTGCCCTCGGCGTCGAAGCGTGGCTGCAGCACAGGCAGCACCACATGCTCGCGCAGGTCCTGACGCAGCTGCCCGAGTGACACCTCTGGATGGTGCTGGGCCGACACCACAACGGCCTCCACCCCCACCGGCTGGTCGCCGTCGTAGGCCACGGTGACCTGCGCCTTGCCGTCTGGCCTGAGGTAGGGCAGTGTGCCTTCCTTGCGCACCTTGGCAAGGCGCCGGGTGAGGGCGTGGGCCAGGGTGATGGGCAGCGGCATGAACTCAGGGGTCTCGTCGACGGCGTAGCCGAACATCAGGCCCTGGTCGCCTGCGCCGGTGGCGTCGCCAGCCTCGCCGGAGTCGGCCTCCATGGCCCGGTCCACCCCTTGGGCGATGTCGGCGGACTGCTCGTGCAAGGCGATCAGCACCGAGCAGTGGTCGGCGTCGATGCCGTAGCTGGCGTCGACGTAGCCCACCTCGCGCACGGTGTCGCGCACGATCCTTTGCATGTCGACGTAGGCGTCGCAGCTCACCTCGCCCGCCACCAGCGCGAGGCCGGTGGTGACCAAGGTCTCCGCCGCCACCCTGGCCATCGGATCCTGAGCAAGGATCGCGTCGAGGACGCCATCAGAGATGCGGTCGGCCAACTTGTCCGGATGACCTTCGGTCACCGACTCGGCCGTGACGAGCTTCAACACGGGTCCTCCTGCTGCTTTGCGCACGGTGGCCCGCGAAGGGCGGCGCGGCGAGCGCCAACATACCAGGCACGCGGTGCGTGCCAGACGCATCGCTATACTTGTCACATGCACGCAGAGCCGGCCAGCAAGAACCCGCCGCCCGCTGCCAGGGCCTCCGCCTGGAGCCTGCGCCCTGCCCGGCCCGCCGATGCGGTGGCTTGGCACGCGCTGCAGCAGACCATCTACCGGGAGGGCCACGCCTTCGTGGGGGATGGCCCGCAGGCACCCGCCGCCTTGGCCGGCCAGTTGCGCTCGCTGCGGCCGGCTGAGGGCATGGTGGTCATGGCCGTGAGCCTGTCGGGCGACCTGGTCGGTTGGGTGGAGGCCTACCGCGGCGGCGGGCGGCGGTTGGCCCATGTCGCCACCTTGACGGTGGCGGTGGCGGCTGCCTGGCGCGGCCAGGGCTTGGGGAAGGCGCTGATGGCGGCAGTCGAGGACTGGGGCAGGCGCCATGGCCTGCACAAGCTGCAGCTCAGGGTGCGGGCGGGGAACACGGTGGCCATCGCCCTCTACCGGCGCTTGGGCTATGAGGTCGAAGGCGTGCTGCGCGACCAGGTGGCCTCGGTCAGCCAGTTGGATCGCTTCGAGGACGAGTGGGTCATGGCCTTGCCCTTGCTCGGTCCCAAACCCTCGCGAGCCGAGGGAGGGGATCAGCCGTGAACGAGGCTTGGCCGGCGGTCATGCCAGGCGAGCGGGCCGAGCAGCGCTTGGGCCTGTTCGTCGACACCCAGAACCTGTATCACGCCGCGCGCGAGGGTGCCGGCCGGCTGGTGGACTACCACCGCCTGCTCGACGTTGCCCTGCGCGGCCGCACGCTGCTCTCCGCCACCGCCTACGTGGTGGAGCGCGAGGGTGAGACCGGTGCCTACGGCTTCGTCACCGCCCTTTCCGCACTCGGCTACCGGGTGCGTCGGCGCAAGCTGCGCGTGCACCGCGCCGACGAGCAGGGCCGCAGCGTGCTCGAGGGTGACTGGGACATGGGCATCGCCGCCGACCTGGTGCGCGCGCTCGACCACCTTGACGTCATCGCCCTTGGTTCGGGCGACGGCGACTTCGGCCCCATCCTCGAGCTTGCGCAGGAGCGGGGCAAGCGGGTGGAGGTGCTGGCCTTCCGCAGTTCGGTGCACCAAGGGCTGATCGATCTCTGCGACCGCTTCATCGATCTGGGCGAGGTGCCTGGGATCTTCGTGCAGCCGCTGGCCAAGCCTGCGCGGCCGGGCTCGACCGAGCTGGCCTAGGGGGCCGGTACCAGCACCCCACCCCAGCCTCCGGAGGCAGACCAGTAGCGCTCGGTCTCCAGCAGGTACTGGTTCCATGCACGGTAGAAGGCGTCGCGCTCCCGCTCCAGGCCAAGGATCAGCCTCAGCAAGGCCGCGTCGGCACCCGCCCGGTGCTCGCCGCTTGGATCGAGGCTGGCATCCGTGGCCCTGCGCCACGTGTCCATGGCCTCGGACAGCGCCTGACGGGCGATGGCAAGGGCGTGCTCGGCGAAGGCCACGTCGGCCTCGGCGTCCAGCGCGGCCTGGTGGGCGCGGCTCAGCAGCCAGACCGCCTCGTCCACCGCCAGCAGCCACGCCTGTTCCGCCTCGTGCAGCTGCCTCCTCGCCTGTTCCTCTGCCCTTGCGTCGGCGTCGGATAGCAGCAGCACCGCACCGAGCTGCACGCTCCAGCCGGCCCGGCCGCCGTTGCCAAGCTCCATGCCGAGGTCGACGCGGGGTCTGCCCTCGTCCAGCCGCAGGATGGTGGACAGCCGGCCTGGCTGGCCAACGGCCTCGGCCCTGAGCCACAGGTCGTCCAGCGGTCCGGTTCCCAGCCGCCGCTGGGCGTTGGCGCGAGCCAGCTCCAGGTCGACCAGCGCGCGTCGCACGGCTGGTGTGTCGAGCGGATCGCCGAGCGGCAGGTCCAGCCGCCAACCCTCGAGCGCCAGGGGGGCGAGGCGGTCGCCGTGGGCCCAACGCGCGGCCTCGACGTCGATGCCCAACCTGGCCGCTCGCCGCTGCGCCTCCGCGAGGTCGCGACTGGCACGATCCACCGCGGCCTGTGCCCGCTCCAGGGCAAGGCGGCTGGCGCTGAGGGTGGAGGAGGCCGGCTCGTCCGCGCTGGCGTTGCCCAAGGCCACCTCCTCGGCACGCTCGCTGTTGATGGCCTGGGTGGCCAGCGCCTGCTCGGCCAGGGTGAGCGCCACGTGGGCCCTGTGCAGGTCGATGTAGAGGGAGAGGGCGTCGCGCAGGTCGCGGTGGACGCGCTGGGCCAGGTTGCCCTCGGCCTGGATGACCTGCAGGCGGCTGCGCGCCCTGGCGGCGGGGTCGTGCATCCAGTGCAGGTCGAGGCTGAGCGGCCAGCGCGGCCTGTCCATCTGCCAGGCAGCGTCGCCACCCGTGGCGTTGCGCCAGGTGACGGTGGGGCGCCAGCGCAAGGTGGTGCTCAGGCCCGTGGACGAGCGATCGGCCTCCCTGAGCGTCTCGGCGAGGGCGGCCTCGGCGCTGAGGCTGATGGGGCTGCGCCAGGCAAGGGCCGGACCGAAGGCAGGGTGCTCGCGGGCCAGCCGTTCGGCGTCGGCCACCCCGGCTGCGATGACCGGCGCCCGGGCAGAGGCGCTGGCCAGCAGGGTGGTGGCCGGCAGAACGACCAGCAGGGCGGCGACGAGCCCAGCGAAGGATCGGACGCTACAGGACTGGACGCTCCAGGACCGCATGGTGACCTCCTGCGTCGGCGGACGGGCGATCCGGGGACGGTCCCGAGCCGGCGTGCCTCGCCCCGCAGCCTAGCGAGACGGGAACGACGACGGCTCGGCGCCTAGGCAATTGCCTAGGTGTGGTGAACCCCCAGAGTGCATGTCACTGTGCATATCTTGTAAACAGACGAAACAGGCCGCGAAGATTCGGGCACTCACCCTCAGAATGAACCGCCATGTCGGATAACCTCACGAAACACTCGCCAATATGCGCTATGTTCATGATGGTATCCAAACAGGAGGAGGTCACCATGTGGCATCACCAAGGTCCCAACTACCGTGAGTGGCTAGAACTGATCAAGAACAACGCCGAGCTCGACTTCGATGGCCTGAAGGCCATGGCCGAGCGCATCGAACGCGAGGGCGGCCGCCTCTCGCAAGGCCAGAGGGCCGACCTGCTCTCGCGCCTCGGCACCATGCAAGTGCGCGCCGCGAAGCATGGCAGGCATTTCCGCCACGCCGCGCCCGTCACCGGGCCTTCCGCAAGCTGAACTGAACGAGGCTTCCAGGCTCATAGCCCCAAGGTCATGGGCCCAAGGGTCGAACCCGAGGGCCTTGACCTTCGCCGACGGCTAGTCCGTCGGTTCCGAAGCCAGACGTTCCTCCAGCCGCGCGCGCACCGCCTCAGGTCGGGCCTGCCCGCGGCTGGCTTTCATCACCTGCCCCATGAGGAAGTTCAGCGCCTTGGGCTGACTTCGCGCGGTCGCGACCACCTCGGGGTGAGCCGCCATCGCCTCCTCGACCCAACGGTCGAGGGCGCCTTGGTCGCTGATCTGGCCTAGGCCCCGCTCCTCGACCAGCGCCCTTGGGTCGGCCCCGTCCAGCACCTCGGCCAGCAGGGCCTTGGCGGTCGGTCCGCTGATCTCCTGGGCCTCTGCCATGCCGACGAGGGCGACCAGGGGCCCCGGACTTCCTTGCAGGTCGGGCCATGGCCTGCCCTCACCGCGCACCAGGCCGGTGACCTCGACCAGCAGCCAGTTGGCCAAGCCTTGGACGGAGGGCGTATGCCCGGCTGTGGTGGCGTCCTGCGCGGCGCTGTGCAAGGCGTCGAAGGCCAGCGACAGCTCCAGTTCGGTGGCCAGACGCTGTGCGTCATCGGCCTTGATGCCGATGGCCAGGTAGCGCTCGCGCTTGCGTGCCGGCGTCTCCGGGGTGGCCGCGCGGATGGCGGCCAGATCCTCCTGGCTGATGACCATGGGCGGCAGGTCGGGGTCGTCCAGGTAACGGTAGTCGGCGGCCTCTTCCTTGCTGCGCAGCAGGTAGGTCTTCTGGCCGCCCTCGTTCCAGCCGCGGGTCTCCTGCACCACCACCTGCCCGGCCTCCAGCAGCCGCGTCTGGCGCCGCACCTCGGTCTCGATGGCGGCTTGCACGCTCTTGAAGGAGTTGAGGTTCTTGACCTCCACCTTGGTGCCGAGGGGCTCGCCCGGTCGCCGCAGCGAGACGTTCACGTCGGCGCGCATCCGGCCCTCCTCGGGCGTCGCGTCGCTGACCTGCAGCGCACGGGCGATGGCGCGCACCTCCTCGAGGAAGGCCCTCGCCTCCTCGCCCGAGCGCAGATCGGGCTCGGTGACCATCTCAAGCAACGGTGCGCCTGCGCGGTCGAAGTCCACCAGGCTGTGGTCGGCGTAGAGCGGGTGCGACAGGCGCCCCGCGTCCTCTTCCAGGTGGCAGCGGGTGATGCCGATGCGGCGGCCGCCTGGCAGGGCGATGGCGCCGTGTTGGCCGACGGGACGGTCGAACTGGCTGATCTGGTAGTTCTTGGGCGCGTCGGGGTAGCCGTAGTGCTTGCGCGAGAAGGCGGTGACCGGTGGGATGGCGCAGTCGATGGCGCCCGCGAAGCGCAGGGCCAACGTCACCGCCTCGGCGTTGGCGACGGGCAGGGCGCCGGGCAGGCCGAGGCAGACGGGGCAGACGTGGCGGTTGTGTGTGTCGCTGACAAGGTCGTCAGCGACACACCCGCAGAACAGCTTGCTGCGGGTCCTGAGGGCGAGGTGCACTTCGAGGCCCACCACCACTTCGAAGGCGCCTGCGGTCATGGGCAGGAGTGTACCTGCTGGCCGACGAGCGAGCAGACGTGCCGACAGGTGAACAGGTGAGCGGACCTGCCGGCAGGCGACGGTGGGGCGGCTCCGCGGCTCGGTACAGTGGAGCCATGGCCATGGTCGAGGTCAGCCTGGAGGACGTCGCCGTCTCGGGTGAGGACGGCGCGCGCTTCCTCGTCCTGCTCAAGGCGCCGGACGGGGAGCTGTTGCCCATCGTCATCGACGCCCTGCAGGCGCTGTCCATCGTGGCCGGCCGGCAAGGCGAGAAGCCGGAGCGTCCCCTCACGCACGACCTCGTTCTGTCCATGCTCGGCCTCTTCGACGCGACGGTGGAGCGCGTGGAGATCACCGAGCTGCGCGGCGGCACCTACTTCGGCGTGATCGTGCTGGAACGCCAGGGCGTGCAGTTCGAGGTCGACGCCCGCCCGTCGGATGCACTGTCCCTTGCGGTGCGCGCCGACTGCCCCATCTGGGTGGCGGAAGAGGTGCTGGAGGCAGCCTCCTTGTCGGACGACTTGGGTGGCGGCCGCGGTGGTGCGGTCGAGGCCTAGCCTCCGCGCGGCCTAGCCCTGTGCCGCCTAGCCCCCGCGCCGGTCCACCAGCCGCATCCCGATCCCCATGCACACCACCCCGAACAGCAGCAGCATCGCCAGGTTCGGCAGCAGATCCGTCAGTCCGTAGCCGTAGTAGGCCAGACCCTTGAAGGACTCGAAGGCGTAGGTGAGCGGCACGAAGTTCGACGCGCCGAGCAGGAACTGGTTGGTCACGATCTCGCGCGGCCAGTAGGCCCCGGCGAGCATGGCCGAGCTGACCGCGACGATGGGGATGGCGACCCCCATCTGCTGCGCGTTGCTGACGAGCCCGGCGATCAGCAGGCCGAGCGCCACCGTGGCGAAGGTGAAGGCGGCGATGACGAGGGCCGTCAGCAGCGGCGCCTCGCCGATCCTCACGCCGAAGGCGTAGTGGAAGAGCGTGAACACGAGCCCCACCTGGGCGAAGCCCTGGACGAAGGCGAAGCTCAGGTGACCCCAGTACATGCTGAAGCGCGAAGTGGGCGAGACGATCACGCGGCTCCACACGCCGAGCCGGCGATCCTCGAGGATGTTGTGCACACCGGAGAGCATGGTGAACATGGCGAACAGCAGGCCCATCCCCAGCAGCCCTTGGACGCGCGAGTCGTAGCTGAAGCCCTGCTCCCTCGCCTCGTCGGTCCCCTCGTTCATGGCCCGCACCCGAAGGACCGGGTCCGCCGTGCGCGCCTCCACCGCCTGGCGCAGCGCATCCAGATCCTGCCCAGCGGCCGCGGCCCGCAGCGTCAGCTCCTCGCGGTACACCGTCCCCATGTAGTAGGTCAACAGGGGCGTGTTGGCCTCGTTCTGTCCGGCGATCACCTCCCAGCCGTCGGCGCGCAACCGCACAGCCAGGCCGGTCGATCCACCCGACAGATCGCTCAGCACGCGCTCCTCGTCGCCAAGCACGAAGCGGAAGCCGTCGGCGCGCCCGAGCACGCCCATCCACTCGGCCACATCGGTCTCCGTCATGGCCGGGTCGGCGATCACGCCCACCCGGATCGTGTTCTGCGACTGCCCTCCGACCACCAGCGCGATGCCTACGCTGAGGCCCACCATGATGAGCAGGTAGTAGGGGTTGCGCAGCAGGCGGCGCCACTGCGCCGAGACGATGCTCCTCATGCCCTCACCCCCTTGCGGGTAGGGAGCAGGAACAGGGCGAGGACGAGCAGGACGCCGCCGATGCCTAGCAGGCGCAGCAACTCCGGTGCCCAGGCGCTCAGGTCCATGCCCATGCTCAGCTTGACCAGGGCGCTGTTGGCCGCGCCGTTGGGCGTCCATGCGCCCATCCGGGCCATGGTGCCTTCCACCGGGAACAGGCTGCCGCCCACGAGGGCGAAGGCCATCGGCACGATGCTGTAGAACAGGTCGCCGATGGCGCGGTTGCCAAGGCGGAGGTTGATCGAGGTCAGCAGGGCGGCGAGCCCGCCGATGCACAGGGCCAGCGCGAGGGTGATGCCCGCCGTGCCAAGCCAGAACTCCAGCGGCCTGCCAGCCAGCGAGCGCAGCAGCAGGTTGGACACGCCGAGCAGGAACATCAGTTGCAGGAAGCCGAGCAGCGTCGTGGCGATGAACTTGCTGCCAAGGTACCGGGAGGTGCCTGCATCGCTCAACAGGATGCGGTCGAAGCTCTGGCTGCTCAGCTCGGTGACCGCCCGAGACGACATGGCGCCAGCGGTGTAGAGCACGAACATCACCGCCATGGCGAAGGTGTAGTAGGCCAGCATCGAGATGCTCTGCGCGCTCTCGACCAGCCGCACGCTGCCGCTGGCGGGCGGCGCGGAGACGGAGCCGTGGCCGAGCTGGCCGAGCGCCGTGCGGAAGTTGAGCTCGCGCGCGAACTCGTGGGCAAGGTCCCTGACGATGGACCCGCCGAGCGGTGCGTTCTCGGCCATGGCCACCTGCAGCTCGGAGCCCGGGCCTTCGTCCAGCAGCATGCTGCCGAGGAGGTCCTGCGTGAAGCCATCTGGCACGCGGATCAGCGCCTGGGCGTTGCCTTGGTCAAGAGCGGCCTGTGCCTCGGCCAGGGGCAGCTCCTCGACCGAGAGCATGTCGGACAGGCCGTCGCTGGCCAGCATGGCGCGCAGCAGGCCCTGCGGGCTGAGGGCCTGTGCCGCGGCCAGCAGCCCTTCTTGCTGGGCCGGAGGCAGGTCGCGGGTCGCCACAGCAGCGGCGAAGGCCTGCATGCCGGCGGCCTCGTCGTCCTCCACCACCAGCAGCGCACGCACGCTGATCGGCGGGCCGCCACCTCCTTGCATGACGCTCCCGAGCGCGAAGCCGAGGATGGCCGTCAGGATCAGCGGCATGAGCAGCAGCAGCGCCAGTTCGGTCGGGCTCCTGAGCAGCAGGAGGACGTCCTTGCGGATCATCGACAGCATCCTCTGCCCCTAGTCCCTGAGCGTGCGGCCGGTGAGATGGAGGAACACGTCCTCGAGGCTCGGCTGCTCGACGTTCAGACCGGTGACGGCCCCGCCCTCGGCCTCGGACATGTGGAAGACGCGGCTCAGCACGCCGTCGTCGTCCGCAGCGATCAGCTTGTAGCCCTCATCCGTCCGCGACACCTGCCGCACGCCTTCGAGGCCGGCCAGCGCCCGCTCCAGCGCCTCGCCCGGCCTTAGCACCCGCAGCAGGATGGTGTGCTCCGCCGCCATGATGCCCGTGATGTCCCTGCGGCTGCCCGAGGCGATCACCTTGCCGTGGTCCATCACGTAGATGCGGTCGCAGAGCTGCTCGACCTCCTCCATGTAATGGCTGGTGTAGAGCACGGTCAGGCCCTCCTCGCGGTTGAGGCGGCGCACCGTCTCGAGGATGTGGCTGCGGGACTGCGGGTCGATGCCCACCGTCGGCTCGTCCATGATCACGATCCTGGGCCGGTGCAGCAGGGCGGCGGCGATGTTGAGGCGCCGCTTCATGCCGCCCGAGTAGGTCTTGACCACATCGCGCCTGCGGTCGGCCAGTCCGACCAGTTCGAGCGCGTCGGCGACGGCCTTGGCCAGGTCGGCGCCGCGCAGGCCGTAGAGCCCGCCGAAGAACTCGAGGTTCTCCTGGCCGGAGAGCTCGGTGTAGAGGGCGATCTCCTGCGGCACGACGCCGAGGGCCTTGCGGACGAGGGATGGCTCCTTGACGACGCTCCTGCCTTGGAAGGTCACGTCGCCCGAGGTCGGCTTGAAGAGGGTGGAGATCATGGCGATGGTGGTGGACTTGCCAGCACCGTTGGGGCCGACGAGGCCGACGGACTCCCCGCCTCCAAGGAAGAGGTTGACGTCGTCGACGGCCACCTTGTCCTTGAAGACCTTCCTGAGTTGGGTGGCTTCCAGCATGCTTCACGGTCCTTCCGCACAGGCCCGGCGGACCTGGTCACAGCCAGGCTAGGGCCGCGGCGCCCTGCCGCGCCCGTGCCATCGGTCATGGGTCGCCGGCTGGAGGCATGACCATGGTCATGGTCGGCGTGGTCGCGCGGTTGGCGCGACCAGGGTCACGCCGACCGCGTTCAGACCATGTCGCGCTGGATGGCGTAGATGGCGAGTTGCGTGCGGTCGCGCAGGTGCAGCTTCTCCAGCACCTGGCTGACGACGTTCTTGACGGTGCCCTGCGAGAGCCCGAGCTCCTCGGCGATCTCGCGGTTGTTGCGACCGGCGCCCACCAGCCGCAGGACGCTGACCTCGCGGCCGGTCAAGTCCGCCGCCTCGTCCGTGACCGTGGGCTCGCCCTGGGCGGTCGGCGCGCCGAGGGTCGCCGCCCTGCCGCCCCTGCGCAACAGCTTGGGCAGGACCTTCGCTGCCACCTGCCCCTCGATCTCCAACCCGCCGGCCAGGCAGGCATGGATGGAGCGGATCAACTGCTCGGCGTCGGCGTTCTTCAGCAGGTAGCCGCTCACGCCCATCTTCAGCGCCTCCAGCGCGTACTCCTCGTCGT
>CAYXJZ010000039.1:0-28872 GCA_964465355.1 uncultured bacterium | reverse complement strand
TGGAACCGATCTCAGGCCGACTGCAAGCCGATGGGCTGCGCGTCGGCGTCGTGGCCGCCCGCTTCAACGACCTCATCGTCGACCGCCTTCTCTCCGGGGCGCTGGCCAGTCTTCGCGCCCACGGGGTCGAGGAGCGGGACCTCCTGGTGGTACGCGTGCCTGGCGCGGTCGAGATCCCCTTGCTGGCCCAAGCCCTGGCTGATCGCGAGGACGTGGACGCGGTGCTGGCCCTTGGTTGCGTCATCCGCGGGGCCACCGCCCACTTCGACCACGTGTGCAACATGGTCGCCAGTGGCCTCAACCGGGTGGGCCTCGACGCCAGCAAGCCGGTCGTCTTCGGTGTGTTGACCACCGACACGCTGGAGCAGGCCTTCGACAGGGCAGGCGGCAAGGCCGGCAACAAGGGTGCGGAGGCCGCCGTCGCCCTGATCGAGACCGCCAGTGCCTTGCGTCAAGTGCGCGCTGTCGCCACTGGCTAGGTGCTTGGTCGGGAGCGGCGCTCCTTAGGCTGGCTATACTGCGTCCAACGTGAGCGACGATCCGCCGAAGTCATACACCGGGCGGGAGATCGTCCTGGACTTGTTCCCGGCGACCCCGCAACGGTTGATCCCCCGCACAAGCGCCTACCTGCTGCGACGGGACGGCGAGGGTGGTCGTGAGGTGTGGGACCGGCGCAGCGGCAAACTGCTCGGTCGCCTCAGCCCGGTGGCCCGTGCCCAGAAGCAGCCGGCCAGGCTGTGCTGCGATCTCTGCCACGCCTCCGGTCCGGCGCGCGACCTGCAGTTCTTCAGGACCGAGGTCCCGGGCTTCCAGGGGCGGCGCCTGCGCTACCTGACGGCTTGCGTCGACAGCGAAGGTTGCGAGGCAAGACGGCTGGAGGACGGTCCCATCGACCGGCTTTGGGCGGTCGACACCTCGGCCTGAGGCCTGGACTCGGCCCCTTCCACCGGGCGACGGTCCCGGGGAGGGGCACCCTCAGCGCCCCAAGTCCAAGGTCAGCAGCAGTGGGTCGTGGTCCGATGTCCGGAAGGGTGTGGGCAGCCGCTCGTCGGCACGCGGTCGCTCGTCCGCGTTCACGGCCCAGAAGGCTGCGCCCGTGACCTGGCTGGCCAGTGAAGGGCTGGCCATGCCATGGTCCAGCGCCCCGGCGCGGCCGAAGTACACGTAGGAGTAGGCGCGCTCAGGCGGCATGTCGTCCACCAGCACCCGCCAACCCTGCTCGGAGAAGTGCAGGACCGGCGCCTCGCGGCGGTAGGCGTTGAGGTCACCCATGACCAGCACGTCGGCATCACCGACCTGGGTAGCGAGCACCTCGGCGAAGGCGATGAGGGCCTCGCTCTGCTTGGCGCGGCGCTGGTCCCAGCAGCCGCTGCCTTGGTCGACGTTGTCACCGCTCACCGGGCAGCCGCTCTTGGACTTGTGGTGGACGCTGACGACGGTGAAACGCTCGCCGCCTGTGTCGAAGGTGGCGGCCAAGGGGGGACGGTCGTGGATGGGTGAGGCATCGCTCTGGCTGTGGGCCAAGCTCAGCCGCGCCGGCCGGTAGGCGATGGCCACCCGGATGGCGTCGGAGCCCGAACCCTGCGGCGGGATGGGTACGGACTTGTAAGCGCTGTCTGGCTCCCGCCCCTGCGCTACCTGGGCCTCGTTGAGCCGCCGGAGCAGGTCGTCCAGCGCCGCCTCACCGTTCTCTACCTCGGACAGCGCCAGCACGTCGGCGTCGAGGGCAAGCAGGGTGGCGACCAGCTTGGCCGCCTGGCGCTCGAGGGCCGGCGCGGTGGCGGCGCCCCGCTCGCCAAGGGTGACGAACCAGTTGAAGGTATTGACCGCGGCCAGGCGCAGATGCCCCGCTTCGCCGAGCTCGGGCGGCGCTTGAGGGCGTGGGTTGAGCTGTTCTACCCACAGGCCGGCCGTCTCCAGCAGCAAGCCGCCCCCTTCCTGCTGCAGGCGGCCGTAGAGGCCGTGCAGCAGGTCGCCGTTGCGCAGGTCGCCATCGCTCAGGCGCCATGGGCCGGTTCCGGCGGCCGCGCGGCCGAGCAGGGGATCCTCGCCTGCTGCTGCCAGGAGTGCGGCCTCAGTGTTCTCAAGGGGGCGTATGTGCAGGGTACCGAGGGTGTAGGACTGGGCGTCTGTGTCGGCCGATGGCCGTAGGTCGGCGGCCAACACCCGGGGTCTCGACGTCCTCAACTCGTAGATCTCTGCGACCACCAGCGGCAGTGTCAGGCAGACGGTCTGGTCCACCAGCGCCTCCATGGCCTCGTTGCTCTCGAAGGGAAGGCTCAGGGGCACGGCGTCGGGAGGGGCATGGGCTGCGCAACGAGGGGGATCGGCGGTGATGCTGCCGGTGGTGTCCGACGGCGGCCCTGCTTTGACGGCCAGCCACAGGGCCGCCGACAGGATCAGGACTGTGGTCAGGGTGCGGAGCCAGCGACCGGAAAGGCGCCCCGGCGCGGCCGGGATCTTCCTGGATGGCCACGAGGCGTTCATCTGCCCAGACTACCGCTGCCCTGTCAGCATGCCGCCGTCTGCGCTATGTGGGCAAGCCCACGCTCGGGCGGGCTCGCCGGGAACTCCGCGGTAGACCTGCGGCAATGCCGGTCAGGCACTACCGCATTCTGTGTAAAACGCGATGGTCATACAGTTCCCCAGTCAGCCATGGGGCTAGTGCGAGCGGGACGAGCGTCGCGAGGCGCGGGCACCACATGATCTAGAGTCGCGACGCGGTGTGCTCTTGGTTGCATTGGATGGTCGCAGCAGCCCAGGTGTGCTCACTTACCTATCAACACCAGCTCTCGACGAGTCTGATTGGTGCGTCAATATAATGTTGCATGACCCGAATCCCTCGTTCGCATCGCCACAGTTAGGCATCGTGGCACGTGTCTTCGTAACTCCAAACTTCTCTGCCAACAGCTGCACTCCAATGCTGTTGGCGGCAGCCGCCGATGACTTGCCAGACCACGTGTGGGTGTTGCTTGAGTTCATCTCGCCTGGTCCGAACGGTAGGCAAGTTGACCTAGCGATTCTTGGGCCATACGGTATCGACGTCATTGAGGTGAAGTGTGTTCGTGGTGGCACCGTTATAGTAAGTGATCACGGTGAGTGGACTTTTCGGAAGGATGATGGCGGTACTTACAAGATCCCATTGAACGAGTTCCGGGGTAGGCAAGAGAACCCCTGGGACCAGGCCGACAACACCGCCAAGGACTTTGAGAAGGGTTTGCGCTCTCAGTTCAACGGTGCTGTGTGGGAGAAGCTGAAGGTCTTCCCAGCTGTGCTTGTGCCTGAAGCGAGACCACAGGCCTACTTTGGAAGCCGTCAGTTCGTGAATGGGATGAACGGTGTCGACGAGCTCGTGCCTCGGTCGCGCTCTCTACGGTCATATAGAGAATCTTCTGAGGTCTGGGGGCCAGATGAGTGGTTCAGGCTAGTTGAAGATAGAGGGCTTGTTGAACTGGGCCGGACGGATATCACCGTTGGTGGGCGAGGAACGCCTTCGGGCGATGATGACAAGATTCCTGCGGATGCCCTCTGGCCCACTCCGCAACCAACCCCCCAACCAACGCCGCGGCCGGCCGGGGATCGCCCCTGGCAGATTTGGGGAGGCGTCTTGTTACTCGTCGCGTTGTTGCTCTACATCGGTTGGCGACAAGTAGGAGCCCCGGATCAGGCACCACCAACCGGCTTCCGTGCTTGTCCACTGAGTTATCCAATCAAGGGAAACGAGAGCAGCATGATCTATCACATGCCTGGTCAGGAGTTCTACGCTGCGACCCACCCTGAAGTTTGCTTCAGAACTGAGGCGAGCGCTCGTGCTGCGGGTTTCAGACGCAGTCTGCGCTGATTCGGGACGCTGAGGTAGGCTGCCGCCATGCCGGTCAGGGACGACCTCATCCTCCGCACCATCGAGCAGCTGCGTCAGACGCTGGCCTGGCTGCTGCGGGGCACCACCGATGTCAGCGCCCTCGCGCAGGTCCAGGAGCAGCTGGAGCAGGCCTACCGCAGGCACGTTGGGGCGGGCGGGGAGGTGGTCAGGCGGCTGGCCAGCGACCAGATCATCGAGGTCATGTCCAGCACCGGCCGGCTCGATCCCGAGCGGGCCTTCGTGGTGGCTGCCCTGCTGGAGGTCGACGCCTTGGTGCCTGGTACCGAGGCCGAGCTGGCGGCAGCGTTGCGGCTGCGCGCCCTCGACCTCTACGCCGAGGCGGCCAAGCAGCGCCTAGGCGAGGCCGACTTGCACGAGCGCATGCTGCGTCTGCGGGCCGAGTTGGAGGGTTTCGAGCTGCCCTCCGGCACCTTCCGACGGCTGCTGGAGGCGGAGGTGGCCGATGGCCGCTTCGCCGCGGCCGAGGATCTGCTCTTCGATTGGCTGGAGCAGGAGGGCCCGACGACGGCCGTTCGTCAGGGCGGACGAGACTTCTACACCGACCTGTCGCAGCGCGAAGACGCAGAACTGGCGGCCGGTGGCCTGCCGCGGGCCGAGGTGCTCGAAGGTGAGCAGGGCTTCGAGCTGCGCACGGCCAGCTGAGGCCGGCCTTCAGCGCTTCCCGCGCTGCGCAGCCAACATCCTGCCGGCGTAGGCCAGCGCCGCGTCGCTGTCCGACACCTCGCCGAGCGCCTGCGCCTCGGCAACAGCGGCCAACAGCTGCCCCACCAAGGGTCCCTGCTCGATGCCCAAGGCTTCCATCAGGCGGCGCCCGTCGACCAGGGGCGGCGGTGCCGTCGGTTGTTCATCCAGCACCGCCAGCACCCGGCCGACAGCCTCGCGGTAGCGCAGCCGCCCCTGCGCGGTGGCCTGAGGCCCCCTTGCGGCCTCGCGGTCGGCCAGCATGAGGCGCAGCAGGTCAGGCAGCCATGCCCGCAGCCGGTGCACGAAGCGGCGGGTGGCGCGCTCACCGTTGGGCAGGGGACGCATGTGGGCGCGGATCAGGCCGGCGACGCGTTCCACGACCTCGGCCGGCCGACGCAGGCGCCGCAGCAGCCTGGCCGCCAGGTCGGCGCCCAGTTGGTCGTGACCCTCGAAACGGGGTCGCAGACGCAGGCCATTCGCTTCGGTGGCCGGGGTCATGGTGCCCGGTTTGCCCACGTCGTGCAGCAGGGTGGCCCAGCGCAAGGCCAGGTCGGCGTCGGGGAAGAGGCGCAGCAGGCAACCCAAGGCCTCCAGTTGGTGGTCCAGCACGTCGGCGTGGTGCAGGCCGCCCTGCTGCACCCCGCGGCAGGCCAGCAGCTCGGGGAGGACGCGCTCCAGCAAGCCAAGGTCGACCAGGGCGGCCCATGCCCTGGCTGCGGCCGGTGTCGCCGTGATGGCCTCCAGTTCCGCCCCCAGCCGCTCAGCGGCGGGCAATGGCAAGACGCCATCGCCGAACTCGGTGGCCAGGGTCCGCAGCCAGCCCTCGGTAGCGGGGTCGACCCGGAAGCCGAGCTGCGCGGCGAAGCGCAGGATGCGGTAGGCGCGCAGAGGATCGGCCCGCAGGTTGGTCAGCGACACCGCCCTTGCCACACCGGCCTGCAGGTCGGCCAGGCCGCCGGTGGGGTCCACCAGTTCGTGGCTGCCTGGCCACCAGGCCATGGCGTTGACGCTGAGGTCGCGGGCACGCAGGTCGGCATCGAGGACGGCGGGATCGAGGGGGTCGAGGGGCGTCCTGGCTGCCCCCTCGCCTGAACGCGGAGAGGCCCTCTCGTCGGAACGAGGTGAGGCCCTCTCTGTGGAACGCGGAGAGGCCCTCTCTGCGGGACGCGGAGAGGCAAAGTCCCAACTCCGAGCCGTTCCGCTCGCTTGCGCATCCCCGCCAGTCAGCACCACCCGCCAATGCCCCCGCTCGGGGTCGAGGGCTACCAGGCTGCCGCCCAGCGTGTCCGCCAGGTCGCGGGCCGCGCGTTCGGGGTCGATGACCAGCCAGTCGAGGTCGGCGGCGAGGCGGCCAAGGCAGGCGTCGCGCACGGCGCCACCCACCAGCACGGCCCCTTCTGGCAGCCGGATGCCAGGAGGCAAGGACGTAGACTGATGCATGAGCTCGAAGCGAGCGGCCGAGAGCCCTGGACCTGAGCGCGCCACGACCCCAGGCTACCCGCCGCGCATCGGTCTGACAGGCAGCATCGGGGCAGGCAAGTCCAGCGTGGCTCAGCGCCTGGCGGCCAAGGGTGCCGTGGTTCTGGACGCGGACGCCTATGCCAGGCAGGCTACCCAGGACCCCGAGGTACTGCGGCGCATCGCGCTGGAGTTGGGCGAGCACTACCTGCAAGGCGGCAGCCTCGACCGCGCCGCGCTGGCCGAGCGGGTGTTCGGCGACGAGCAGGCGCGGCGGGTCTTGGAGGGCATCATCCATCCCTGGGTTCGGCAGGCGGCCGCGGCGGACGAGGCCGCCGCGGTGGCCCGCTCACCACAGCCGCCGCTCGTGGTCCACGACGTGCCCCTGCTCTTCGAGGCCGGCCTGCACCGGCGCATGGACGCCACCTTGCTGGTCACCGCACCGCTCGCCGACCGAGCCAGGCGCCTGCACGAGCGCTCTGGCATGAGCGAGGAAGCGGTGCTGGCGCGTGACGCCAGCCAGATGCCGGAGTCCGAGAAGCTGCTGCGGGCCGACTTCGTCATCCGCAACGATGGCAGGAAGGAAGACCTGGACGTGCTGGTGGACGAGCTATGGCCGAGGTTGCTCGGCGTGTCTCCGACGGGCGGCCAGGTAGGTTGAGCTAGACCCGTACGCGCTCGCCTTGCCATCTACCTAGTCAGGCTATATACTTGCTACCTAGTCAAACTAGGGAGTGTTGATGAACGCCAGCCTGCTCAAGGGCAACCTGGACCTGATCCTGCTCATCATCCTGGTGGATGGGCCACGGTACGGCTTGGCCATCATCCAGGAAGCCAACGAGCGCACCGGCGGCTACTTCGCGTTCAAGGAAGGCAGCCTCTACCCGGCACTGCACCGGCTGGAGAAGGCCGGTTGGGTGCGGGGCGAGTTCGCGCCGTCGGATCGCGGCGGTCCGCGGCGGCGCTACTACAGCCTCACGGCCGCTGGCCGTGAGCAGCTCCGACAGAAGGTCGGTGAGTGGTCCGAGTTCACCCGCGCCATGCAGGCGTTGATGGGCCCGGGCTGATGGCTGGGGCGTCGGAGGACGGCCGCGTCGTGGAGGACGCGGCCGTGTCGGAGCGCACCACCATCGGGCAGGCGCAGGTGGCATGAGAGGGCTCAGCGCAGGTCGATGCGCGTGATCCCGTCGCTGTAGATGAACAGAGGGCCGCCGTTGCCGCCGGCGCTGGTGGTCCAGCCCACCGAGCCGCCGAAGAGCGGCGCGATGGTCTCGATGTAGTCCTGCAGCAGTTCGGTCAGGCGCTCCACGGCGTCGAAGTCAAGGTCGCCAGGGCCGAAGCCGGCAAGCAACTGCACCTGCTGGGCCAGCAGCCCGCTGGTGGACAGCAGGCTGGCGCGGTCGTCGGAGAGGCTGAAGGCGCTGGCGTCGCCGGGCACCTGGCCGATCAGCGACTCGAAGACGCTGGGTAGGGGTGCCAGGCCGCCGGTGGCCAGCACCTGAGCCAAGCCGTCCTCGGTGGTGGAGATGAACACCACGTCGCCACTCACGGCGGTGGCGAGGGTGAGGCCGGGCAGGACGTCGTAGGCGTTCACCGTCACGCCGCCCACCTCGCTCTGGCGCACGTTGACGGGCGCGCTGGCGCCGGGTGCGGCGAAGGGGTCGGCGAAGAGCGAGACCCGCTCGGTGGCGGCCCGCAGCAGCCTCGACAGGCCTGCCTCGGCGGCCGCAGCGTCGCGGGTGCGCAGCAGGTAGACGGTCTCGCCAAGCAGGTCATCGGCTGGAGCGCCAAGCGGGGCAGCCTGGCCGCTGCCGGTCGTCACCGACATGAAGCCGGGCGCGGTCCAAGAGAACAGGTCGGCGCCGATCTGTACGCCAAGCATGCCGGCGATGATGCCGTCCAGGTCGGGGATGCCCACTTCGGGCAGGTCGCGAACAAGCAGGCCGAGGTAACGCCAGATGGCGGCCGGGTCGATGGAGCTGACGTAGGTGGACAAGGTGCCTTCCGGCAGCCAGCCAAGCAGCGAGCGGGGTGCGGGTTCGGCAGCGCTCTGATCGAAGAGCTGAAGCAGCGCGGCGTCGCCACCGGCCGGGTCGAGGCGCCTGAGGCTGGTGCTGACCATGCCGTTCTCGTCGACCAGACCAAGGGTCGCCACCGGGCCGAGGGTGCTGAACACAGCCTGGACGCGGTTCAGGCTGGCATCGAAGCCCATGCCTGCGGCCAGGGGCAACAGGCGCTCGACCACCGTGCCGAGGTCGAGGTAGATGGCGTAGCTTGTGGCGGCCTGGCCGCCTAGTCCTAGCTGCCCCAAGGTGGCGTTGTAGTTGTCCTGGTCGGTGAAGCTGGCCTCGCTGCTGCCCTGGGCCTGGCGCAGGACGGCGCGCAACTCGTCTGGGTTGTTGGAGGCGGCCAGCACGCCGCCGAAGCGGGCGATGGCGATCGTCTCCGAGCCGCCGTCCACCTGGTCGAAGGCGATGGCGCCCTCGCTGAGGCTGGTCAGTTCCTGGGTGGCCAGCCAGTCGCCGATGGCGGCGTCCGTCTCGGCGTCGATGCGGGCAAGGAGGATCACGGCAGGCAAGGGGTTGAAGGGGCTCAGGCTGACCCCAAGCCAAGCCTCCTCGCCGAGCAGGGCCCATGGGTCAATGGCGGCCAGCTCCTCGTCCAACTCCATGCCTTCGGTGAACTCGGTGGCATCCAGGTCACCGAAGACGTCGAGCAGGGCCTGGCTCAGCCCCAGTTCTTCCCAGGGCTGGACGAAGGCGTTCTGCAAGCCCTCCGAGGCGGCCAGGCCGTTCACGCCGACGGCCAGGACGGTGCTGCTCGGTAGCAGCTGTTGCAGCGGCTGGGCGAAGGCGGCGGAGGTCAGCAGGGCTAGGGCGAGCAGCACGGAGGCCGCAGCCCGGTTGAGGATGGCTGGAGGTCGCATCATGAGGACCATCATGCTTCGTGATGGGGGGAGCACCATGAGAGCCCGATCACCGTGTCTTGGCGCCGCAGGCGCCAAGACCGGGCAGTTCGCGCCGATGGCGCGAACTGCAGCGTCCAGTACGAAGATCGTGGCGCGCCTATCGCAGTCGGGCCACGACCCCCTTGGCGGCTTCCACCACGGCATCGACGGTGAAGCCGAAGGCCTCCATCAGTTCCGCCCCCGGCGCCGAGGCGCCGAAGCGGTCGATGCCCACCACCGCGCCGTCCAAGCCGGTGAAGCGCTCCCAGCCGAAGCTGGCACCCGCCTCCACCGCCACCCTGGCGCGCAGGCCGGGCGGGATGAGGGCCTCGCGGTAGGCGGCGTCCTGCTCCTGGAACAGCTCCCAGCAGGGCAGGCTGACCAAGCGGGTGCGCAGGCCGTCGGCGTTCAGCTTGGCGTGCGCGGCCAACGCCAGCCCCACCTCGGAGCCGGTGGCCAGCAGCAGCAGCTCGGGCTCGCCGCCAACGGCCTCGGCCAGCAGGTACCCACCCTTGGACACCGAGCCGGCTGGCACTTCCAACACCGGCAGGTCCTGACGCGAGAGCGCCAAGAGGCTGGGGCCGTCCGTGTGCTCGACGGCCAGCGCCCAGGCCTGCGCGGTCTCGTTGGCGTCGGCGGGCCGGAACACCCGCAGGTTGGGGATGGCCCGCAGCGCAGCCAGCGACTCGATGGGCTGGTGGGTAGGGCCGTCGCCGCCCAGGCCGATGGAGTCGTGGGTGAGCACGTAGATCACCGGCTGCTCCATCAGCGCCGAGAGGCGCAGCGCCGGCCGCAGGTAGTCGGAGAAGATCAGGAAGGTGGCCACGAAGGGACGAAGGCCACCGTGCAGCGACAGGCCGTTGGCCGCCGCGGCCATGGCGTGCTCGCGGATGCCGAAGTGGATGATCCGGCCGCTTGCATCGCCCGCGCGCATGGCGGTCTCGTCGGGCAGGTCGCTGTAGTTGGAGCCGGCCAGGTCGGCCGAGCCACCGAGCAGCTCGGGCAGCTTGGCGGCCAGGGCGTGCAGCACCTGCTGCGAGGCCTTGCGGGTGGAGACGGCCTTGCTGCCAGCGCCCCAGTGGGGCAGGCCATCGTCCCAGCCGTCCGGCAGGTCGCGGTGCATGGTCCGTGCCAACTGCGCGGCCAGCACCGGGTAGGAGGCCTCGTAGGCGCCCCAGGTGGCGCGCCAGGCGGCGTGGGCCTCGGCGCCATCGGCGCCCACCTGGCGGTAGTGGGCCAACACGTCGTCCGGCACGCTGAACTCCGGCCAGTCGATGCCGAGCGCCTCCTTGGCGGCGGCGGCCTCCTCGGTGCCCAGGGGCGAACCGTGCACCTTGGAGGTGCCGGCCAGCTTGGGGGCGCCGTAGCCGATGACCGTGCGCACGGCGATCAGCGAGGGTCGGCCGGCTTCGGCCTTGGCCGCCTCGAGGGCCGCCAGGATGGCGCCGACGTCGTTGCCGTCCTCCACCGCCTGCACATGCCAGCCGTAGGCGCGGTAGCGGGCCTGCACGTCCTCGTCGAAGGTGATGTGGGTCGGACCGTCGATGCTGATGCCGTTGTCGTCGTAGAGGACGATGAGCTTGCCGAGGCCGAGGTGGCCCGCCAGGCTGCTTGCCTCGCTGGCCACGCCTTCCATCAGGTCGCCGTCGGAGGCGATGACGTAGGTGCGGTGGTCGATGACCTTCAGGTCGCCCTGGTTGTAGCGGGCGGCCAGATGGGCCTCGGCCATGGCCATGCCCACCGCGGTGGCGATGCCTTGGCCGAGCGGGCCGGTGGTGGTCTCCACCCCCACCGTGTGGTGCACCTCGGGATGGCCAGGCGTGCGGCTGCCGAGCTGGCGGTAGCGGCGCAGCTCATCCATGGGCAGGTCGTAGCCGGTGAGGTGAAGCAGGGCGTACTGCAGCATCGAGCCGTGGCCGGCTGACTGCACGTAACGGTCGCGGTTCCACCAGCCGGGTTCGGCTGGATGGTGGACCATGGCGTGGCGATAGAGGGCGTAGCCCATCGCGGCTGCACCCATGGGCATGCCAGGGTGGCCGTCGCCTGACGCCTGGGTGGCGTCGATGGTGAGCGCGCGGATGGCGTTGACGGCGCGTTGCGTGAGCGCCGCCTCTTGATCGCTGTGGGACATCGCCTGGCCTCCGTGGCCTCAGCGGACTGGGCCGAGGTCAGGATAGCAAGCAGGCTGACGAGGGACTGCGATAGACCGCATCGCTTCCAGACCTTCACTTCTGAGCATGTGCATCCTGAGTGGCTTTACTTCAATCTGCAAGAGGACGCATAGTGTGAAGCGTGACCTTACATATCCAGCGCCCGAACGAAACACGTTTTCTTGACCAAATCCTGAGCGCTGCGACGGGAGCTACCGGCGGTGGAGGCGTGTTCGCATTCGCGACAGAGGCAGGTATTGCTGCTCTGCTGGATGCTCCAGAGATTCAGGGCATTCTCCTGGGCGGCGGGGAATTCGAACTGCATGTCGGACTGGACGCCATCACTACACCAGAAGCATTGTTGAAGCTGACCGAGTACGCAGGCGATGAGAAGTATGGGGGAAGGCTCAAGGTCGGCGCTTTTCTGCACAGTCATGCCGCGATCTTTCATCCCAAACTGGTGTGGTTCCAAAGGCCAGATGGCCTGGTCGTGCTGGTTGGCTCTGGGAACCTTACTCCGGCAGGATTGGGCGGCCTGCGTGGCGGGCCAGGGAACTGGGAGGCGTACATGGTGTTGCCTCTCGGTGGTGAGGAGGCTACTGCTACCAAGGCCTACATTGAGACGTGGCTTTCGTCTGAGCGGGATGACGACAACATTGTTGAGCCGTCAAGTGCTGAGGCGATGAAAGCGGCCATGGGGAACTATCGACTGATGAGCAGGCGACGTGGTGTCGTCGGTCCACGGGAAGCGGTGCGGACAGCCGTTCTGGCGCTACCTGCTGACGAGACGGTATTGGTGCGGGAGCTGTCGGACACTCGTACGGGTCAGGCAGAGCTAACGAAGGCAGGGGCGGAGTTCTTGGGCTACGGAGGCGCCGCGGACACTGTCGTACTGCAGTATGTATCAAGAATCGGCCAAGTATCGGTGCCATACCGTAGGCCTCTTTTTCGCGTTAGCAGCAACAACTACAGGATGGAGATCCCAGAAATTCGACTGGAAGGTTATGAGCGTACTGCTGACCATAGACGGTCATTTCTATTAGTTGTCAAGGTCGCCGAGGCAGCATACAGGTACTCGTTGATTGGGCCATCCGCTATCGAAGACTATGCATCGGTTGAGCAACTAGTTGGCCCTACGAAATGGAGGGGGACAAATCAACTGATGCGGATGAAGACCGTGACTCTTGATCAATTGATGACTGCATGGCCTACTGTGCCATCCGCATTACTGCCCAATGACGTGAGCAATTGGCCGCTGGTGCTGTAACGCGTGATCGCCCGAAGGTGTTGCTATGCAGCTCACAGAGAGCACGAGATGAGGTGCTCGGCTCCAACACGCTGCGCCAGACTTCGCTCCTTTCGGTTGAGGCGTTTGTGGAAGAAACCCGGGACCACACGGGTTTCGACACGAGTGTAGAATTCATGCGCGATGCTGACGATCTTCGTGTATGGAACGACCCGTGGGTGGGTTCCATCTCCCACCGCGCTAGGCGAATAGGAGAGCACCAGCGGCAGGCGGTGCCTTGCCGACTCCATGAACAGATTGCGGAAAGCTGCCTCAGCCTCTGACGGCACGGAGAATGGCGACTGATGGCGGTTCGTTCTGTAGACGCCTCGACTGAGTTGCATTTGGCCGTTGCGTTTGACTTGAACCAAGTCTGGATTGTCGCGCAGGCACATGGTCTCCAGCACGTGATAGAAGCGGCTATAATGGTCTCGAGTGTACGGTGGGTCGGCGTAGACGACGGATACTTTCGACCCAAACCGGTGAAGCGCATCCATGTAGTCTGCCTGTACCGCAGTCCCCTGGTGTGGATTGGTCTGGAGGGATCCATACTCTCTTAACCACTGGCCGAAGGCGTTATGGGCATCCAGTCCTCTGTCGCGGAGAGCGAGTCGGCGAAATGAGCCTTTCAACTGGCCGTCTCGTGTGAACGGGCGAGGGGGTTGCGCGAAATGCTTGCCTACTGTGTTGACAAGGGTAGCGGCTGTGCTGAGCGTAGCCGCGAGGACCACGTCACGGAACTGCTCCGTTGACTGGTCGCTGGTCGCGAGGATAGCGTCCAGCGTGATGGCTTGCGGGTACGAGAAGTATGCACCGCCATAGAGTCGCGTCACAACCGAACTCGCACTATTCCAGAGTCCCGCTTGCCTGAGCTGCATGATTGATTCCTGCCGCGCTCGATCGAGCGCAGTGTTTGGAGGACTTTCGCTATGCTCTACTGTGACAAGTGGACCTCGGTTGACAAGGTTCGCAAGTGCCATTGCGCACCCTGCCTCGGCCGACTCGAGGGCAGCTTGTTCGTAATTCAAGAGTGGTTGGAGAGCGGCGCGAAGATCGTTAGAGAGCTGTGATGAGCGCACTTGCTGGACAAGTTCCTTGGCTAATGGACCTGATAGATGTACGGGACGAAGTTGGGCGGATGTGAACACACGCGCGTACTCCTGGATGTCGGCTGACACGACCGGCCTCGTGCCCGAGAACATTCTCGCGACGACACCACTCCCACCAAACAGATCAAGGACCGGTCCCTGACTCGGATCGACACTGTCTGTTGCGGTGCGTATCTCGTTGAGCATGGCGCTCTTGCCGCCCAGATATGACAGCGGACGCAGTGGGCTTTCGAATAGGTTCACCTAGTCTCCGATTCGGTGGAACTCGAAGTTGCCTCCACCCTTCCAATGCATCTTCCGAGACACACCACCGGTCTCTCCTTCGATGACACGCTGGAGTCTCTCCGCACAATGGGTTTCTGCATGCGATCCGATTTCGACCCCGACATATGATCGACCCAGTTTGTGAGCAACGGCTGCAGTCGTCCCTGAACCCAAGAAAGGGTCGAGTACGAGTTCGCCTGGATCAGTGCTGATCTCGAGGATCCGCGCTATCAAGTGCTCGGGCTTAGGCGTATCGAATGTCTCGATGTCTGGGAACAAGGATAGTAGGTGTTTCTTGGCGGAAGCGGTCGTACCCACTTCGTTCGCAGACCAGATCGTGGAGGGTGAGACGCCAGTCTTTCGCTCGTTCAGATACTTCTTCAACCGCGGGACCGAGCGCCCTTCTTGGCCAAACCAGATCCGACCTTCTAAGATCTCCCTTTCCATGCGATCCTTTGCATACACCCAACAGCGGCCTTTCGGGGGATCATGCTGGAGGCCATTTGGCGCAGTGATTGTGTAGAACTGGGAAGGAACACCATGTCCAGCTTGGGCAGTCGCGGTTACGGATTGCCATGGGCCCCTTGGATCGCTATCGGGATTGCGGTATCTGCCTAGTATCTCTGCCGAAGGTGGTAGTGGATTGCGCTTCGCGGCCCATTGCTTGCGGTTCTTGGCGTACACGAGCAAGTACTCATGGTTGGTCGAGAAGGCACGACGGTTCTCTCTGCTGGTTCGGCGTTCCCAAATAATGCTCGCAACGAAGTTGCCACGTCCATACACCTGATCCATCATCACCTTCAGGTAGTGCACTTCGGTATCATCGATGGACACCCAAACACTTCCATCATCCGTCAAGGTGGCATGGACGGCCGTTAGTACCTGGCGCATTCTTGAGCGCCACGTGGTCGAGTCCGTTGCGTCGCTGTAATGGGTGTACTGGTCACCGTTGTTGTAAGGGGGATCAAGATAAGCGCACCTTACGCTCTTGGGCCAGGTCTTCGCGAGCGCGCCCAGGACAGCGGCATTGTCAGCTTGAAAGATGAGTTGGGCAAATGCTGGATGCTTGCGCCCCAATATCTTGGCAATGCGAGAAGTGCTGAGTGGGCTGAGTCTGGGTTCGGGCGCCAGCCAATCGGTACCAGAACCGGTGATGATCCAGTTGAGATCGAGGTGCTGACCTCGCGCCGCCGAGAATCGGCTAAGTCGCTCGAGCCTCTCGACGTCGACGAACGCTTCCCCTCGCCGCACTCGAGAGAGGGTGCTGGCGTTGGCATATCCTAGGACTTGCGCGAGTTCCCTATCTGACAGGTTGAGTGTGTCAAGTGCGTTGGTGAGCCGCGTGCACATTTGCTGCATTGCTCTCTCGTCTTTGCGGGTGCGCATAGATGATTTTATCAACCCATCTCGGATATGACAATGGATACGGGCCTAGATGCTCTAGTCTGTCGGCCACTCTAGCTGCGCTGCTCGGCGCGGCGGCGCAGGATGTGCTCCCGCACCCGCGCCCCCTCGCGGTGGTGCTCCCGTTCCAACTCGTCGCGCAGCAGCAGCTCGGGGACCGGTGTGGGCTTGCCCTCAGCGTCCAGCGCCACGAAGTTGAGGTGGCCGATGGTGCACAGTCGGCGGTCGCCGCTCAGCGGGTTCTCGCCGAAGACCTCGGCGCGCACGATCATGCTGGTGCGGCCGGTCCACACCACGCGGCTGCGGACCTCCAGGATCTCGCCCACGTAGACCGGGTTGCGGAAGTCCACCGGCTCGGCCGATGCGGTGACCACGGCGGTGCGCGAGAAGCGGTAGCAGGCGATGGAGGCGTTGACGTCCATCAACTCCAGCACCCGCCCGCCGAAGAGGGTGCCGAGCGGGTTGGCGTGGTGGGGGAAGACGGCGTCGACGGCGACCACCCAGTCGGCGGTGCGTGGTTCCATGACCCGATCGGCGGCTTCGGACATGGACCGAGCATAGCCTCAGGGTGCTAGCCTCGGCCTCGATGATCAGACCCGCGATCCAGCCAGCCCATCCCACGACCCCGCTGATCCACGCCCTGGTCCCGCTGCGCCACCGCGGCCTGCGCACCCTGGTGCAGATGGTGCTTGGGGTGGCCTTCCTCGCCCTCCTGGCGCAGCTACGGCTGGAGATCGGCGCGGTGCCCATCACCGGCCAGACGCTTGGCGTGCTGCTGCTGGCGGCTGCGGCCGGCCTGCGCTTGGGCGGCGCCATCACCACCGCCTACCTGGTGGTCGGTGCCGCTGGCCTACCGGTGTTCACCGGTGGTGGCGCAGGGCTCTCGCACCTCAGCGGCACCACCGCCGGTTACTTGGTTGGCTTCGTGCTGGCGGCGCTGCTGGTTGGCGCCTTGGCCGAGCGTGGCTGGGCGGCGAGCTGGTGGAAGGCGGGGGCCGCCATGCTGCTCGGCAACCTGGTGATCCTGGCCTGCGGCCTGGCTTGGCTCTCGAACTTCGCGCCTGACTTCGCCACCACCCTGGCTTGGGGGTTCTGGCCCTTCCTGCCGGGCGACCTGATCAAGCTGGCGCTGGCGACGGCCCTGCTGCCCTTGGCCAGTCGCTGGCTGGCGCCTGGGGAGCCGCCGACGCGCTGAGCGGACGGTGAACCAAGAGGAAGCGCCCCGAGCCTAGGCTCGGGGCGCTTGCGGTTACCCGTCTTGAAGTGAGGGATCCGATCCGGCCAGGATCCTTCAGAGGAACGGGTCGTTACCCTCGACGGGAACCTCCACGGGTCTCATTACGTCGATTAATAAGGACCACCTCCTCTCTGTGGTGAGGGGATCGTATGCCTGGCTGCCGCTCGGCGTCAAGTGAAGTTGCTCACCGGCGGCGCGGACAGGCTCGTCCACCCCGCCCCCTACGGCTTAGGATGGCTCCCGACGACGCCCTCGGAGGTCCGCCGCCTTGCTGAGCCCCATCGAGAAGATCCTCTTCCTGCTGCTGGCGACCGGTTGTGCCTACCTGGCCTACACCGGCTTCGCCCGCGTGTTCAAGGTGATCGCACGAGGCGACCGCGCCTTCTACTACCCGCGCTGGGACCGGCTTCCGCAGCGGGCGGGCAGCTCGATCCTGCGCACCATCACGCAGGTCACCGTCTTCAAGGGCCGTCCTTGGGTCTCCTTCTTCCACGCCTTCGTCTTCTACGGCTTCGTCTTCTACATGCTGGTCAACGTGCTCGACGGCCTCAAGGGCTACGTGTCGCCTGCCTGGACGGCGGATTGGGACCTCGGCTGGTTCGGCGGCATCTACCGCTGGGCGGCCGAGACCTTCGGCGTGCTCGTGCTGGTCGGTGTGGTCCTGCTGCTGGTCCGCCGCTTCCTGGCGCGTGACCGGCGGCTCAGCCCAGGCGGCGAGCGGGTGCTGCTGCACGAGAAGGTGGCCGCTGGCGGCGTGCAGCGCGACAGCGTCATCGTGGGTGCCTTCATCCTGCTGCACGTGGGCTTCAGGCTGCTCGGCGAGAGCTACCTGCTGGCCTACGAAGGCCACGCCGACGCCTACCAGCCGGTGGCCAGCGCCTTGGCCGGGCTCATCGGAGCCGGCGAGAACCGGCTGATCGGCTGGCACGTCGGCTGGTGGGGTGCGCTCGGCCTCATCCTTGCCTTCCTGCCCTACTTCCCCAGGTCCAAGCACCTGCACCTCTTCACCGCGCCGCTGAACCTGGGGCTGGACCGTCGCATGCCGGCTGTTCCTGCGCCGCAGGAACAGCTTGCCGTCGCCGCTGGGGCGGCGACGGCCGCGGCGGGGAGCCACTTGGCGACCGCCGACAGCGCCCGCCCCCCCGGCGCCCCCGTGCCATACGGTGCCCTCGAACCCCTCGACCTCGAGGACGAGACGGCCGAGCGCTTCGGCGTCAGCCACCTCGAGCACCTGCGGGTGACGCAACTCCTCGACGCCTACGCCTGCATCCAGTGCCACCGCTGCTCGGAGGTCTGCCCCGCCAACCAGACGGGCAAGGCGCTCAGCCCATCCGCGCTGGAGATCAACAAGCGCTACGAGCTGGTGCTCAACGCCGAGCGCCTTGCCCTCGGCGAGGACAGCCCGCGCTCGCTGACCGAGTTCGCCATCACCGACGAGGCCGTGTGGGCCTGCACCACCTGCGGCGCCTGCATGGACGTCTGCCCGGTGGGCTGCGAGCCCATGATCGACATCATCGACCTGCGCAGGCATGCGGTGATGACCGAGGGCGAGTTCCCGCCCGAGCTGCAGACGGCCTTCCGCGGCATGGAGCGCAACGGCAACCCATGGGGGCTGTCGGCCTCCGAGCGCATGGCCTGGACCCAGGGCCTCGACCTGGTGGTGCCGACGGTGGAGCAGAACCCCGGCTTCGAGGTGCTGTTCTGGGTGGGCTGCGCCGGCAGCTACGACCCGGTGGCGCAGGCCACCACCCGCGCCATGGCCAGGCTGCTGGAGCGCGCCGGGGTCAACTACGCGGTGCTGGGCAAGGGTGAGAAGTGCACCGGCGACCCGGCGAGGCGCGCAGGCAACGAGTACCTCTACTACCAGCTGGCCAGCGAGAACGTCATGGTGCTCAACGAGGCGCTGGCCGGCCACGCGGTGGACGCGGCCACCCCCAAGAAGGTGGTCACCGCCTGCCCCCACTGCTTCCATGCCCTGTTCAGCGACTACCCGCAGTTGGGCGGTCACTACGAGGTGGTGCACCACAGCGAGTTCCTCTCCATGCTGGTGCAGGAGGGCAAGCTGCCGCCGGTGGCGGAGCAGGGGCCCAACGTCACCTTCCACGACCCCTGCTACCTTGGCAGGCACCACGGCAAGGTGGAGGCGCCAAGGCAGCTCATCGCCGCCACCGGGGCCTCCTTGAGCGAGATGCCGCGCCACGGCAGCAAGAGCTTCTGCTGCGGCGCTGGCGGCGCGCAGTTCTGGAAGGAGGAGGAGGCAGGCGACGCCAAGGTGGCCGACGTGCGTTACGCCGAGGCCGTCTCCACCGGCGCCGAGCTGGTGGTGACGGGTTGCCCCTTCTGCCGCTCCATGCTCGGCTCGGCCGGCGCCGCCCAGGAGGAGGGCGCCACCCCGCTGGTCGACCTCGCCGTGCTCATGGCCGATGGCGTCGACCGGGTGCAGGCCAAGCTGGATGCTGTCAGCGGCGCATCAGCCGGCGCTACGGGCGGCCACTGACGTACGAACCTTCATGGTCCTCATGCTGTAGCGGGGCTACGATGCAGCGCTCGGCTGACGCCGCCTCCGAGGCGGCCCTGGCCGACGAGGAGAACGCAGTTGAAGGACCTGATCGAGCAGACCGCCGTCCATGGCGTCGGTCCGCTGTTCCAAGCCAACCCACAGCCCTTGCTGTTGGTGGAGGCCGGCTCTTGGCGAGTGGTGGACGTGAACGACGCCGCCGTGCGTTTCTACGGTTACAGCCCTGATGCCTTCCGATCGCTCGACCTGACCCGGCTGTGGCCGGCTGATGCCGACGTCCCCGACCTGAACCAACGCCTCGACGCGCCTGTCGATCCCTCCCAGGTGGAGCGGCACGTGACCAGCCACCACCAGGCGGTGCAGGTCTCCATCGCGCTCTCGAGCGTGCGCCTGCTCGACCAGGCGCGCCTCGTGCTGGTCAGTGTGCAGGACCTCACCCCCTTGCTGCGGGCCGAAGAGGCCGCCAGGCGCAGCGAGCGCTTCTACCGCGCCATCATCGAGAACTCCTTCGACGGCGTGAGCCTGATCGGGCCCGACCTCGAGCCGCGCGAGGTGGGCGAGCTGGCGGCCCGCACCCTCGGCGTCCATGGCCGCGAGATCGAAGCGCGTGAGGGACGCAACCTCATCCATCCCGCCGATCGCAGCGTGGTGGCCGACGCCATCAAGCGCCTGGCCGGTCGCCCGGGGGAGCGCGAGGGGGTCACCTACCGCACGCGCGACGCCCGCGGCCGCTGGCATTGGCTGGAGGGCACGGTCACCAACCTGATCGCGGATCCCGACATCGGCGCCTACGTGCTGAACTACCACGACGTCACCTCGCGGGTGCGCGCGGCCGAGGAGGTCGCGCACCTCAACGCCCAGCTCGAGCGCAGGCTGCGCCACCTCCAGGCGCTGCGGCGCATCGACATGGCCATCACCAACGCCGTCGACGTGAGCCTGGCCCTCGACATCTTCCTCGAGCAGGTGCAGGCCGATCTGGGGGTGGAGGCCGCAGGGGTGCTGCTGTTCGAGTCGCACCGCCAGTTGCTGCAGCCCACCGCCGCCCGCGGCTTCGGCGCCGACCTGAGCCAGGACGAGGTCGGCCTCGGCGAGGGCCTGGCCGGGCACGCCGCCCTCGACCAGCGCACCGTGCACGTGCCCGACCTGCGCTCCGATCCGCGGCGCGGGGCGGTGGTGGCGGCAGGCGCGCAGGACGGCTTCGTCGCCTACTGGGCAGTGCCCATGCTCACCAAGGGTCAGCTGCAGGGCGTCATCGAGCTCTACACCCGCAAGCCGCTCGTCCCTGATGCAGACTGGTTCGAGTTCCTCGAGACCTTCGCCGACCAGGGCGCCATCGCGGTGGAGAGCGCCCAGCTCTTCCGCTCGCTGGAGCGCTCCAACGTGGAGCTGCAGGCCGCCTACGACCGCACCATCGAGGGTTGGGCCTACGCACTCGACCTCAAGGACGAGGAGACGGCCGGCCACTCCAAGCGCGTCACCCAACTCACCGTGCGCATGGCCCAGCGCCTTGGCATCGATCCGCAGCAGATCGTCCACATCCAGCGCGGCGCCCTGCTGCACGACATCGGCAAGATGGGCGTGCCCGACAGCATCCTGCTCAAGCGTGGTCCCTTGACCAAGGAGGAGACCACCGAGATGCAGCAGCACACCGAGTACGCCTACGAGCTGCTGCAGCCCATCGAGTTCCTGCGCCCGGCCATCGACATCCCATACGCCCACCACGAGCGCTGGGACGGCAGCGGCTACCCGCGCGGCCTCTCCGGCGAGCAGATCCCGCTGGCCGCCCGCATCTTCGCCATCGTCGACGTCTACGACGCGCTGACCAGCGACCGGCCGTACCGCGCGGCCTGGGACAGGGAGCGCACCCTGACCCACATCCAGCAGAGCGCGGGCAGCCACTTCGACCCCAAGCTGGTCGAGGCCTTCATGGCCCTCGTGCGTTCGGAGAGCTGAACCGGCTCGTCCAGGTCGTCGGACGGACCCGTGGACGCCGACGCGGCCGCGATGCGACCGCCGGACCCTCACCCCGGTGTTAGCTTGGGCGCCGTGAAGGCACCCGTCCGCACCATCCTGCTGCTGCTCGGCCTGGTTGCGGCCGGGGCTGGTGCTTACGGCTTGGGCACCTGGCTCAGGCCGCCTCCCGAGCTGGTCGGCACGGCCCTGCAGGACCCACCCGTGGTCGGCACGGCCGAGTTGCTGGCCGACGGCGGCCGGCCGGTGACGCTGGCCGAAGTGAGCGCGGGCGCCAAGGCCACCTTGGTCTTCTTCGGCTTCGTCAACTGCCCCGACGTCTGCCCGCTCACGATGGCGCAGCTGGCCCGCATCTACAGCGACCTGGGCGAGCCGGCCGACCTGCGGGTGGTGCTCATCACCGTGGACCCCGCCCGCGACACCCCCGAGATCATCGCCAGCTACGCGGCCGGCTTCCACCCTGCCTTCGTCGGCCTCAGCGGCAGCAACCCGCAGATCGCCACCGTGGCTCGCGCCTTCTACGCCGGTGTCGGCGAGGTGGGCGACGGTCGCTTCAACCACAGCGACTTCGTGGCGGTGGTCGACGCCCAGGGCCGTTTCCGCTACGTCTACAGCAACGACAAGGTGCCGCGGCTGGTGGTGGACCTGCCGGTGTTGATGCGCAGGTTGTGAGCGGCCGCCCCCATGGGACTCAGCTCTTGATGGCGCTCAGCTCCTAGCGTGGATCAACACGATGGCGCACGACGCCGGTGTGGCAGCCACCACCGCACCCGCGAAGGCGCCGAGCGCTAGGTGCTCGTCGTCGCGCCTCGGCATGCCCAAGAGCAGCAGGTCCGCCGAGGCCGCCCGCGCAGCCAGCGCCGTCACCGGGTCGGGCACCACCTCGGCCAGGCAGCGCACCCGCCCACGTAGGCGTCCTTCCACCCAGCGCTCCAGCTCCCGCTGTGCGCGTTGACGGACCGCCTCGCTTGCGCGTTCGGGCAGCAGCCGCAGCAGCTCCACCTCGGGGTCGCCGAGGCGCAGCAGACTGGACAGCAGGCGCGCCCTCGGCCGCTCCTGGTCTCCGCGGCCGGCGAAGGGCACCACCACCTTGCGGCAGTCGGCCAGCCGCCAGCCTTCCGGGGCGCGGAGCACCACCACGTCACTGCGAACCTCACCGAGCAGGGTGTCGAGGCGCTGCAGGGTGGCTGCGTCGCCGAGGTCGGAGAGGCCGAGCAACAGGCTCTCGCAGTCCAGGGTGTGGGCCACCCTGGCGATCTCCTCCCAAGGGTCCTGCGCCAGGGTGGTCAGGGCCTGCGGGCTGAGACCCTGCTCGGCGGCGGCGCGCAGCGAGGCAGCCAGCACCTGCTGGGCGGTGTCAAGGTCGAGTTGCCTCACCACGTTCAGCAGCGTCACCCGCCCCACCTGGGGCGGCGAGAGCGCGTGGGCCACCGATACGAGGGCTGGCGCGTTCTCCGGGTTGGCGATGGGCACCAGCACCAGCGGTCGGCGTCCGCGCAGCGCGAGCACATCGGGGTGGGTGCCCTCCAGCTCGGCGTCGAGCGCGCTGGCCTGACGGCGGAAGGCGGCGATGTAGACCAGGGCGCCGAGCAGCAGCCAGCTCAGCACCGCCACGCCGGCCGCTGGGACGGTGATCGCGTTGATCAGCGCCACCAGGCTGGCGCCAAGCGCCCCAAGCCATAGGGTGGCGGGTGCGCCGGGCGCGCGGTATGGCAGCTTGGCCGGGTCGCTGCGCCGACGCACCAGCAGCGCGAGGGCGTGGGCCAGCGCGAAGACGGTCAGGTAGATGATGCCGGCGGCGGCGCCGGCCGTGCGCACCTCGGGCAGGGCCACCACCAGAACGGCCACCAGCGAGGTCACCAGCAGCACCGCGCGGCGTGGCACCCCTGGCCCGCTGATGCGGGCCAGCCGCGGGGGCAGGGTGCGGTCGCGGGCCATGGTGCGGGTCAGCCTGGCGGCGCTCTGCAGGCTGGACTCCAAGGTGGTCAGGGTGGCCAGCACGGCGGTGCCCGCCACCCACCAGAAGCCCAGCTCGCCCAGGTAGCGGCCGGCGCCGTCGGCCACCATGGTGGCGCCGCTAGCGCGAGCGAAGTCGAGCAGGGAGCCGCCGTCCGGCAGGCCGACGGTGGCGGTGGCCAGGAAGAGCGGCAGGTACAGCACGCTGGCCAGCGCGATGGCCGCCAGGCTGGCGCGCCACAGGTCGCGCGCCGGGTCGCGCAGCTCACCCGCCGAGTTGGGCACGATCAGGAAGCCTTGGAAGGTGATGAAGAGCATGCCCATGGCCTGGATCAAGCCAAGCGCGCCACTTGGCGCGAAGGGCTCGAGGGCGCCGACCAAGGCCTGGGGGCGCGTCCCCAGCGCCACCATGCCGACGGCGGCGAGGCCGGCGAGGGCGAGCACCTTGGCGAAGGTCAGGATGGCAGAGGGGAAGCGGGGGCGTCGCAGCAGGCGCAGGCCGTAGGCAAGCACCGCCAGCAAGGCCACGATCACCTCGCTGAGATGCCAAGCCAGCCAGGCGGGCGGCTGCAGCCCGGCGGCCTGCAGGCCGGCCACCGCCATCGCCAAGAAGAAGCGGGCGAAGCCGAGAGCGTACACCGCGCTGGCGGCCAAGGTGGCGAAGCCCATCAGCCAGCCGACCGCGAAGGCGGGTTCCACGCCCAACACCCGCTGCGCGAAGAGGTAGGGACCGCCCGAATGGGGGAAGCGGGAGCCGAGCTCGGCCAAGGCAAGTGCGGCCAGGACGGCGATGCCCGCGTTGAGGACCAAGGCGAGCAGTGCCGACGGCCCGGCCACGGCGAAGGCTGGCCCGGCCAGCACGATGGCGCCGCCGCCCACCAGGGCACCGACGCCAAGGAGCGTGGCGCGCCGACCGTTCAGGCTGCGAGGGGTGAAGGGCACGTGGTGCGCTTAGCTGATCTAGTTGAGCAGGACGCCGTGGGCGGCCTCGCGCAGCCGCAGCGGGTCGTAGCGGTAGCGGCCGCGGGTGCCTTCGAGCAGACCCCGCTGCCGGAGTTCGGACAGCGTCAGGGTGGTGGTCTCGCGGGCCGCGCCGATCAGGCTGGCCAGATGCTCGTGCGTCAGCGGCAGGGTGATGCGCAGGCTGCCGTCCTCTGCGCGTTGGCCGAAACGGTCGCCAAGGCGCAAGATGGCGCGGGCCAGACGGGCGGCCACCGGTAGCTCGCCGTCTTCCAGCGCGCTCTGCAGGCGTCCCATGTGGGTGCCGACGGCCTCGCTTAGCTCGCCGGCCAGCCGTGGCTCGCCGGGATCGAAGCCGCGCACCACGACCTCGGCGGAGAGCGCCTCGGCGGTCTCTGCGTAGCTTGGCAGGGCGGGCGTGAGCGCGCCGACCATGTCGCCAGGCCCGGCCAGGCCGACGATGCGCTCGCGGCCGGAGGGCAGGTTGACGCTGAGCTTGACCAGACCGGCATCGATGCTGAAGGCGGCGACGGCGGGATCGCCCGCGCGATACAACGACTCACCCCTGCCCAGGCTGCGCGCAGCTGGGAGCGTCTCCCAGACCCGCGCGGCCGAGGAGGCGAGAGGGCTGCCCAAGGGGCCGGTCGCGTCGCTGATCATGCCGGATCATACGCGCAGGTGGTGGCCGTGGACGTGACCTACGTTCCTTCGTCGGGCGTCAGGGGGCCAACGGGTAACATGGCCCCTATGCCCAACGCTCCCGTAGGGGTGCCCGCCACCCTGACCAGCCCCGACGAGGTCTCCTTGCGTGACCTGTTCCTGGTCGTCAAGCGCTGGTGGATCGTCATCCTCCTCGTGGCGCTGGTGGCCGGCATCGCGGTGGTCGTCTACCTGCGCAGCCGTCCACCCGTCTACCTGGCCACGGCCACCACGGTGGTCTCGCGCGCGCAGGTGGACGTGCAGACCTCCTCCAACCTGGCCGTGCGGCCAGACCTGGACGTCACCTTCGAGGCCTACCAGGCCCTGGCCACGGGCCAGGCCGTGCTGAGTGCGACCGCCGCGGCCTTGGCCGACCCCGAACTCGACGTGGAGCAGCTCCGGTCCATGCTCGAGCTGCAGCGCCTGGTGGGTGCCCCCAACCAGGTCTCGGATCTGCTGGTGGTCAACCACCTGGCCCGCTCGCAGGACGCACAGACCTCCGCGCGTCTGGCCACGGCCTGGGCAGAGGCCAGCCTCTCCGCGGTGCAGGCCATGGTGCGGGAGAACCTTGGTTCGCTGCGCAGCTTCGGGGGCGAGACGCTGGCGTTCGCCGAAGCCGAGCTTGGGCTGGCCGAACAGGCCCTGCGCGACTACCGGGTACGGGCCGAGGTCCAGACCGAGCCCCAACGCCTCGATCAGCTTCGCCGCAGCCTTGACGCCGTGGGTGACCAGCTGGTGCAGGTGCGCCTCCTGCTGCCCGCTCGGCTGGCGGAGTTGGAGAGCCTGCGCAGCCGGCTGGCCGTGGATCCACAGGCGCTCGTGGTCCTGAGCGACGCGCCGGAGGCGCCGCTGAGCGTGCAAGGCGGCGTCTGGTCGCTGGAGGCACGGGTGGCCGCGTTGACGGCCCAGGAGACCTCGCTGGCCGCCCAGCATCTCGCCCTCGAGGACGAGATCGCCGTCATCGGCTTGCGCGTCGTCGATCACCAGATGGGCTTGGCCACCCTCACCCGGACCTTCGACGCCGCCTTGGCGCAGGTCAACGCCCTCTCCACCATCGGGCCCGCCACCGAGTACCTGAGCCTGTTGGCCGGTGGGCGCATGCGGTTGTCGGCTGCCGCTGCCGTGCCTCAGCAGCCTGAAGGCCGCCCTGTTCTGGTGTTCGGCCTGCTGACGGTGCTGGCCGTTGCCTTGGCCGGGGCGGTGCTCGTGCTGCTGGCCGAGGCCGTGCGGGCGCCTGATGAAGCCGACGTCGCCGAGATCGCGACGGTCACGTCCGGCTGAACACCTGCCGCCCCGCCACGAAGGTGGCTTGCGGCCAGCCGCCAAGCACCTGCCCCGCCCATGGCGAGAAGCGCGCCTTGCTGAGGAAGCGACGGGGATCCACCAGTTCCTCGCGGTCCAAGTCGATCAGCACAAGGTCGGCGGCCGAGCCCGCGCTCAAGGTGGGCTCCGGCCAGCCCATGACCCGGGCCGGGCCGCCCTGCATGAGGTCGAGCAGCACGGCGAGGTCGATCAGGCCGCTCTGCACCAGCTCGGTGTAGAGCACGGGGAAGGCCACCTCGATGTTGGGCAGGCCGAAGGGCGCCTCGAGCATGTCGCGGTCCTTCTCGGCGCGGGTGTGCGGCGCGTGGTCGGTGCCGATGCAGTCCACCACCCCACGCTTGACGGCGCCGCGCAGGTAGGCCACGTCGGCCTCCGTGCGCAGCGGCGGGGCCACCTTGAACACCGGGTCGAAGCCGCGCAGGTACCGGTCGCTGAGGCTGAGATGGTGGGGGGTGACCTCGCAGCTCACCGGCGCCCCCTGCTCCTTGAACCACTCGATGACCCGCATACCGCGCTCGCTCGAGACGTGGGCGATGTGCACGCGGGCGCCCGTCATGCGGGCGATCTCGCAGTCGCGGAAGATCATGATCGCTTCGGCCTCGGCCGGGTTGCCAGGCAGGCCGAGCTCCTGCGACACCCGCCCCTCGTTCATGACGCCGCCCTGCCTCAGGCCTGGGTCCTCGGAGTGGGTCTGGATGACCAGGCCGAGCTCGCGCGCGTACTCGCAGGCGCGGCGCTGCAGGTGGGCGTCGGCCACCGGGATGCCGTCGTCGGTGATCATCACGGCGCCGGCCGCCTGCAGGGCGGCGTAGTCGGCCAGCTTCTCGCCGCGCAGGCCGACGGAGAGGGCGGCGGCCGGACGCAGCCTGGCCAGGCCGAGGGCGTCGGCCTCACGCAGCAGCGCTGCGACGATGCCGGGCTCGTCCACCACCGGGGTGGTGTTGGCCATCGAGACCACCGTGCCGAAGCCGCCGGCAGCGGCGGCGGCCAGGCCGCTGGCCAGGTCCTCCTTCTCCTCCTGCCCAGGCACCCGCAGGTGCACGTGGGGATCGATGAAGGCGGGTGTGAGCAGGCGGCCTGCTGCGTCGATCTCCAGGCCCACCTCGCCACCGAGGTCGACGCCCTCGATGAGGCCATCTGCCAGGTAGAGGTCGTGCAGGCCGTGCTCGCCATCGAGATCGACGAGACGGGCGTTGCGCAGGACGGTGCGGGGGTGGGTTCGCTCGTCACGGGAGAGAGGGGTCATCGGGATCTCCGCTCGGGGTGGGGGAGGGTCGGGGCCCGCCTCATCGGGCACCGACCAGCAGGGTGTAGAGCACGGCCATGCGGATGGGGACGCCGTTGGCGACCTGGGTCTCGATGACCGAGCGCTCGTCGTCGGCCAGGGCGCCCTCGATCTCCAGGTCGCGGTTCATGGGGCCGGGATGCATGACGATGGCCTCAGGGTGGGCGGCGGCCATGACCTTGCGGCTCAGTTGGTAGCGCTGGCGGTACTCGGCCGTCGATGGCAGCAGCGGACCCTTCATGCGCTCGGTCTGCAGCCGCAGGGCCATGACTGCGTGGGCGCCCTCCACGGCACTTGGCAGGTGGTGGCTCAAGCGCACGCCGGGCAGCTCGCCCAGCTCGGGCGGCAGCAGGGTGGCGGGGCCGCAGAGGGTGACGTCGGCGCCCAGCTTGGTCCACAGCTCGACGTTGCTGCGCGCCACCCGCGAGTGGGCCACGTCGCCGACGATGGTGAGCTTGACGCCCCCCCAGCCGCTGAAGCCGGGGAAGCGGGTCTTGAAGGTGTAGGCGTCGAGCAGGGCCTGGGTGGGGTGGGCGCGGCGGCCGTCACCGGCGTTGACGATGGCGGCGTCGGTCCACTGCGCCAGCTGGTACGGCACCCCGGCCGAGGCGTGGCGCACCACGTAGAGGTCGGCCTGCATGGCGTCCACCGTGCGCAGGGTGTCCTTGAGGGACTCGCCCTTGGACAGCGAGCTGGCCCCGGCGGCGAAGCTGACCACGTCGGCCGACTGGGCGCGGGCGGCGCGCTCGAAGCTGAGGCGGGTGCGCGTCGAGTTCTCGAAGAAGAGGGTGCCGACGGTGAAGCCCTGCAGGGCGGGCACCCGCTTGATGGTGCGGGTCATGACCTGGGCCATGACCTCGGTGGTGTCGAACAGCGCCGAGACGGCGGCAGGCGACCAGTCGTGCAGGTCGAAGAGGTGGCGGGGGCGGGCGGCGGCGGGCGCGGGCTCTGGAGCGCTCGTCGCTGCGCTCATCGTTGCCCTTGGGCCACTTCGACCAGGAAGACGCCGTCCGTGCCGTCGGTCTCGCTGAGTTGCACCTTGACGATCTCGCTGCGGCTGGTCGGCACGTTCTTGCCGACGTAGTCGGCGCGGATGGGCAGCTCACGGTGGCCGCGGTCCACCAGCACCGCGTACTGGATGACGTTGGGGCGACCCATGTCCACCAGCGCGTCGAGGGCGGCGCGGGCGGTTCGACCGGTGTAGAGCACGTCGTCGCAGAGCACGATGCGCTTGCCGGTGACGTCGAAGGGCACCTCGGTCTTGCGCACCACCGGTTGCAGGGCGATCTCGGTGAGGTCGTCGCGGTAGAGGGTGATGTCCAGCTTGCCGCTCAGCGGCCGCTGGCCCTCGAAGCGCTCGATGAGGTCGGCCAGGCGCGCGGCGATGGGCACGCCGCGGGTGTGCACGCCGACGAGGGCGAGGTCGCTTGCGCCCTTGTTGCGCTCCACCACCTCGTGAGCGATGCGCGTCAGCGCCCGCGTCACCTCTTGCGCGTCCATCAGCGTGGCTTTGGGGATCAGGTCCATTCCTACTCCCTTCCCGGTCTCTCCGGACCGGATTAAAGGCGGTGGAGGGCGATGTGCCATCCGCTGGGGAGTGTACCGCGCGTCGGCGTATGCTGGCCGGGCAAGACGATGAGGACGTGCCGGAGTGTTTCACATCGTCGGGAACGCCGGCCGCCTATCGTCGTAGGACACGATCACCTCGTGGGATCAGGAGGGCTTGGCATGAAGAGCTT
>CAYXJZ010000038.1:16794-28974 GCA_964465355.1 uncultured bacterium | reverse complement strand
CCAAGCAGCGGGTTGTGGTCGGGGGTGACCTCGTAGTAGCCGTGCCACGAGGCTTCGCGGTCGATGGGCGTGCCGCGCAGCCAGGGGAAGCGACGCACACCCGCCGCCATGGTGGGCGCCAGCCAGTCCCAGTCCACCCCTGGGGTGAAGCCGGGGGGCTCGTCGACCCTCGCCATGCCCATGATCAGCCGCCGACCGTCGTTGCGGTAGTAGAAGTTGGTGGCCAGGTCGACGGTGAGCGGGGTATCCGGCTGATCGTCCGACGGCGGCGAGGCGTAGACCATCCGCCGAACCGGCTGAACTGGCACCCGTAGGCCCGCGCGGCGGCCCACCTCGCCTGCCCAAGGGCCGGCGGCGTTGACCACCAGCGGCGCCTCGAAGCTGCCTGCCGAGGTCTGCAGCCGCCAGACCCCACCTTCGTTGCGGCCGCCGAGCACCTCGGCGCCGAGGTGCAGTTCGGCCCCTCGCTCAGCAGCGCGCGCCAGGTAGGTGCGGGTGGCGGCGTTGGGGTCGATGGTGCCGTCGGCTGGCCCGAAGGTGGCGCCGGCCAGTCCGTCCGTCTCGAAGCTGGCATGGGCCTGAGCTGCGCTCAGGTCCAGCACCTCGACCGGGGCGCCCACCGCGCGCTGCACGGCAACGCCTTGCAGGTGATCGGTCCAGCGCTCCTGCGACACCAGCATCAGGTAGCCGACCGGCCGGTAGCCGGCGCTCACGCCGTGGATGGCCTCGAAGTCGCGGTACTCCTGGATGCTCGCCCAGGACAGCCACACGTTGGTCTCATGGGTGAACTGCACCCGGGCGCCGGCCGCGCTGCGCTGGGTGGTGCCGAGGCCGGGGGCCCGCGCGGCCTCCAGCGATCGAACCTTCAGGCCGCGCTCGGCCAGGCGGAAGGCGCAGGCGCTGCCGATGATGCCTGCGCCGATGACGATGGCGTCGGCCGTGTGGATGGCGGTGCTCACCATGACCACAGACTACTTCCGGGGCGCTTGCGCCCAACGGCCAGGACGAAGCGAGGCTCGACCAGGCCAGACCTTCCAGGGGGACGGCGTCCTCGCTGACGTAGGATGGCGCCCTAGAGGAACCTGCCCTAGAAGAACCTGGGAGTCTTCGGTTGTCGTCCTTCTCTGATCCTGAAGCTGTCGCTCGCTATGCCGAAGCCCCCGTGCGTCTGGTGCCCGGCTTCCATCACCTGCAGAGGATGGCGGCGCTGCTGCTGGCGGAACGCGTGCGAGACGATGCTCGCCTGCTCATCCTCGGAGCGGGCGGTGGCTTGGAACTGAAGGCCTTCGCCGAGCTGCAGCCTGGGTGGTCCTTCGACGGCGTCGACCCCTCCGCCGAGATGCTTGGACTGGCGAAGCGCACGCTCGGCCCGCTCCTCTCGCGTGTCCGCCTGCACGAGGGGACCATCCACAACGCGCCAGAAGGCCCTTTCGATGGGGCCACCTGCCTCCTCACCCTGCACTTCCTGTCAACCGATGAGCGCCTGCGCACGTTGCTGGATGTACGCAGGCGATTGAAGCCGGGCGCCCCATTCGTCGTCGCCCACCACAGCTTCCCTCGGGGCGCAGGGGAGAAGGCCCTATGGCTCGAGCGCTACGCCGCCTTCGCCACCGCTTCCGGCGTTCCGGCAGCGCAGGCGAGACGAGCGGCCGCGGCCATCGGTGAACGCCTGCCCGTCCTCTCTCCCGAAGAGGACGAGGCCTTGCTGCGCGAGGCAGGGTTCCGCGATGTCGCCCTGTTCTATGCCGGCTTCACCTTCAAGGGATGGGTGGCCTACACCCCTTGATGAGGCGGTCGTCGCCCGGGCCTAGACGCGACCCACCCACCTAGCCAGCATGCCGGCTTCAGCCAGCGCGCAGGCCTTCAGCCAGCGCGCCGGCCTCAGCCGGCGGCCGTGTACGCCGTCTTGACCACCGTGAAGAACTCGGCCGCGTACCTGCCCTGCTCCCGCGGCCCGTAGGACGACGCCTTGCGGCCGCCGAAGGGCACGTGGAAGTCCACGCCCGCCGTCGGCAGGTTCACCATGACCATGCCGGCCTCGGCGTTGCGCTTGAAGTGGGTGGCGTGCTTCAGCGAGGTGGTGACGATGCCTGACACCAGGCCGAAGTCGGTGTCGTTGGCCACGGCCAGCGCCTCGTCGTAGTCACGCACGCGGATGACGCCGGTCACCGGCCCGAAGATCTCCTCGCGGGCGATGCGCATGTCGTTGCGCACCTCGGTGAACAGCGCCGGCCGCAGGAAGTGGCCATGGCCCTCGATCCGCTCGCCGCCGACCACCAGCCGGGCGCCTTCTTCCTGGCCGATGCGGATGTAGTCCAGGTCCTGCTGCAGTTGGCTTGGGTCCACCACCGGGCCGATCTCGCTGTTCGCGTCCAGCGCGTCACCCACACGAAGCCCGCGGGTGCGCTGTGCCAGCGCCTCGACGAAGCGGTCGTGGATGCCTTCGGTGACGATGATGCGCGAGGCGGCCGTGCAGCGCTGACCGGTGGAGAAGAAGGCCGACTGGGCCACGGTCTCCACCGCCACCTTCAGGTCGGCGTCGTCCAGCACGATGGTGGGGTTCTTGCCGCCCATCTCGAGCTGGAACTTGCGGCCATGCTGGATGGAGGCCTCGGCCACCCGGCGGCCGGTGGCCACCGAGCCGGTGAAGGACAGGGCGTGCACGTCTGGGCTGTCGAGCATGGCCTGGCCGACTACCGAGCCGCGGCCCATGACCAGGTTGAGCACGCCATCGGGCAGGCCGGCGCGGACCAGGATGTCGACCAGCGCCCAGGCGGAGGCAGGCACCAGATCGGCTGGCTTGAACACCACCGTGTTGCCGTAGGCCAGCGCCGGAGCGATCTTCCAGGCGGGGATGGCGATGGGGAAGTTCCACGGCGTGATGATGCCGACCACGCCCACCGGCTCACGCGTGACCTCGACGCCGATCCCCGGCCGCACGCTTGGCAGCGTCTCGCCAGAGAGCCGCAGGGTCTCGCCAGCGAAGAAGTCGAAGATCTGCCCAGCCCTCGTCACCTCGCCGACGCCCTCGGCCAGGGTCTTGCCCTCCTCGCGGCTCAGCAGCTCGCCCAGCTCCTGCTTGCGCGCCAGGATCTCGTCGGCCGCCCGCCTCAGGATGCCGTGGCGCTCCAGGATGCCGGAGCGCGACCAGGCGGGGAAGGCGGCCTTGGCGGCGGCGATGGCCTGGCCAGCCTCCTCGGCGCTGGCGCGGGCGTAGAGGCCCACCACGTCATGGGTGTTGGAGGGGTTGAGGTTCTCGGCGCCGTCGTTGCCGACCCAATCGCCGCCGATGAGGTTCTGATGGAGGTTCGTCATGATCGGTCCAGGATACGGGGGATGACCCCGGGACGGGGGTTCACCTACGGACGTCGTGGCCCTTGCCGTCCCTGCGCCGCTCCTCGATGGCCTGAAGGTCCAGCACCGGCAGGTCACCGGCCAAGCCCGACTTGTAGCTGGCCGCGGCGATGCCACGCTCCAAGGCTGCGCATGTGTCGCCGGGATCCAGCGCCTGGCTGTAGAGGTAGCCGGCGGCGAAGGCGTCGCCGCGCCCGATGCGGCCGACCTCGCCGATGGCGCGGGCCGGCCGCTCCACGGCCGCGCCTTCACGGGGCAGAGCAGCAGCACCGAGCTGGGCGCGGGTGAGGACGATCTCGGCGCCAGGCGCCAGCGAGCGTAGCCGCTGCAGCGTCTGTGCCGGTTCGCCTGCTGGCAGGCCGTAGAGCTCGCGGGCATCGCGCTCGGCGACGAAGAGCAGGTCGCAGCTCTGCAGGTAGGGCAGGCAGGCATCGGCCCACAGGCGCGGGGAGCCGAGGCGGTGACGGTGGTTGAGGTCGAAGGAACGCCGCAACCCCGCCTCGCCCGCCAAGGCCCATAGCCTGGCGGTGGTCGCGGCGGCCTGGCCGCCCAGCAGCAGGTTGATGCCGCTGGTGTGCAGGGCGCTGCAGCCTGCCAGCCCATCGGCGGCGAGCTCCTCAGGAGCCAAGGTGGTGAAGGCGGAGGCATCGCGGTCGTAGAAGACCGCGGCAGGGCGGCCGGCGTCACCCGGCTCGTAGTAGTAGGTGCCGGTGCGCGCTGTGCGGCGCGCCACCTGGCGGACGTCCACCCCATGGGCGCGGATGGCGCTGAGCACCGTCTCGCCCAGTTCGTCATCGCTCACCGCCGAGAGCCAACGGGCGCCGAGGCCCAGCGTGGCGAGGCCGACGGCCACGTTGGCCTCGCTGCCACCCACCTGCAGGTCCAGGCTGCGTGCCTGCCGCAGCCGCTCACCCGGTGGGGGGCTGAGGCGCAGCAGCGCCTCGCCCCAGGTCGCGATGGTGGTGGATGGCTTGGCGACAGGGTCTGCGGCCGGCGCAGGGGCGGTGGTCAAGTGGAGCGCCCCAGTCGCTGGCGGTCATGAGCGCCACGCAGGTACATCAGGCCGAGCGCCCGGTCGTAGAGGCCATAGCCTTGGGTGCCTGTCTCGCCCCAGATCATGCGGCCGTGGTCCGGGCGGACGGGACCGTCGAAGCCCACCTCGTCCAGCGCCGCCATGATCGCCACCAGGTCGACGTCGCCGGCGTCCTGCGGGTGGGCCGACTCGTAGAAGTCCAGCTCGCCCGTGTACTTGACGTTGCGAAGGTGGACGAAGCCGATGCGCGAGCCGAAGGCGCGCACCATGGCCACCAGGTCGTTCTCGCGCCTCGCCCCTAGCGAGCCGCTGCAGAAGGTGAGTCCGTGGTACGGGCTGTCGCTGACCGCCAGGGCTGCGGCCAGGGTCTCGGCCGAGTTGATGATGCGCGGCAGGCCGAAGATGGACCATGGCGGGTCGTCAGGATGGATGACCAAGCGCACGTCGGCGGCCTCGGCGGCGGGGATGACGCCCTCGATGAAGTAGCGGTAGTGCTCGAGGTACTGAGCGGCGTCGATGCTGGCGTAGCGCTCGGCCAGTTCGAGGAGCTCAGGGCCGCTGTAGCCCTTGGCCCAGGCTGGCAGCCGTGGCATGCCCTCCTCGAAGCGGTACTTGGCGAGGTCGGCGTGCACGTAGCTCATGGTGTTGGAGCCGTCGGGCAGGTCCATGGCGAAGTCGGTGCGCAGCCAGTCGAAGACGGGCATGAAGTTGTAGCAGACGGTGTGGATGCCGGCGGCGCCGAGCACCCGCAGGCTCTTGGCGTAGGTCTCGATGTGCTGGTCACGGTCGTCGGCGCCCAGCTTGATGCTCTCGTGCACAGGCACGCTCTCGACCACCGACCAGCGCAGGCCGTCGCGCGCCAGCAGCTCCTGCCGCGCCCGCACCTGCTCGGCCGTCCACGGCTCTTCGGGCGGCACGTCATGCAGGGCGGTGACCACCGTGCTCACGCCGGGGATCTGACGGATGTGGCGGGCGGGCACCGGGTCATCCGGGCCGTACCAGCGGAAGGTGAACTCCATGGGCATCAGCCTCCGGATCCTGTGCGCGTGGGGTCGGTGGCGACCTCGGCATCAGCCGAGGTCGCTTGTTGGTACCGGGCGCGCGTCTCAGCGTTCATGGGGTAGCTGCCGCTCACCGGCGCGCCGGCCAGGATCAGGCCCTCGATGAAGGCCTCCTCGCGTTCCTGCACCGCGGCTTGGGCGGCCACCTGCGCCGCCAGGTAGCGGGGGATGACCACCACGCTCTCGTCGTCGCCGACGATCACGTCACCCGGCCGCACCTGCACGCCGCCGCAGGTGATGGCCAGGTCGAGGTCCTCCGGATGGTGCACCAGCAGGTTGGTGTTGGCGTTCATGCCGTTGGCGTAGCTCGGCAGGTCGAGGCCGGCGATGAAGGGTCCGTCGCGGAAAGGGCCGTCGCTGACCACCCCGGCTGCGCCGCGCACCATCATGCGGGCGATGAGCATGCCGCCCATGGTGCCGGCCATGCGCTCCTCCCTCGCCTCGATGACCAGCACCTGGCCAGGCTCGATCTCGTCGGCGATGCGTCGCTGGGGGTTGCTGTCCAAGGCCCAGCGGGGCAGGGTGTCGATGTCCTCGCGCGCGCCGACGTAGCGCAGCGTGCGCGCCACGCCCACCATGCGCTTGCCGGGCCGCAGCCGCTGGGTGCTGAGGATGACGCGGTTCTTGAAGCCGTGCTTGTACAGCACCGTGGCCAGCGTGGAGGTGCTGACCGCCTCGAGGGCCTCGCGGATGGCGCCGTCCAGCGGCGACAGGTCGCGCAGCAGGGGGTCGGCTTCCACCTCAGGCCACCCCCTGGTCCCTGGCAGGGCTGCCAGCGAGGAAGGCGGCGCGTCGCTTGGCGGCATCGTCGTCCAGCGCCGGCGGTGCCAAGGGGTAGCCCATGCCCTGGTAGGGGAAGCCCTCCAGCACATTGGTGCTGCGGGCGGGGTCGCGCGGGGAGGCGTAGTGCGCCCAGATGTCGCAGATCTTGCCGTCGTCGTCGAAGCGGTACCACTCGGAGCCGCGGATGTACTCCCCAACGGCCTGCTTGAAGTGGGTCCATTCGATGACCACCTGCTCGCCATCGCAGACCATCCGGTCGATGGTCCAGCGCGAGTCGTGGCTGCGCACGAAGCCCTGCCACAGGTCGGCGATGGCCTCGCGCCCGAGGTAGGGGCCACCGGCCTGCGGTGGGAAGTAGTGGCGGCAATCCTCGCTCAGCACCTCGCGGAACAGGCCGCGGTCGGCGGTGTTGCATGCCTCGAAGTAACGCTCGACCATGGTCATCAGGTGGGCACGTCCAAGGTGCGTCGCCGTCATCGTTCTCCTTCTTCTTCGTTGGGAAGGTCGTGCACCGCTTCGAGGCGATCCGAGCGGTCGATGGGGTGGAAGGGGGGGATGGCCGGCCTGCGGATGGTGCCGGCGGCCTTCGGTTCGGCGGACTCCTCGAAGCGCAGCCAGGAGGCGACGTCGCCAAGGTGCCTGCGCATGGCCGACACGGCGGTGTCTGCGTCGGCCTTGAGTACGTGGCGGTAGATGCGCATGTGGCCGTCATAGGCGCGCCGCACGGTGCCGGCGATGCGGGCGCCGTCGCGGCGGATCTGCAGCAGGTTCTCCAGCAGGGGCTGCAGGATGACCTCGTACAAGGGGTTCCCGGTGGCCTTGGACAGCAACTGATGGAACTCCAGGTCCATCCAGGCGAAGGCCTCGACGCTGTCGTTGTCCGGCACGAAGCCTTCGACGAGGGCCTCGGTGCGGCGCAGGTTCTCCTCCATGGCCGTCAGGTCGTCGTCGCCGGCGTTGAGCGCGGCGTAGAAGGCGATGGAGGCCTCCAGCTCGGCGCGCAGCTGGAAGAGGTCGGCCAGGCGGACACGGTTCTGCTGGATGTAGAGGCTGAAGGGCCGGGTGACGGCTTGTGGTGCCATCTCCATGACGAAGGTGCCGACACCGGGACGCACCTCGATCAGGCCGCGCTCACCGAGCTGCTTGAGCGCTTCGCGCACCACGATGCGACTGACATCGAGGCGCTTGGCCAGCTCACGCTCGGCCGGTAGCTGGGCGCCATGCTCGAGCTGGTTGGCCAGGATGGCGTCGGCCAACTGCTTGGCGACCTCGTCGGCCAGGTTGCCGCGCGAGGCTGGGCTGAGGTTCAGCGCTCTGCTCATCGCCGTTCGGTGTGCCCCTCCCGCGTGACTGCCCGGTCATCGTGCATCAGCGCCAGCACCTCCGTCGCCCTCCAAGGGCTGCGTGCTGCTGACCCTTCGGCAGGCGCCTGTGGCCAGCTGGTCATACCGGAACAATGGGAAGGATACGGAGCCGGACCACGGGTGTCAAGGCGCGATCCCTTGGTTTGACAAGGGCCGGACGAATCCGTATCATCGTGCGCACACCGTCTAGACCGGGCAGGATCGTGATAGGTCTTCGCCCATCTCGTACAGACAGGCTTCGCTGGGGACCCATGCTCGTTGCCGATCGGCCCAGGCCGTCAGGCGACTGTGGTCATACCAGCTGACCGCGAGAGGAGGACACTCGAAGCAGTAGAACCACCACGCCGAGCGAGCGGCCGCCCGCTCAAGCGACCAACGATCAACGACCGATGAGGAGCACTGCATGGGCAAGCCCCACATGAGAATCGCGAACGTCTGGAAGTCGAAGGCCTGGCTGGTCGCCGCTGTGTTCGCAGGCGCGACGGCCTTGGGCCAGGGCTACCAGGAATCCCCCACGCTCGCTGCGCAGGTCGCCGCCGGCCAGTTGCCGCCGGTCGAAGAGCGTCTGCCGAGCAACCCGCTGGTGGTCAACGTCGTCGACGAGATCGGCCAGTACGGCGGCGTGCTGCGGCGCGCCTTCCTCGGGCCAGCCGACGCCAACAACTACGTGCGCTGGGTGTACGACGCGCTGCTGCGCTTCGAGCCCGGCGGCGGCGAAGTGGTCCCGCACCTCTTCGAGTCCTTCGACGCCAACGACGACTTCAGCGTGTGGACCATGCGTCTGCGCGAAGGCGCCCGCTGGTCCGACGGCCATCCCTTCACCGCCGACGACATCCTGTTCTGGTACGAGGCCGTGATGCTCAACAGCGACCTCACGCCGGGCACCCCGCCGTGGATGTCGAACAGCGACGGCAGCATGGCCCTGGTCGAGAAGGTGGACGACTACACCGTCCGCTACACCTTCGATCAGGCCTACACGCTGTTCCCCATCGAGATGACCTTCCGCGACGGTGGTGACCGCACCATCGCCGCCTACCTGCCAGCGCATTACATGGCCCAGTTCCACCCCGACTACACCAGTGATGCCGCTGCCCTGCAGCAGCAGATCTCGGCCGCCGGCTATCAGAACTGGACCGACTTCTTCCTCAGCCGCTCGGTGCTGATCGAGAACCCCGACCGGCCTGGCATGGCTGCCTGGGTGCCCTTCCAGAGCTCCGTGTCCGACCAGGAGTTCGTGCTGCGTCGCAACCCCTACTACATCGGGGTCGACGCTGCCGGCAACCAGCTGCCCTACATCGACGAGGTGCGCTTCCGCTTCTTCGCCGACGCCCAGACGCTGAACTTCGCGGCGGTCGCCGGTGAGTTCGACATGCAAGAGCGCCACATCCAGATGACCAACTACCCTGTGCTGGTGCAGAACGCCGAGCGCAGCGGCTACCGCGTGCAGACCTGGCCCAGCTTCGGTGGCTCAGATGCCGCCGTCTGGTTCAACCCCTCCTACGACATCGACCCCGAGCTCGGCGCCCTGCTGGCCAACCGCGACTTCCGCAGGGCCCTCTCGATGGCCATCAACCGCGACGAGATCCGCGAGTCTGCCTTCCTCGGCCTCGGCGAGCCGCGCCAGGCCGTGCCCGCTCCCTGGCACCCCTACTACCCAGGCGACGAGCACGCCTACGCCTACACCGAGCTCGACCAGGCTGCGGCCAACGCCCTGCTCGACGGCCTCGGCCTCACCCGCAGCGCCAGCGGTGCTCGCACGCTGCCGAGCGGCCGCCCGCTCAACCTCGAGCTGTCGATCGTGCCAGCCTTCGGCCCATGGCCGGACGTCGGCCAGCTGATCGCCGCCGACTGGGGCGCGGTTGGTGTGAACACCATCGTGCAGGTGCGCGAACGCACGGCGCACTTCCAGATGCGCGACTCCAACGAACTGCAGGTGGAAATCTGGAACGAGGACACCTCTGGCTTCCCCTTCACCGGCGGCTCCAAGGTCGATCCCCGCAGCACCGTGGCCACCATCTTCGGCACCGGCTACCGCACCTGGTACGAGTCGGGCGGCGAGCGCGGCAACGAGCCACCGGACTCCGTGAAGCGCATGGTCGCCATCATCGACGAGGCCAAGACCGTTGGTGTGGAAGGCCAGATCGCCCTGGCGCACGAGCTCTACGAGATCGTCGCCAGCGAGCTCTTCTCCATCGGCACCGTCGGCCTGACCCCCATGATCCAAGGTGTGGTGGTCATCAACCAGAACCTGGTGAACGTGCCCCTGGTCGTCGGCAACGACTGGCCGCTGCGCACGCCAGGCAACTCCAGGCCGGAGCAGTTCTTCTACCGCCAGTGAGGTCCCGAAGGGCCTGAAGCCGCTGACGTAGGCTGAGCCTCAGGAGCCCTCCCTAGACCCAAGGTCCCACCAGGTGTGGGCTGCGCGCACGCGCAGCCCACACCCCGGGATCCAGCCCCGTCGGCACGAGGAGTCGTCCCACAGCATGCTTGCCCTCATCCTCAAACGCATCCTCATCCTGCCGCTGCTGCTCTTCGTCTTCTCGGTGGTGGCCTTCGCCCTCATCCAGGCGCCGCCCGGCGACTTCCTCACCAGCTACATCGCGGAGTTGGCGGCTTCAGGCAGCAGCCTCGACCAGGCCCAGATCGACGCCCTGCGGCGCAGCTACGGCCTCGACCAGCCCGTCTACGTGCAGTACGCCCTGTGGGTGGGCAACCTGTTGCGCGGCGACCTCGGCATGTCGCTGGAGTGGCGCAGACCCAACGCCGAGCTCATCGGCGAACGCTTCCTTCTCACCATCATCCTGAACTTCTCTGCCCTGATCTTCACCTGGATCGTGGCCATCCCGATCGGTATCTTCTCCGCCGTCCGTCAGTACTCCTTCTTCGATTACGTGTTCACCCTGGTCAACTACGTCGGCCTTGCCACGCCCAACTTCCTGCTGGCGCTGGTGCTGATGTGGATCGCCTTCAGTCAGTTCGGCGTGAGCGTGACCGGCCTGTTCTCGCCCGAGTACATCAGCGCGCCGTGGAGCGGTGCGCGCGTGGTCGACATGCTCAGCCGCCTGTGGCTGCCCATGATCATCATCGGCGCGGCAGGCACCGCCCAGATCGCCCGCGTCGTGCGTGCCAACCTGCTCGACGAGTTGAAGAAGCCCTACGTCGAGATGGCCCGCGCCAAGGGCTTGGCCGACTGGAAGCTGGTCCTGAAGTACCCCACCCGCATCGCCATCAGCCCGGTGGTCTCCAGCATCGGCTGGTACCTGCCGCAGGTCTTCTCCGGCAGCCTCGTGGTGGCGGTGGTCATGAACCTGCCCACCATCGGCCCGCTGCTGCTGCGGGCGCTCATCGGCCAGGACATGTACCTGGCCGGCACGATCATCCTCATCTACTGCCTGCTCACCATCGTCGGCACCCTGCTCTCCGACATCCTGCTCGCCGTGCTCGACCCCCGCATCCGCATGGAAGGGGCCTGAGCCGTGCTGGTCGCTGAGAAGTCGGTGCAGGTCGACGTCGCACCCGCCTGGAAGCTGATGTGGTGGCGCTTCCGCAAGCACAGGCTGGCGGTAGCCTCCGGCGTGTTCCTGCTGCTGATGCTGGTCATCACCGCCGTGCCAGAGTTCTTCGCCGTCAACCTTCCGCACGCCACCAGCGCTCGCCAGGCCTTCGTGCCGCCGCAGGCGGTGCGCATCTGGGACGGCGAGCAGTTGCGCTGGCCCTTCGTCTACGCCGTGACGGGTCAGCGCGACCCGGTCACCCTCGGCATGGTGTGGGTCGCCGACGAGCAGCAGCGCCAGCCGCTGCGCTTCTTCACGCGCGGCTTCGAGTACAGGGCCTTGGGCCTGTTCCGCACAGATCTGCACTTCGTCGGGGTGCAAGGCGGCGGTCCCGTCTACTTCCTCGGCAGCGATCGGCTCGGGCGTGACCAATGGTCCCGCCTGATGTACGGCACCCGCACCTCCATGACCATCGGCTTGCTGGCGGTGGCCCTGAGCGTGGTGCTCGGCATCGTGCTTGGCGGCATCTCCGGCTACTTCGGCGGGGTCATCGACGTGGTCATCCAGCGGCTCATCGAGCTGCTGCAGGCGCTGCCAGCCATCCCCGTGTGGTTGGCGCTGTCGGCGGCGGTGCCGCGAACATGGCCGGTGGAGCGGGTCTACTTCGCCATCACCCTGATCCTGGCGCTCATCGGCTGGACCCAGCTAGGCAGGCAGGTACGCGGGCGCTTCCTATCGCTGCGCGAGGAGGACTTCATCACCGCCGCTCGCCTGATCGGCAGCTCCCGCACCCGCATCATCTTCAAGCACATGGTGCCTTCCTTCATGAGCCACATCATCGCGGCCACCACCCTTGCCATCCCGGTGATGATCATCAACGAGACCTTCCTCAGCTTCCTCGGCCTCGGCCTCAGGCCGCCGGCCATCAGTTGGGGCGTGCTGTTGCAGGAGTCACAGAACCTCCAGGCGGTGGTGAACGCCCCCTGGCTGCTGCTGCCAGGCATCGCCGTCATCATCACCGTCCTCGCCCTCAACGTCCTAGGAGATGGGATCCGAGATGCCGCCGACCCCTACAGCACCTGAAGGCGCCA
>CAYXJZ010000038.1:0-16694 GCA_964465355.1 uncultured bacterium | reverse complement strand
GCGGGACCGCAAGGCGCGCGAAGCGCGCCCCCCCTGCTGTCGGTGCGCGACCTGCGCACCTACTTCGAGCTGGACGAAGGCACCGTCAAGGCGGTGGACGGCGTCAGCTTCGACGTGCACCCAGGCGAGGTCGTCGGCATCGTCGGCGAGAGCGGCTGCGGCAAGAGCATGACCATGAAGTCCGTGCTGCGCACGGTGCAGAAGCCTGGCCGGGTGGTGGGCGGGGAGATGCTGTTCCGCACCCGTGGGACCGAAGGCGCCGCCGCGGGCGGTGGCGCGGACGTCATCGACATCGCCAAGCTCGATGCGACAGGCAAGCGCATGCGGCAGCTGCGCGGTGCCGAGATCGCCCTCATCCCGCAGGAGCCGATGGCGGCCTTCAGCCCGCTGCACACCGTTGGCAGCCAGATCATCGAGGCCATCACCCTGCACCAGCACGTCAGCCGCCGCCAGGCGCGCGCCATCGCCATCGACAAGCTGCGCGAGGTGGGCGTGCCAAGCCCCGAGCAGCGCATCGACGCCTACTCATGGCAGCTCAGCGGCGGCCTGCGGCAGCGCGCCATCATCGCCATGGCGCTGGCCTGCAACCCGCGCCTGCTCATCGCCGACGAGCCGACCACCGCGGTGGACGTGACCACCCAGGCGCAGATCCTGCGGCTGCTTCAGCAGCTCCAGGCTCAGCACGGCTCCGCCATCATCTTCATCACCCACGACCTTGGCGTCATCGCCCAGCTGGCCCACCAGGTGGTGGTCATGTACCTGGGCAAGGTCATGGAGCGCGGTTCGGTGGACGCCATCTTCCACACGCCCAAGCATCCATACACGCGCGCCCTGCTGCAGTCCATGCCCAGCCTCGATGCCCCGCCGCGCACCGCCCTGCCCACCATCCGCGGCTCCATCCCCCATCCCTTCAACCGCCCGGCTGGCTGCCCCTTCCACAACCGCTGCGCAGAGGCCATCCCCGGCCGCTGCGACGTTGACACGCCCGCGCTGCACGGCGAGGACGGACAGCAGCCCGTGGCTTGCTTCCTTTTCCACGACCGGGTGGAGGAGGCGGCATGAGCGCCCTGCCAGACGGAGCCACGACCCCGGTGCCTGCCCGCGCCTCCACGGCGGGCGGCCCCTTGTTGGAAGTGAAGGGCCTGAAGAAGTACTTCCCCATCAAGGCCGGCTTCCCCAGCCGCACGGTGGGATCGGTGCGGGCGGTGGACGACGTGTCCTTCGACGTGGCCGAGGGCGAGATCCTCAGCCTGGTGGGGGAGAGCGGCTGTGGCAAGACCACCACCGCCCGCTGCATCGTGCGCGCGCTCGACCCCAGCGGCGGCCAGGTCCTCTTCCACCAGGAGGACGGCAGCGTGGTCGACCTGGCCACCCTGCCGCAGAGGCAGATGCGCGAGGTGTGGCGCGACCTGCAGATGGTCTTCCAGGACCCCTTCGGTTCGCTCAACCCGCGCATGACCCTCTTCGAGATCGTCGGCGAGCCCTTGCTGGTGCACGGCATGAGGAGCCACAAGCAGCGCTTGGAGAGGGTGGCCGAGCTGCTCAGCCTGGTGGGCCTGCGGCCGGAGTTCATGCAGCGCTATCCCCATGCCTTCAGCGGTGGGCAGCGCCAGCGGGTGTCCATCGCCCGGGCGCTGGCGCTCAACCCGCGCCTGATCGTGGCCGACGAGGCCGTCTCTGCGCTTGACGTCTCGGTGCAGGCCCAGGTGCTCAACCTGCTGCTGGAGCTGCAGGAACGCCTCGATCTCACCTATCTCTTCGTGGCCCACGACCTCTCCATCGTCAAGCACATCAGCCACAGGGTGGCGGTCATGTACGTCGGCAAGGTGGTGGAGCTGGCGCCCACCGATGCGCTCTTCACCACGCCGCGGCATCCCTACACCGCCGCGCTCATGGCCGCCGTGCCGGTGGCCGATCCGCGGGTCAAGAACCGGGCTGCGCCCTTGCAGGGCGAGGTTGCGAACCCTGCCAATCCGCCAAGCGGCTGCGCCTTCCATCCGCGCTGCCCCTTCGCCGAGGAGCGCTGCAAGCAGGAGATCCCGTCCCTACGCGAACTGGCCTCCGGCCACCAGGTCGCCTGCCACCGAGCCGAGGAGCTGGAGCTGGCTGGCATCGGCCTCGGCGCCGCGTGAGCGGGCAGGGCGCTGGCGGGCGTGGTTCGGCGGCCGGTCGGCAGGGTGCGCGGCAGCTGCTGACCGGTGGCCGGCTGGTGCTGCCTGACCGCGTGGTCGACGGCGCCGCCTTGCTGATCGAGGGCGACCGCATCCAGGCGCTCACGCGGCCGGCCGAGGTGGCTGCCGATGTGCCGCGGGTCGAGTTGGCCGGCGCCTATCTGGCTCCCGGCCTGGTCGACGTCCACGCGCACGGAGCCGTCGGTCACCTCTTCAACGAGGCCACCGAGGCGTCATGGGACGCCATCCTCACCGCCCACGCCGCGCACGGCACCACCTCCATCCTGCCCACCACCCTCACCGCAGCGCTGGACGAGCTGCTGCGGGTGCTGGCCTACGCCCGCTCCCGCTTCCCCGGCGGCCGGCCAGGCGCCGCGCAGGTGCTGGGCGTGCACTTGGAGGGCCCCTTCTTCTCGGTCGGCCAGGCGGGTGCGCAGAACCCCGAGTACGTGCTCGACCCGACGCCGGCACGCGTGGATCGCCTGCTGGCCTACAGCGACGTGCTGCGCATGGTGAGCTACGCGCCGGAGCGCCCGGGCGCCTTGGAGCTGACCCGGCGACTGGTGGCGTCCGGCATCATCGCCGCCGCCGGGCACAGCGACGCCGAGGACCACCATCTGGCTGCCGCCGCCGACCAGGGGCTGAGCCACGTCATCCACGTGTTCAGCGGCCAGTCCACCACCGTCCGCCGCGGACCCTACCGGCATCCCGGCCTGCTGGAGGCCACCTTGGCCTCTGACGGCCTCACGGTGGAGATGATCGCCGACGGCCACCATCTGCCCGGCACGCTCATGCGCCTTGCCCACCGTTGCATTGGTCCGGAGCGTCTGTGCCTGGTCTCCGACGCCACCCACGGCGCCGGCCTGGCGCAGGGCACGGCCTTGGACTTGGCTGGTGTGCCTGCTTTGGTCGGCCCGGTAGCGGGTAGCCCGACGCCTAGGCACGGCTCCCCGACGGTCGGTGTCTTGAAGGACGGCAGCGCCTTCGCCGGCAGCACCACCTTCCTCGGCCAGATGCTGTGGGTGGTGCACAAGGAGTTGGGCCTTGGCGTGGCCGAGGTGGTGCGGATGGCCAGCCTGACGCCCGCTTGCGCCATCGGCATGGCGGACCGCAAGGGCAGCCTCGAGGCCGGCAAGGACGCCGACCTCATCGTGCTGGACGAAGAGCTGCGCTGCACGCGCACGATGATCGCGGGACGCTGGACGCCCGCCATGAAGCAGAGAGGGATCCCCACTTGAGCGAAGCTACCCCCCATCCCACCCACGCTTTCCTTGTCGACCGGTTGCCGGTGGAGGTCTATGCCTCCAACGCCGCCGCAGGTGCAGCGGCCGCCGCGGTGGCCCGCCGCGTGCTCGGTGAGGCCATCCAGCAACGCGGCGAGGCGAACCTGATCCTGGCCACAGGCAACTCCCAGCTCAGCTTCCTGCAGGCCCTGAGCCAAGCGCAGGACGTGGACTGGCCGCGCGTGCGCATCTTCCACATGGACCAGTACGTTGGCCTTGACGACGAGCACCCCGCCAGCTTCCCGCGCTTCCTGCGCGAGCGCTTCCTCAGCCAACTGCCCGCCGCGCCGCTGGCCTTCCATCCTGTGGAAGCCGCTGCGGACGATCCGGACGCCGATGCCCGCGCCTACGAGGCCCTGCTGCGGGCCCATCCGGCCGACGTGGTCGCCTGCGGCTTCGGCGAGAACGGTCACCTGGCCTTCAACGACCCGCCCGGCGTGCGCTTCGACGATCCTGCCTGGGTCAAGGTGGTGCCGCTGGCCGAGGCAAGCCGCCGCCAGCAGGTGGGCGAGGGCCACTTCCCCGACCTGGCTGCCGTCCCCACCCATGCGGTCACCCTCACGGTGCCCGCCCTGCTGGCGCCTTCACGCGTCCTTTGCATCGTGCCGGAGGCGCGCAAGGCGCAGGCCGTGCACGACTGCCTGCTGCTCGAGGTGGACGAGGCCCGCCCCGGCTCTGCGCTGCGCCGGATCGACCACGCCACCCTCTACCTCGACCCCGACTCCGCCGTCTTGTTACCCCAGGCTCGCTGAGGAGAACATCGTGGACTACGTCTTCAAGACCGACCGCCCCCGCCTCTACCGCTTCCCCACGCATGCCAACGCGCTGGTCATGGACCGCTCGGAGGCGGGCACCAGCGAGGTCTTCATCTCGATCATGGAGCCGGGTGAGGCGCCGCCGCTGCACCAGCACGACGACACCGAGCAGGTCTTCTACCTGCTGCAGGGCCGCGGCCGGCTGGAGGTTGGCGGCGAGCCTGGCCATCCCGACCACCGCGCCTTCGAGGTGTCGCCTGGTGACGTGGTGCGCATCCCCGCCAGCACGCCGCACCGGGTGTGGTGCCTTGGCGACGAGACGCTGAAGTACCTCACCGTCGACTGCTTCCTGGAGGGCCGGCCCGCGGCCGAGCCCACCTGGGATTCGCACGTGCGGGTGGTGTGCGACCAGAACGGCTGGGACACGGAGGCGATCATCGCCAACGCGCACACCAGTGCGCGCGCGCACGCCAGTGCGCCCACGCCCGCCGGCAGCGGCACGGACGACTGAGCAGCATGGACCGTCTCCTCGTCACCGGGGCTGCCGGCCGGGTGGCCAGCGGGCTGATCCCCCTCCTGCGCCAGCGCTACCAGCTGCGGTTGCTCGACCGCAAGCCGCCGCCTGCGGCGGCGGCCGAGGACCAGGTGCTGGTGGCCGACATCAACCGACCGGGGGTGGCGGCTGACGCCGTGGCCGGTTGCCGCGGCGTGCTCGACCTCATGTGCGTCCACGGTGAGCATCTGGGTTTCGAGGACACCCTCGATGCCAACTACCGCGGCCTGCTGGCCTTGCTGCAGGCCAGCGCCGAGGGCGGCGTCGAGCGGATGATCTACGTCAGCAGCCTGCACATCGTGGGCATGCACCACCGGGAGGGCTTCGACCTGAAGCAAGCCTTGGTCGCCCCCGACGGCTTCTACGGGCTCAGCAAGGCCTTCGGCGAGGCGGCCTGCGCCATGTACGCCAAGCGCTTCGGCCTGCGCACCCTCCTCTTGCGCCTCGGCAACGTCGATCCCAAGGTGTCCGACGCCAGGCGAGCGACGATGTGGATCAGCAGCGCCGACCTCGCCCAGTTGGTGACCATCGGTCTGGAGCATCCCGACATCGAGTTGGAGCTGCTCTCCGGCACATCGCGATGCGCCGATCCGGTGTTCGAGGACGCCCGTGCACGGGCGCTTGGCTACCGGCCCAAGGACGCGGCCGATGACCACCGCGCCCCCGACTACCGCGGCTTTGAGGCGATGCGTGAAGAGGACGGTCCGGCCTATGTGGGCGGCGCCTACGCCGCCACCGCCCGGCCGCAGCGAGGGAGACCATGAAGATCGCCAAAGTGGAGACCGTCGTCGTCGAGATCCCCTTCCACGAGCCGGGCAAGAACGAGGGCATCCTGCCAAGCGCATGGCGCAGCCTGGAGACCGTGCTCGTGCGGGTGGAGGACGAGGACGGCGTGGTGGGCTGGGGCGAGGGCTTCGGCTACTTCTGCTCCGACGCCACCCGCTCCATCATCGACCAGCGCATCGCCCCGCTGGCCGTCGGCCGTGAGATCGACGACGTGCGCGCCTGGACCCTTGGCGTGCAGCGGGCGGTTCACCTCTTCGGCCGCTACGGCATCACCCTCTTCGCCATCGGCGGGGTGGACATGGCGCTGTGGGACCTCAAGGCCAAGCGAGCAGGCGTGTCGTTGGCCCGCCTGCTCACGGATGGCCCGTTGCGAGGCAGCGCAGAGGCCTACGCCAGCCTGGTGCGCTACCACGACCCTGCACTGGTGGCCGAGGTCAGCCGCCGGGCCATCGACGAGGGCTACATTGAACTGAAGCTGCACGAGATCACCGTGCCGCTGGTGCGCGCCTGCCGCGATGAGATCGGCGAAGGCATCCCCGTGTCGGTGGACGTGAACTGCGCTTGGGACGAGGCGAGCAGCCTGGCCGCCATCCCCGGCCTGATCGAGCTTGGCGTGAGCTGGCTGGAGGAGCCCGTCTTCCCGCCAGAGGACTTCGCCACCCTTGCGCGGTTGCGCGGCCACGGCCTGGCTATCGCGGCGGGGGAGAACTGGTTCACCCGCTGGCAGTTCGAGCAGGCCATGGCCGCCGGCGCGGTGGACCACCTGCAACCAAGCCTGACCAAGATCGGCGGCCTGCACGAGTACCTCGAGGTGGCGCGCATGGCCGAGGCAGCAGGCGCGAAGCTGGTGCCGCACTGCCCCTACTACGGTCCCGGCTACTACGCCACGCTGCAGCTGGCGGCCGCCTTCCCCGTGATCGGGCCCATCGAGGTGCTCTACGTCGACCGCGAGGCCAAGCTGGCCCCCGACCCCGGCCTGCAGGACGATGGCCGCATCCGGCTGCCGCAGGACGTCCTCGGCATCGGCTTCGAACCCGATCCCCAGGTGCTGGAGCGCTACCGGCGTGGCTGAGGCTGGGTCGCGCGCGCAGCTGCACGAGCTGCTGAGGCGCTACCAGGCCGAGCTGGAGGACAGCGTGCTGCCCTTCTGGCTGCGGCACGCCGTCGACCATGAGCGCGGCGGCCTGTTCACTTGCATCGGCGACGACGGCCGGCTGCTCAGCGAGGACAAGTACATGTGGTCGCAGCTGCGCGCCATGTGGACCTTCTCCTCGGTGCACCGACATCTGGGTCCGCGCCAGGACGGCGGGCGGCCTGATGACTTCCTGGCCGTGGCCGACGGCATCTTCCGCTTCGTCATGCAGTACGGCCGCGACCAGGAAGGCGCATGGCGCTATGCCCTGCACGGTGACGGCAGCGAGCTGGAGGGATCCGTCAGCATCTACACCGACGGCTTCGCCATCTACGGCCTGGCCGAGTACGCCCGCGTGCGGCCGCAGGAGGCCGCGGCGCTGGAGGCGGCGCTGGCCACCTTCGAGCGGGTGGAGCCGCTGCTGCGTCGGCCAGGCAGCTTCCCATCGGCCCCCTACCCCATCCCCGAAGGGGTCAAGGCCCACGGCATCTCCATGATCTTCGCCATCGCCTTCTTCGAGCTGGCCAGGGTGCTGGGCGAGCGCGGCCATCCGGCCGCCGGGCGGGTCATGGAAGCCTGCCGCTGGCACGCCGAGCAGATCATGACCGTGTTCCGCAGGCCGGCGCGCAAGCTGGTGCTGGAGTTCATGGGCACGGACGACCAGGAACTCGACTCCCCGCGCGGCCGAGCGGTGGTGCCTGGTCACGCCATCGAGTCCATGTGGTTCCTCATCCACGTCTACCAGCACCTCGGCGACGCGCAGCGGGTGCGCGAGGCGCTGGAGGTCATCCGCTGGCACATGGGCGTCGGCTGGGACCCTGTGTACGGCGGCCTGCTGCTGGCGCGCGACGCCGCTGACGTGGCATCGGGCAGGGCGCCGGGCGAGGGCGAGCCGTGGTGGCCCTTCGCCGACGCCAAGCTGTGGTGGCCGCAGACCGAGGCGCTCTACGCCCTGCTCCTGGCCTTCGAGCTGGAAGGCGACCCCGACGACCTGCGCTGGTTCGAGCAGGTGGACGACTACGCCCAGCGGCACTACCCGGTGCCGGTGCACGGTGAGTGGACGCAGAAGCTGGACCGTGAGGGACGTCCTTTCCAGACCACGGTCGCACTGCCGGTGAAGGATCCCTTCCACCTGCCGAGGGCGCTGGTCTACTGCATCCTCAGCCTGAGGCGGCAACTCGGCCTGCCTGGAGGTGGACACTGAGCCGTGCAGCGCCCCCGAACACCGCCGGTCGCCCGAACAGCCTTGGCCTACGACGAGCAAGCCCCGCTCCGCACCCGCGAGGTGGTGCAGGCCTGGTGGCCGTTGACCGCGAGCTGGGTGCTGATGACCGGCGAGCTGCTGCTCACCACCGCCGTGGTCTCGCGGCTGGTGGACCCGCAGCTCAACCTGGCGGCTTGGGGTGTGGTGTTCAACCTGGCCATCACCATCCAGGCGCCCTCGGTCATGCTGCTCACGGCCTCGACGGCGCTGGTGCGAGGACGCAGCAGCTACCGCTGGCTGCACCGCGTCGCCTTGTGGATGGGCGCAGGGCTCACGCTGCTGCACCTGCTGGTGGCCTTCACACCGCTCTACGAGGTGGTCATGTTCAGCTGGCTCGGCGTGCCGCCGGAGGTGGGCGAGACGGCGCGGCTGGCCACCGCCCTTGTCGTGCCATGGTCGCTCGGCACCGGCATGCGGCGCTTCTACCACGGCCTCTTGATCCGTCGGGGTCACAGCCGCGGGATCGTGGCGGGTTCGGCCCTGCGGCTGGGCGTGGACGCCGTCGGCCTGACGATCGGCGCCCTGCTCGGCTGGCCGGGGGCGGCCATGGCTGCCGGCGTGCTCTCCACCGCCGTCCTCGCGGAGGCGGTGTACAGCATGGTGCTGATGCGCCGCCTGGTCCGGCCGCGGCAGTTGCCCGAGTCCGCCGACGACACCCCACTCACGCTGCCAGGCTTCCTGTCCTTCTACGTGCCGCTGGCCACCACCACGGTGCTCACCATGCTGACCACCAGCGTGATCAGCGGCGCGGTGGCGCGCATGCCGAACAGCCTTGCCTCGTTGGCGGTGTGGCCGGTGGCCATGTCCTTCCTGCACGTGATGCAGGCGCCTGGCATGTCCTTCGCGGAGGTGGTCATCACCTACCTGCGGCGTCCAGGCGCGATGCGGGTGTTGGTCCGCACCGCCCTATGGGTGGGCCTCGGCTCGACCCTGGTGCTGGTGGCGCTGGCGGCGACCCCCTTGGCGCTGTGGTGGTTCGGGGCGGTGGCCGGCCTGTCACCCGAGCTGGCGCGCATGGCCAGCACCACCATGTGGTTCGCCCTGCTGCTGCCTGCCACGCGCCTGGTGCAGCACTGGTTGCAGGGACGGCTGGTGGCCGAGCGGCGCACCAGGCCGATGATGGAGTCGGTGGTGGTGTTCTCGGTGGTCACCGCAGCGGTCCTGGTCTGGGGTGTGGCCAGCCAGCGCTTCACCGGTGTGTACGTGGGTTTGAGCGCCTTCGTCGTCGGCCTGATCGCGCAGACGGCCTGGATGGCGTTGCGGGCAGGACGAGGTACGCAGCTGGCGGGCGACGCCCGACCGACTGGAGAGGATGGGCCTGATGGCTGAGATCTTCGACCTGAGGGGGCGGGTGGTCCTGGTGACCGGCGCCACCGGTGTGTTGGGCGGCGCCATGGCGCGCGGACTGGCGAGGGCGGGGGCCAAGGTGGCCGTGCTCGGTAGGCGGGCCGAGCGCGCAGAGCAGGTGGCGGCCGAGATCCGCGACGCCGGGGACGAGGCCATGGCGGTGCCGGCCGACGTGCTCGATCGCCTCCAGCTGGACGCGGTGCGCGACCGACTGCTGGCCTCCTGGGGCCGTGTCGACGTCCTGGTCAACGCCGCTGGCGGCAACATGCCAGGCGCCACCCTGGCGCCAGGCGCTCCCGTCACCGAGTTGCAGGAAGGCGCCATGCGCGAGGTCATGGAACTGAACTTCATGGGCACCCTGCTGCCCATCCAGGCCTTCGCCGGCGCCCTGGCGGCGCAGGGCGTTGGCAGCGTCGTCAACGTCTCCTCGATGGCCGCCATGCGCGCCATCACCCGGGTGACCGGCTACTCGGCCGCCAAGGCGGCGGTGGACAACCTCACCCGCTGGCTGGCCATGGACTTCGGCCGCAGCCACGGCGGCGCCCTGCGGGTCAACGCCATCGCCCCTGGCTTCTTCGTCGGCGAGCAGAACAGGCGGCTGCTGCTCAACGAGGACGGCAGCCTCACCGAGCGCGGCCAGCGCATCATCGACCACACCCCCATGGGCCGCTTCGGCGCGGCCGACGAGCTGCTCGGCACCGTGCAGTGGCTGGCCAGCGACGCCAGCCGCTTCGTCACCGGCGTGGTGGTCCCCATCGACGGCGGCTTCTCGGTGTACTCGGGTGTCTGAGGTCATGGGTCGATGAGCAGGGACTTCGTGGGAGCGGAAGGGCTGGATGCGCAGGTGCTGATGCGCCGCTTCGGGCGCAGCGCGCTGGAGGTCAGCCTGCGGGTCACGGACGCCGCCAACGCCCATGTGGCCCTGTGGGCGGAGCGCGAGGATGACGGCTTCCGCCTGGTGGGAGCCGCGCCATCGGCGGCGGCCTTCGCCGCGATGGAGGGTGAGACGCAGGCCGGAGAGCCGGCGCTGTGGCGTGGCCCCGCCTCGGCCGGCAACATCGCCGCGCTGCGGACCATGCTGCCATCGCTGCAGCCGCGTCCGTTGGGGCCAGGCACATCGGCCGGCTTCGGCGACCGCCTCGGCCTGGCCACCCCTGGCCACGTCGACGCCATGCGCGCCAGTGGAGCCGAAGGGCAGGTGTCCACCATCTTCGCTCAGCAGTCCATGCGCGAGAACACGCGCACCGGGCGCAGCCCACGCGAGGTGTTGGACGACGCCACCCTCGGCGCCTTCGTGGCCGGTTGGCGCGGACCGGTGGGCGCCGACGCCGACCACCTCAAGACCGAGGCCGACATCGACCTGTGCCTGGATGCTGGCTACAGCTTCTTCACCCTGGATCCAGGCGACGCCGTCGACGACAGCGCCGACGACCTGCAGGGCGCCGATCTGAGCACGGCCTATGGAGCCATGCCGGCCTGGGCAGCACTGGACAGCAGCCCGAGCGACCTGATCGCCCGTCTCGGCGGCCACCGGACCGAGCTGGCTGACCGCGCCTTCGGCTTCGCGCCAGGCGAGCTGGAGCGCGCGGCCGTGAAGTACGGCCCTGCCCTGGCGCTGGTCGCGCGCCTCGCCCGCCACCTGCGCAGCAAGGCAGGACCCGAACGTGCCGAGATCGAGGTCTCGGTGGACGAGACCAACAGCGCCACCACGCCCGCCCAGCACCTCTACCTGGCGCTGGAGATGCGCCGGCTCGGGGTGGACTTCGTCTCCTTGGCCCCCCGCTTCGTCGGTGGCTTCGAGAAGGGCGTGGACTACCAGGGCGACCTGAGTGCGCTGGCCGAGGACGTGGGCCAGCACGCTGCCATCTGCCTGGCCTTGGGTGGCTACAAGCTGAGCCTGCACTCCGGCTCGGACAAGTTCATGGTCTACCCGCTGGCGGCCGCCACCGGCGCCGGCCTGCACCTGAAGACAGCTGGCACCAGCTACCTCGAGGCCCTTCGGGTGGTCGGCATGGTGCAGCCCGAGCTGCTGCACCAGGTGGTGGACTACGGTTTCGAGCGCTTCGAGGAGGACGTGCGCAGCTACCACGTCAGTGTCAGCCTGCAGCGGATCCCGCGACCGCGGCTGCTGCCCGGCCGCGCCCTCACGGCCCTGATGGAGCAGCACGACGGCAGGCAGATGCTGCACGTCACCTTCGGCTCGGCGCTGCGCCAGTTCGGTGACGAGCTGCGCGCGGTGCTGCGCGCCCATCCGGCCGCCTACCGCGCCGCCTTGCGCCGTCACTTCGAGCGCCACCTCGCACCCTTGCTGCAGCCGGCGGCAGCGAGCCGGTCCGGTGACGGGGCCGACCTTGGAGGAGCACCGTGACCGCATGGCGACTCGATCCCGACCGCTGCTTCTCGCCCGAGCCAAGCCAGCGGGCGCTGGCTGGCGAGCTGTACCAGCAGGCGCGTGGCCTGCCCATCCTCTCGCCGCACGGCCACGTCTCCCCGCAGTACCTGCTGGAGGACGAGCAGGCGCCAGACCCCGCCACCTTGCTGGTCATCCCCGACCACTACGTGCTGCGCATGCTCTACAGCCAGGGCGTGTCCCTGGAGTCGATGGGGCGGCAGCCGCTGGACGGTGGCACCTTCGAGGCCGACCCGCGCGTCGTGTGGCGGCGCTTCTGCGCCCACTTCCACCTCTTCGCGGGGACACCGACCGGTCTGTGGCTGAAGCACGAGTTGGTCGACCTCTTCGGCGTGGACGAGCGGCCGGAGGAAGGGAACGCTGACCGGCTGTACGACCGGCTGGTCGCCACCCTGGCCGAGCCGGCCTTCCGCCCGCGCACGCTGTTCCGCCGTTTCAACATCGAGTTCCTCAGCACCACGGATGGCGCCGCAGACGACCTCTCGCCGCACGCATCGATGCGCGCAGACGGCCTGCCTGTGGCGCCCACCCTGCGGCCGGACGCGGTGGTGGACCCAAGCCGCGCAGACTGGGCCGAGGCGCTCGCCGCCTTGGAGGCGCGCAGCGGTGTGGCCGTCGACGACTACGCCGGTTACCTGGCGGCGCTGCGTCAGCGCCGCGCGGCCTTCAAGGCCCTCGGTGCCACCGCCACCGACCACGCCGCGCTCACGGCCGTCGTGCAGCCGCTGTCGGCGGTGGAGGCAGCCTCGCTCTACGACGCGCTGCGCGCCGGCCGCGGCGCTGCCGAGGACGCGGAGCGCTTCGCCTCGCACATGCTCTTCGAACTGGCCGGCATGGCGGCCGATGACGGCCTGGTCATGCAGCTGCACGTCGGCTCGCTGCGCAACCACCACGGGGCGCTCTTCCGCCGCTTCGGCATCGATGTGGGCGCAGACATCCCCATCGCCACCGAGTGGACGCGCTCGCTGCGGCCGCTGCTCGATGCGCTGGGCGCGCATCCTGGCTTCCGTCTGGTGCTCTACGGCCTGGACGAGAGCAACTACGCCCGTGAGCTGGCGCCGCTGGCCGGTCACTACCCGGCGTTGCGTTTGGGCGCGCCGTGGTGGTTCTTCGACTCCGTGCTGGGCATGGAGCGCTACCTGGACGCCACGGTGGAGACCGCCGGCATCGCGAACCTGGCCGGCTTCGTGGACGACACCCGCGCCTACCCGTCGATCGAGGCGCGCCACGACGTGTGGCGCAGGGTGGTCTGCGACTGGGTGGCGGGGCGGACGTTGCGCGGGCTGATCGACGAGGACATGGCGCCGACGGTGGTGCGGGCGCTTGCGTACGAACAGGTGAAGGAGACCTTCAGGCTGGGTTGAGCACCGGGGGCTCGGTCAGCCTCCTCGCGGCTGCTCCCTCAGCGGCTCGCGGATGAGGTTGTGGCGCATGGTCTGCCAGTGCTCGAGGGCGAGGATCTCCGCACGGTCGAGGTCGCGGCTCTCGATGGCCTCCAGGATGACGCGGTGCTGGCGTGAGTAGACCCTGCGCCATTCCTGGGTGTAGGCCTGCTCCAGGATGGCCCCCCAGCGCAGCCGGGTCCAGACGCCGCTGATGACGTCATAGATGGCGTTGAACACCGAGTTCTGGGCCGAGGCGATCAGGCCCTCGTGGAAGCGCTCGTCCCAGCGCGTGAACTCCTCGATGCTCTTCGCGCGGGCCGCGTGATCGAAGGTCTCCCACAGGGTCTGCACGTCGTGGGAGGAGGCGCGTTGGGCGGCGAAGCGCGCCACGGTGGGCTCGAAGGAGAGCCGGGCCTCGATGACCGCCACCGGGTTGGCGGTTCGCGCCAACCTGGTCAGGTCGGGCACGGCGCCTGGCGCTCTGCGCCCGACGAAGGTGCCCTGCCCGACGCCACGCCACACCTTGCCCTCGGCCTCGAGCACGGCGAAGGCGTTCTTGAGCACACGGCGACTGACCTGGAAGCGCTCTGCCAACGACCTCTCCGGTGGCAGCTTGTCGCCTTCGGCGTAATCCTCGCTGTGGAGCAGGCGCCTGAGCGCCGCCAGTGTGTCCCGTTCGACCGGGCTGAGTGCTGCGCCATCTTGGACTTGGTCCAACGGCTCTCTGCGCATGAACATGAGGCTAGCACAAGCGTTGCACTTCTGTGACGTTGGACCAATTGACACCAATGACGTAATGGCCTTAGGCTCGACTTCGTTCCACCTTCTTCCTCGGGCGTCCGTCGGGTATCGATCCGCCACAGGGAACGATGCCCACCGAGGCCCCTTCCTTCCAGGAGGCGAGATGACACAGGCCTACGTCGTACCGGAGCCGCGCAGCATCGCGCTGCCGGTGGAGGGCACACCCGCCCTGTTCCCCGTGCGCAGGGTGTACTGCGTCGGACGCAACTACGCCGACCATGCCCGCGAGATGGGGCACGACCCCGACCGCGAGCCCCCCTTCTTCTTCAGCAAGCCGGCCGATGCCTTGGTGGACAGCGGCGCCAGCCTTGCCTTCCCGACCATGACCAAGGACCTGCACCACGAGATCGAGCTGGTCGTCGCCATCGGCCGTGCCGGCCACGACATCCCCTTGGAGCGGGCGCTCGAGCACGTCTACGGCTACGCCGTCGGCCTCGACATGACGCGGCGCGACCTGCAGGCCGAGGCCAAGAAGATGGGGCGCCCGTGGGACCTGGCCAAGGGCTTCGACGAGTCGGCCCCATGCAGCGCCATCAGGCGGGCTGCCGACATCGGTCATCCGGCGCAGGGCGGGATCCGGCTCAGCGTCAACGGTGAGCTGCGCCAGTCGGGTGACATCGCCCAGCAGATCTGGAACGTGCCCGAGGTCATCGCCTACCTCAGCCGCTACGTGCGGCTGGAAGCGGGGGACCTGATCATGACCGGCACACCCGCTGGGGTGACGCAGGTGCAGCCAGGCGACGAACTGACCGGTCTCGTCGAAGGGGTGGGTGAGATCCGTGTGACCTACCGGTCAGCTTGAGCGCGCAGCACGGACGCCACCCGCACATCGCAGTGAGAAGAGGAGCAACATGATCACCGGCATCGACCACATCGAGATCATCGTCGACGACTTAGACGCCTACGTCGACTTCTTCACCAACCTGGGCTTCGAGGTCCTGGCGCGGACCACGCACCACGGCGGCTCCGTCGAGGTCAAGCTACCTGGCGAGGGCCAACCCATCTTCGAGCTGCACAAGGTCATCGGCGAGGAGAACCCTGGCGTCAACCACATCGCCTTCCGCTGCACCGACGTGGTGGCCGCGCACGCCCAGCTCAGCCAGGCCGGCGTCCGCTTCGCCTCCGAGCCGCACAAGGTCCCGAGCACCGGTCGCACCAACGCCAACCTGCGCGACCCGGGTGGTTGGCGCATGCAGCTGGTGGACGCCAAGAGGAGCGGCTGGGAGGCCGATCCACGGTTCGAGTGACGCGCCTGTCGGCCGTCAGTCAGGAGGAAGGCACCATGTCCCATCCCAAGCCTCGAGCTATCCGTCCGGTCCTGCTCACGTCGCTCCTGATCGCCCTGCTCGCCTTCGGCTTCGGCGCCTTGGCGCAAGCCGACTCGGTGACCATCCGCTTCCGTGGCGACGTCACCACCCTCGACCCGCAGATGCAGTCGTCTCTGCACGACTACGGCGTCTCCGACAACATCTACTCACAGCTGCTGCGCTATGAGTTCGGCAGCTCCAACATCATCGGTGACCTGGCCACCAGCTGGGAGGTCTCCGACGACGGCCTGACCTACACCTTCCACCTGCGCCAAGGCGTGCAGTGGCACCGCGGCTTCGGCGAGCTGACATCGGCCGATGTCAAGTGGACCTACGACCGCATGCTTGGGCCAGACTCCACTTCGCCCGGCCGCTTCGACTACTCCTCGGTCGACCGCATCGAGGCGCCCGATCCCTACACGGTGGTCTTCCACCTCTCTGCGCCGCATGCCTCGCTGCTCGGCCAGCTCGCCTACGTGGCGCGCACCGGCATCGCCAACCAGCGGGCCATCGAGCAGTTCGGCAACGAGTACAACTTCAACGCCATCGGCAGCGGCCCCTACATGCTCGACAGCCGCGTCCCCGGCCAGGAGATCGTGCTGGTCGCCAACCCCGACTACTACGAGGAAGGCCTGCCCAAGACGCCGCGCATCGTGCTGATCCCCATCGCCGACGACGCGGTGGCGGGCGGCGCGCTCGGCACGGGCGAGGTCATGCTCGGGCTGTTCCGCGATCCAGACACCATCGCCGCCTTGGAGGCCACCCCCGGCATTCTGGTGGACCGTGGCCCGCAGTCGGCCATCTCGGGCCTGTACTACCGCGTCGACCGCCCGCCCTTCGACGACATCCGCGTGCGCCAGGCCGTGCACCACGCCATCAACAAGGAAGAGCTGGTGGCCGAGGTGCTGACCGGTGTGGCCACCGTCGCCCACACCTTCATCACCCCGTTGGCCCAAGGCAGCGCTGGCGACACCGTGCCGAGGTACGCCTACGACCCAGAGCGGGCGCGGCAGCTGCTGGCCGAGGCCGGCTACGGCGGCGGCATCTCCATCGACCTGCTCACCACCCAGCTCGAGCCATGGCCGCTGGTGTCGCCGATCCTGCAGTTCTACCTGGAGGAGGTCGGCTTCGACGTGCAGTTCAGGCAGCTGGAGCACGGTGCCTACGGCACCGAGCGGGCCAACTCCAACTACGACACGGTGGTGCTGACGGTCACCGGTCGCCCAGACCCCGACACCTGGATGGGCCTCGTGCACTCCTCGGCCCTGCCGCCAGGCATCAACAGCGCCTACTACGACAACCCCGAGATCGATGCGCTCATCGCCCAGGCCACGGCCACCATCGACGACGACGAACGCGCCGCGCTCTACGTCCGCATCCAAGAGCTGGCGCTGGAGGATGCTGCGCTGGTGCCCATCTACCACCTCGGTGTGCAGGTGGTGCGCCACGCGCAGGTGGAGGGCTTCCCGGTCCCCATCGCCCACGAGTTCCCGCTCAAGT
>CAYXJZ010000037.1:0-30110 GCA_964465355.1 uncultured bacterium | reverse complement strand
CGCTCCAGCTCGAAGCGGTGGTAGTAGCGCTGACGCAAGGTGGCGCTGCGCCGCCGCAGCAACCCGTCGGCACCGACCTGGTCCCAACGATGCTCGGTGACGATGACCTGGCTCAGCGGGTCGTGATGCTGCCAGAGCAGCAGGTCGCCGTCGTCCAGCCCGTGCCAGCCGGGTTCCACCCGCACGAGGCCCTGGGCGCCGAAGGAGGGCACGAACACGTCGGTGGCGAAGGCGCCACCCTCCTCCAGATGCGCGAGGGCGCCGCGCAAGGCGGCGTCCTGTTCGTCCAGCGTGTGCAGGTGCATGAGCGCGTGGAAGGGCGCGATGACCAGCGGGAAGCGCCTGCCGAGGTCGAGCCGGCGCATGTCGCCGTCCACCCAGGTGATGGCGTCGGCAAGGCCTGCCTCACGGCTGCGTGCCTCGCCGAGGCTGCGCATGGCGAGCGCGGGCTCGACGGCCACCACCTGGACGCCGTCCCTCGCCAAGGCCATGCTCACCCGGCCGGCTCCCGCGCCCAGCTCAAGCACCGGGCCACCGTGGTCGCGGGCAAGGCCGAGGTAGAAGCCGAGGTCGTCGCGGTAGCCGCGGTTGAGCTGTTCGTAGAACGCAGCGTCCTCGTAGAGATCGTTCGTCATCCCTCGCTCCCTCCTGGTGCCGGCTCGAGGCCACCATCCTCGGTGGCCTGCCCGGCCACCGACATCCGCTCTCCGCGGATGCGCAGGCGCAACGTGGCCGCCCGCGCCAAGGCCGGTCGGTGGGTGACGGCCACCACCAGCCGCCGCTTGCCGAGTGCCTGGAGCAGGAGCAGCAGTTCCTCCTCGGCCTGGTCGTCGAGGGCGGAGGTGGGCTCGTCGAGCAGCAGCACGGCAGGGTCGCCGAGCAGGGCGCGGGCGATGGCGAGGCGCTGCCGCTGGCCGCCGGAGAGCCCAGCCCCGTCCTCGGACAGCTCGGCGTCGAGGGCGGAAGCGGTGGCCTCCACCAGCCCGACCAGGCCGACGTCGCCGATGGCCTGGAGCAGCGCCTTGTCCTCCAAGGGGCGACCAAGGGCCAGGTTCTGACGCAGCGAGCCTGAGAGCAGATCTGCTCCCTGAGGCACGTAGGCGACCCTCGCCCGCAGGTCGGCCTCGTCCGGTGCTGCGGTGGCCCTCAGTCGTACGCCAGCGATCTCCAGGCTGCCTTCCAGCGGTGGGAGCAGGCCGAGCAGGGTACGCAACCAACTGGTCTTGCCGCTGCCGCTTGGGCCGATCACGGCCACCAGGCCGGGGCCGTCGATGTCGATGTCCTCCACCAGGAGCCTTGGCCCGTCGCTGAAGCCCACCACAAGGCCGCGGCTGCTCAGCCCAGCGAAGCGGGGTGACGGGGTAGAGCCGGGTGGCACGGTCTTGGTTGACGGCAGGATCCTCGGCTCCGGATCGGTCTCCTGCCGCTGCAAGCCGTCGTCGAGGCTGCGCAGGCGTCCGGCGGCGGCGCGTGCCTGATGCCACAGCGCCAGCGCCTTCGGGAGGAGCTGGGTGGGTGTGGAGAGCAGGGCCACCAGGGTGATGTAGGCGACGACCTCGCCCGTGGTGGAGCGACCATCGGCGACCGCGCGGGCCAGTTGCACGAAGAGCACGCCCATGGCGCCGAAGATCAGCAACTGGGCCACCGGCGAGGTGGTGGCCGCCCAGGCGGTGCGTCGGGCGAAGTCGCGCTCCACGGCGGCATCGGCCGGCAGGAAGCGCCGCCTGACGAAGCCGAACGCGCCGAAGGCGCGCAGCCACTCGCGGTGCCTGACGCCCTCCTGCAGGCGCGCAGCCACGGTCTCCAGCGAGGCCTGGTGCCGGACCGATGCCGCTTCCACCCGCCTGCCGATCCACAGGCTGGCGGCCACGGCCGGCGCGGCCATGAGCAGCAGGGTCATGGTGGCGACCGGGTCGCTCCAGGCCAGCAGCAGCAGGATGCCGATCAGCGTGGCCGTCTCGGAGAACAGCGCGCTGAGGCCATAGATGACGTAGGTGTCCACCTCGCGCAGGTCGCCGACCACCCGCGCCGCCAGGCCGCCGCTGGTGGGGCCGCCCGGCCCGTCCGGTGCGCGCCGCAGCAGGGCGTCGTGCAGTCGGCGGCGCCAGGCCGCCGTGCGTTGGGCGGCCGCCCTGCCGAAGGCAAGGTCCTGGAGGAAGAGCAGGACGGCGCCTGCCACCACCAGGACGGCGCCGCTGGCCAACAGCCCTGGTAGGGCGCCCAACTCGCCGGTGGCCAGCACCCGGTCGAAGAGCGGCGTGACCACCACAGGCACCACAGCCAAGCGCAACACCGCCCCAAGGACCGCGCTGCCGCCACCGAGCATGGCCCATACGCCGCTCGGCCTGAGGAGGTGGGGGAGGGGCGGTGTGGCGGAGCCGACGGTTGCCTCGCGGCTCAAGAGCCGGTCCTGCCGGCGCTCAGCTCGATCAGCCGCGCCACCAGCCGGTCGGCGGCGCCAGGCGCCGGCATGGTGGCCAGCAGCCGTTCGCGGCGACGACCCAGCTCCATCGGGTCGTCCAGCAGGGCGGCCGCACGCTCAGCCACGCCATCAGGGCTCACGATCCCCTTGACCTCCTCCATCAGCGCCTCGCCGCTGAGCTGGTTGGGCAGCGACACGGGGTAGCGCAGACGCTGCACGAAGGTGCGCACGGCCTGGCGCTTGAGCGGCACGCCGATCCAGGGGATCAGCGACAGCCAGTGGCCGGGGCCGGCCAAGGGGATGATCTCAGGGCGGTTGAGCGGCAGCACCACCACCGACGGCACGCCGGCGATGCCCAGCTCGAGGGTGTTGGTGCCGGGGATGGTGACGGCCAGGTCGGCGGCCTTCATGTGGGCGTAGCGCCGATCCTCGGGCACCACCTCGATGACCGTGCCCTTGGCTGTCACGATGCGGTCGTCATCCAGCCAGCGACCAGCCACGCCGCCAAGGACATCGGCGGCCACCCCGCTCACACCGCCCTGCACGGTCTCGTCCTTGAGCAGCCTGGAGCGCGGCCAGACGAAGCGCGCACCGGGGAAACGCTGCTGCAAGCGCTCGGCCACCGCCAGCATGAAGGGGATCAGCGGCAGGGCGAAGGCGTCGCGTGAGCCGGCCATCAGCAACACATGGGGCTGACCGGGGTCGGGGTGGGGTTGCTCGCCGCGCATGGCGTCGGCGACCAGGTTGCCCACCGTCTCCACCCGACCACCTGGCCCGGCCAGCAGCCTCGCCCGCTTGCGGGTGGCCTCGTCAGGGACGAAGAGGGCATCGAGGCCGCGGTTGAAGTAGGGGAGGAAGGCGTAGCGGTAGGCGGGCAGCCGCAGCCGTCTGGCCAAGGCAACGGCGTAGCCCCCGTTGCCGCCAAGCGAGAGCACCAGACCCTGACGGTCGCCAGGCTCGGCCTCGATGCTCTGCTGCAGCGGGGCGGGCGCCCTGCCGAGCGCGGCGGCAGCGGCGTACTGCGCGGCCGTGGTGACGTTGGCGGCGCCGAAGGTGCCGGCGATGCCAGGTTCGGTGCCGTTGGCGAACTGGCATGGCACGAGGGCGATGCTGATGCGCGCCTGCGGTTCTGTCCGCCGCCACGCCTCCAGCACAGGCTTAGCCCAGGTGTAGAGCTCGCCTGGCCCGTTGCTGGTCAGCACCACATGGCGGACGGCCACCTCAGACGCCTCTTGCCACGAAGCGGGCCACCCCGCGCTTGGAAGCGGTCGCGAAATCGAGCAACTCGGCCACCTCTGGCCAACTGGCCGCCAAGGCCGCGAGACCCGGCCGGTCGCGCCGGCGTAGGCAGCGCATGCCGTCCTCGATGGCGCGATAGCGTTCGCCCTCCACGCCGTGCCGGCGCAGGCCGACGCCGTTCAGCCGGTAGTGTCTGGCCGGGTTGCCCCTGGCCAGGGCGAAGGGCAGGATGTCGACGTTGGTGGCCGATGCGGCGCCGAACATCGCCAGGCGGCCGACGCGGCACCATTGATGCACCATGGCGCCGGCACCGAGCACGGCGCCGGCCCCCACCTCCACGTGACCGCCGAGCAGGGCCAGGTTGGTGAGCACCGCCCCGTCGCCCACCAGGCAGTTGTGCGAGACGTGGGCGCCGGCCATGACAAGGACGCCCTTGCCCACCCTGGTGGCCTGACCCTCGCCGGTGGCGCGTTGCACGGTGACGAACTCGCGCAGGTCGGCGCCTTCGCCGATCTCCGTCAAGGTGGCCTCGCCCCGGTAGCGCGTGTCGGTGGGGCGGCTGGAGACGACGGCGTAGGGTCCGACGCTGGCACCCGCGCCGATGCGCGAGCCGTCGTGCAGCACGCTGCCGGTCATGACCCTGGCGTCATCGCCCACCACCACGTCGGCCTCGATCACCACACCCGGCCCGACGAGCACGCCATCGCCGAGGCGAGCGGTCGGATGGACCGTGGCGCTGTCGTGCACCGAGGCCGCGGTGGCCACGCCGGCTAGCCCTTGAAGACGAAGGAGAGCTTGGCCTCGGCTGCCACCTCGTCGCCCACCAGGGCAACGGCGTCCACGTCGCAGAAGCCACGACGGAAGCGCGTGATGGTGCCGGTCAGCCGCAACTGGTCGCCTGGCACCACCTTGCGGCGGAAACGGGCGCTCTCCACACCGGCGAGGTAGCCGATGCGCCCAAGGCCCTCCTCCCAGCCCTCACGCACGTGCAGGCCGACGGCGGCGGCCTGGGCCAAGGCCTCGATGATCAACACGCCAGGCATGACCGGCTCCTGGGGGAAGTGCCCTTGGAAGTGCGGCTCGTTGTGGCTGACCAGCTTGATGCACTCGAAGGCGTCACCGGACTGGGAGACGAAGGCGTCCACCATGAGGAAGGGGTAGCGATGCGGCAGGACCTGCTTGAGGTCGATCATGGGGAGGAGTGTACCGCTGGCGCTGGGCGCCGCAGGCGCTCCAGGAAGGTGTTGGCCAGGCCAAGGGAGCGGATGTCGTCTTCCAGGGTGCCGATGGGCGTGGTGGTGCCGCGCACCCTGGCGAGGAAGTGCGCCAGCTCCTTGCGCAGCGGGTTGTCCTCGTACACCACGTAGCGGTCCACCAGGACGTGCCGTCCCTCGCCCTCCTGGGCCTGGGCGCGGTAGACGGCCATCTCGGTATGGGGCTCCTTGGCGAAGTCGAGGCGGTAGGTGCGGTTGGCCTCGGCCACCAACAGGCTGCGCTCGGCCTCAGGGGCGATGCGGCTGGCCAGGAAGCGGGCGATGCAGCCGCCGGCGAAGCGCACCTGGGCGGCGCAGACGTCCTCGTGGTCACCCTCATGCAGTCCGTGGCCGGCCACGGCCACCTCGGTGACGGGCTCGTCGACCAGGCCGAGCACGAGGTCGATGTCGTGGATCATGAGGTCGAGCACCACGCCGACGTCCTGGATGCGGCCGTTGGGGGCTAGGCGACGCGCCTCGATGAGGTAGGGGCGCTGCACCTCCGACTTCAGGCGATCGATGGCGCGGAAGAAGCGGGTGATGTGGCCCACCTGCAACACCAAGCCGGAGGCGCGCGAGAGCCTGGCCAACTCCTTGGCCTGCGCCACCTCGGTGGCCACAGGCTTCTCGACCAGCACGTGCACGCCGGCCTCGAGCAACATCCTGCTCAGCTCGAAGTGGGTGCTGGTCGGCGCGGCCACGCTGACGGCGTCGACCTGCCCGGCTGCGAGCAGGCTTGGCACGTCCGGGTAGGAGGGGCAGCCGTAGCGTTCGAAGACGTCGGCCAGGCGCTTGGGATCGGGATCCACCAGGCCCACCAGACGTGCCTCTGGCAGGGCGGCGTAGACGTTGGCGTGGTAGCGCCCCATGACGCCTGCGCCCACCACGGCCACCCGCAGGGCGGGCGGGCTGCTCTCTGCTTCGTTCATGCCGGCTCCAGCTGCAGCTGCTGCAGGAGATGCTGCATGGCGAGGAAGTGGGCCCTGTGCGAACCCCGGATCACATGGACGCGAGCGCTCAACGGCCGGCCAAGGAGGGCCAGATCGCCCAAGGCGTCGAGCGCCTTGTGGCGCACGGGTTCGTCGGGGTACCGCAACGGTGTCCTTGGGCCATCGTCGGCGAAGAGGATACCACCGCTTCCCTCCACCGCCCCGAGGGCGAGGCCCAGTCGCTGCAGCTCGGCCAGCTCCCGCTCGAAGCCGAAGGTGCGGGCGTCGAGCAGCCCGGCATAGTCGGTCGGCTCGCCAAGCCAGCACTGGTGGCCGATGCTCGGGTGGTCGAAGGCCACCTCCACCGCCAGCGACTCCTCACCTGGCTCGAACCGCAGCTCACTGCCACCTGATGCCCAGTGGACGGGGACGGTAGGGCGCAGCGCTGCCGGCGCCGGTGGGGGCGGGCCCAACTCGGCCACCGCTGCGGCGTACTGCGCTGCCGAACCATCGAGGATGGGCAGCTCGGGGCCGTCCACCTCGATCAGCACCCCTGACCAGAAGCCTGCTACCCGCAGCGCGGCCAGGAGGTGCTCCACCATCGCGACCCGGCCGCCTTCGCCGGCCAGCACCATGCAGCGCCTGGTGTCGGCCACGTGCTTCAAGCCGACCGGCACCGCGCCGCCGCGGCCGAGACGGAAGCGCAAAGGGCCGTCCTCGCGGTGCAGGCGCACACTGGCCAGCTGCCCGCCGTGGATGCCGATGCCCCGGAGGACGGTCGTCATGCTCGCCCGCGGACGAAGGCCCAGATCGCTTCGAGGCGGGCGATGAGGTAGCGCTCACGCAGCCAGCGCCGCATGTCCTGAGCGGGGAAGCCACCCCATGCGGCGCCGGCAGGTACGTCCTTGGCCACCCCCGCCCGTCCGGCGATGCGCACGTCGTCCCCCAAGCGCAGGTGGTCGGCGATGCTGGCCGCGCCACCGACGATGACCCTGTCGCCGATGGTGGTGGAACCAGCCACGCCCGTCTGGCCCGCCATCAGCACATCGCTGCCGATCCGTACGTTGTGGGCCACCTGCACCAGGTTGTCGAGCTTGCTGCGGTCACCGATGACCGTGGCGCCAAGGGTGGCTCGGTCGACACAGGCGTTGGCGCCCACCTCCACGTCGTCGCCGATGACGACCGTGCCGAGATGATGGACGCGTTCGGCGCCGCGCGGGCCGACGGCGAAGCCGAAGCCGTCGGCTCCGATCACCGCGCCGGCCTGCAGCAGACAGCGTTGTCCGATGATCACGCCGTCACAGAGCACCACGCGCTCCGCCAGGCGGCTGCCTGCGCCGATCCGAACGCCCCGCCCCACCACCGCGCCCGCACCGACCTGAACGCCTTCCCCCAGAATCGCCCCGGCCGCGATCACGACCATGGGGCCGATGGCCACACCATCACCCAAGCTGGCGCTTGGATGCACCACCGCACTGGGGTGCACCCCAGGGTCGACCGCGGCCGGCCGGTCGTCCAACCGTGCGGAGAGGCGGGCGAAGGCGAGGCGTGTGTCCGCCACACGCCACAGGTCGGGGGTTGGGCCTTGGCCCGGCGGCGTTGCGGGTGCCGCCTGGCCCTCGGGAACCACCACCACGCTCACGCCCGCCGTGCACAACGCCGCCCAGCTGAGCTCCGTCAGCTTGGGGAGCACCACGATCGCCCCCGCACCAGCGCCAGGCGCAGGTGGGTCCATGGGATCGGCGAGGTGGGTCACGACGGTGGCCGGGTCAGGCACCAGCGCAGGCAGCAGTCGGCTCGCCTCATCTGCGCGCAAGGGAGCCGGCTTGTCGGTCGCTGCCGCCGCGCTCATGGCGATCCTTCCTCGGTCGCCGGCTCGCCGGCCGCCTCACCGATCCTCAGATGGTGGACGATGCGGCCGCTGGCCACGCCGTCCAGCCTCAGGCGCTCCAGCCGGTACCAGCGACCACCCGCGTCACGCGCCTCGATGACCAGGTCACCCCCGCCGGGCCGTTCGCGCAGGAAGGCGAGCAGCTCGTCGAAGGTGAGCGGAGCGTCCTCTGGATCCGGGGTCACGGTGCGGTCAGGGTCGCGTGGCCACTGGCCGCCACGCACCACCAACTCGACGTCACCGACCAGCTCGGGCGGCAACTGCACGTCCACCGTGCGCACCTCGCCCGGCCGGCGGTAGGGCTGGAGCTGCAGGTAGACGGGAACGATGCTGCCCGCCTGGATCTCGCCAGGGTCGGTGAGCACCCGCCTGATCTCGATGTCCTGACGACGTTCCTCCAGCTGCAGCAGCAGGTGGAGGCGACTCAGGCCGGGGTCCTGGAAGGGGTTCTCGGCCAGCAGAAGCAGGGGAGAGGCCGCCAGACGGGCGGCCGCCAGGCCAAGGTCGGTGGGATGCACGACGGGCTCGGCCAGCCGCAAGGAGGGGCCTGTGCGGAAGCCGATGTCCCACTGCAGGCTGGCCGTGCCACCGCCCTGGAAGCTGCGGCTGCGGTCCATGGCCTCCAGGGTGGCGACCGCCACCAGCAGGGGCCACAGCCGGGCGTCGCGGACGACCTCGAAGCCGAGCGTGGTCTCGCCATCGCCGTCCACGATGGTGAGGGTGACCGGCATCATGTCCGCTTCGGCACCCACCAAGCCACCCACAGCCGCACTGCGGTCCTGACGGACGGCGCCGAGGACGCCGCCCGCCACGTTGGCCAGCTTGAAGGGCGCGGAGCGGTGCGGCACCACCGCCAGCACCTCGGCGGCGGTGAAGGGCCAGTCGACGCCACCCCAGCCCATGACGGGGTGACCGAAGGCCAACAGCCGCTCACCGTCGATCTCGGTGACGGTGCCGACGGCGCCGATCTCGATGTCGCCGCGTGCCCAACGGACACCGATGGCGGACCCCGCCTGCAGCGGCGCGTCCTGGGCGCCGCTGCCGCCGGAACGCACCGCCTGGACCGGCAGCACCGCCCCGTCCAGCGCCAACGCCTGCAGCAGGGCCAGCGAGCGGTCGCCGAGGCCGGCCACCAGCACGGGCGTGGCCACGGGGACGATGCGGCCAAGAGCGCCGGGCGCGGTCTGGGCGAAGGAGGTGATCTCCAAGGAAGTGGGCGCCTGCCCGGTGGCGATCCCGTCCCACGCCTGCCGCCGCATGATCTCGGTGGGCGTGACGAGGGCAAGGCCACCTGGCGCATCGCTGAAGACGTAGGCGATCGCGCCGAGCAGCGCGTCGCCGCCGCCTGACGGCAGCAGCACGGGGCTGCCGCTCATCCCGGCCGATACGCCGCCGCCCGCATCGATGATGGGGCCGCTCGCACGCACGAGCACCAAGGGGAAGCCCATGCCCGTCTGCTCCTGCAGGCCGAGGACCTCGACCTCGAAGCGCTCGATGCCGCCCGGCCCCTGCGTCAACCCATGACCGACCAGGCCGGGGCGAACCTGGTCCAAGGGGAAAGCGGGCCAGCTGTCCGGTGTCGTCTCTGGCCCAGGTTGGGCCGCCGCCCAGCCACTGGCGGTCAGGGCGCCCACCGTCAACAGGCAGGCCATCAAGCTGAAGGCAAGGGAGACCCAAGTCGGGCTTGGCCGCCGTGTGCGGCTGCCCACCTGGGCGTTCGGGTTCATGTCGGCGGTCGCAGCCGGGTCCGCCGAAGCCACGGCTTCGCAAGGCATGACTGCATCATCGCCGCAGGAAAGTGTCGGAGATGAGCGCGTCCTGAAGGACGGGGATCATGTCCAGGGCCTGACCGGTGCCGAGCGCAACGCAATCCATGGGGTTCTCTGCCACCGAGACGGGGATGCCGGTGGTCTGGCGCAGCAGATCGTCGAAGTTCTGCAGCAGCGAACCGCCGCCGGTCATGATGATGCCACGGTCGATGACGTCGGAGACCAGCTCCGGCGGCGCCATCTCCAGCACCCTGCGCACGCCGTCCGCGATCTTCTGCACCGGCTCCTTGAGCGCCTCCACCGTGTCCTCGGTGGTGACCCGGATGGTCTTGGGCAGGCCGTTGATGAGGTCGCGGCCGCGCACCTCGATCTCGCGGACCTCGTCCTGGCGCACCACCATGGCCGCGCCCACCTTCATCTTCACTTCCTCGGCGGTGCGGTCGCCGATGAGCAGGTTCTCCTTGTGGCGGATGTAGCGGATGATGGCCTCGTCGAACTCGTTGCCTGCGATGCGCAGCGACTCGGAGACCACGATGCCGCCAAGGCTGATGATGGCCACGTCGGTGGTGCCGCCGCCGATGTCGACGATCATCGAGCCGGTGGGTTCGGCGATGCGCACCCCCGCGCCGATGGCGGCGGCCAGCGGCTCCTCGATCAGGAAGGCCTTGCGCGCGCCCACTTCACGGGTGGCCTGCAGGACGGCGCGGCGCTCCACCTCGGTGACCCCCGACGGTACGCAGACCATGACGTGGGGCTTGAAGAAGCGACCCCAGCCGGTGACCACCTTGCGCACGAAGGCCTTGAGCATCTTCTCGGTGAGGTCGTAGTCGGCGATGACCCCGTCACGCATGGGTCTGACCGCCACGATGTTGCCCGGGGTGCGCCCGAGCATGCGGTAGGCCTCGTCGCCCACCGCCTTGACCTCGTTGGTGTCGCGCACCATCGCGATCACCGACGGTTCGCGGAGCTGGATGCCCTTGCCCTTGACGTAGATGAGGACGGTGGCCGTCCCAAGATCCACGCCGATCTCTTGCCACAATCTCATCAGCCATCAGCTCCAGACGGATCCGGGCGGGCGGTCGTGTGCTGCAGGCGCCGCGCCGGGGCTTGACATTACGCGGCAGTATAACCGTGCCCCAGTGAGCACCCGCCGAGACGGGTCGGGCTCTGAAGGCCTGGTGGGCGATCCGCTCAGCCCACGTGCAGCTGGGGCTCAGGGGCATCGGGGTCGCTCAGCAGCTTGGCATGATGCAGCGCGTCCGGCGCGCGCTCGCGGCTGGCGGCAGCGTCGTCGCTCAGTTCGCCCAGCGGCAGGCTGCGCAGTGGCTCCAGGCGGCTCAAGCGGTCGCCATCGCGTCGCCATGGCGCGGTCTGCGCCTGCCCCCTGCGGCCGTCGACGGCCACCCAGCCCTGCTCGCCGTCCGCCAGGCAGGCCATGGCCAGCGCGGCCATCGTGTCGCCTGCCGCCCAGCGCAGGCCGGTGGCGCGCCGCAGCGCGGCGCCGAAGGCCAGCGCCACCCGTACGCCGGTGAAGGACCCTGGGCCGACGCCGACGCCGAGGCCGGCCAGGTCGTTGGCCGCCAAGCCGTGATCGCGCAAGAAGGCGGCCACCGTCCCCGGCAGAAGGCCGGCCAGGCGTCTGTCGACGCGCAAGGCATGGTGCGCCGCCCTGTCCTCCGTCGGCCACCACAGGGCCAGTGCAAGGAAGGGGGTGGCGCTGTCGAGACCGAGGATGGGGCCGGCGTCGCCCCCAGCCATCAGACGGCGCTCCCGTCTGCGCCCGCAGGGTCAGGTGCCGGCAGCAGCCAACGGTAGGCACGCGCCTCCGCCACGCGCAGCAGTTCCAGGTGCCAGGCATCGGGGTAGGCGGGCAGCAGGCGTTCGCCCCACTCGACCACCACGGCGCGGGCTCGCTGCAGCAGGTCGTCGAGGCCGACCAGCGCGCTGGCGTCCTGGCCTGCTGGGAGCGCGTGGTCGTCAGGGAGTCGGTAGAGGTCGACGTGAGCCAGGACGCCCCGAGGGCCGGGGTACTCGTGCACCAGGGTGTAGGTGGGGCTGGCGACCTGGGCCGGGCTGCCGAGCGTCGCGGCCAAGGCAGCCACCAGGGTGGTCTTGCCCGCCCCGAGGGGGCCGCTCAGCAACAGCAACTGACCATCCGGCAGACGCGCGGCGATGCGCCGTGCCAAGGCACGCGTGTCCGCCATGCTGCTCAGCGGTCCGCTGGCGGGCCCGCCGTCCACGGCGACCAGGCTCATGCTTCTCGGTCGTCGTCGTTGCCGAACAGGGCGTCCAAGCCGCTGAGCAGGTCGTCGAGCTGGTTGCTGCTGACCAACTGGTCGGCGATGGCCCTGGTGGCCTCGAAGGCGGTCGAGAGGCCTTCCAGGCGCTCCTCGGCTTCGGCCAACGAGGCGAAGAGCCGGGTCTGCAGACCGATGGAGACCCGTTCGACAGAGCTGCGCTGACTGTCGAGGTGGTTGAGCACCCGCCTGACGGCCGCCACGTCGTCGTTGTTGAGCTTGGCGACGGTCTTGAAGGTCTGCAGCGCGGCTTCAAGGCGCGGCTCGAAGCCGCGAAGACGCTCTGCCACCTGGGCTTCGACGTCATGCAGCCCGCGTTCGAGCTCGGCCACCATCGCCTCGCCCTGCGGGCCGTCGAGGGCGTCGCGGGCGCGGTCGACGGCCTCGCCAAGCAGCGAGCTGCTTCCGATGTCGGCGGTCTCGAGGCGCCTTGCCTCTTGCCTTGCGCGTTGGTAGCGCTGCCTGAGATCGCTGAGCCGCTCCTCCTTGGCGCTGGCGAGTTCGGCCTCGACCTCGGCCAGGTCGGGGAGAGCGCCCTCGTCCAGGATGCGGGCAGCCGTCTGCAGGGCCTTCAGCAGGCTGGGGGCCACCGGCTCGCCCGCTTCGCGCGCCAACTGGTCCAAGCGCGTGGCCACCGCCGCCTTGGCGTCGGCCATGAACTGGTCGATCATGCTGGCCATGGTGCGCAGGTGGGCGTCGCTGAGCTCGCTCTGATCCTGCAAGGCAAGGGCCTCGTCGCGCAGGCTGGCGGCGCGGGCACGCAAGGCAGGCAGCTCGGGCACCTGGAGCAGGCGACTGGCCAGCTCGCGGGCACGGGCGCGGCGGCGTTCGCTGCGATCGTCGCTCGCCTCGGCCACCGCCCGCTCCCAGGCAGCCTCGGCGTCGCGTGCGGCCTCCATGGACTGGGCGTCGACGGCGTCGACCGGGGTGCTGGCCAGAGCGTCCAGCGCACGCCTCAGCGTGCTACGCGCGTTGCCAAGCCGGGGCACGTCAGTGGCCCGCTCCCAGGCGGACTCGAGACGGTCGATGAGCTCACGGCGTTGCTGTCGCTGCTCGGCGTGCCTGCTGGCCTGCAGGGCCGCGGTCTTGGCGGCGGCGGAGGCCCGCTCGGCAGCCTCGGCATGCAGCTCGCGGATGGCCAGGATGTCCTCCTGCGGCGGCAAGGTCTCGTTGAGCACGTCGAGGGCCACGCTGAGGGCCCGGCGTAGGCCGGTGACGTCCACCTCGGCCGGGAAGCCCTCCACCTCGGCCCTGAGCGCCTCGAACTCACGCCGCAAGGCCTCACGGCGGGCGGTCTCGGCCTCGGCCAAGGCGCCGGCCAAGACCGGCAGGGCGTCGCCAGTCGGGCGACCCTGGCGGTGGCTGGCCTCGATCACGGCCACCTCATCGGCCAGTTCGGGCGCCTGGCGCAGCAGCTCGGTGTGCCTGGCACTCAGCGCCTCCAACTCCTGACGCTCCCCGTCCACGTCGAGGGCCATCAAGCGCTGGCTGGCCTCCGGAGAGAGCTGGTTGGGGTCGACATGGAAGTCGCCATCCTCGATCTCGTCGAAGTCCACGTGCAGCAGGGCCTCTGCTGGGTCGGCGGCGGGCTGCGCCTCGACCGGCGACCGTCGGCGACCGTCGCCCCTGCCCAAGTCGGGTGGGGCTTCGCCGTCGTCGAGCACGGTCGATTCCACGAGCTTGCGTAGGTCGCGGGCCAGCTTCTGCGCGCGCTGCACCTCGGCCTCGGCCACCATGCGTTGGGCCTGGTTCTCGCGCACGGTGATGACGAGGGACTCGAGGCGCCGTATACGGCTGCCACCCAAGGGCGCCACCCGCTCGAGGGCCTCCTCCAGGTCGACCAGTTCACGCGCCTGGAGGACCAACTGATCCTCCAGCTTCTGATGCGCCAGCACCAACTGCTGCTCGGTCTCCTCGATGAGCGAGGTGGGGTCCTCGCCGCGATCGGCCTCCTGCTCGACGAGGTGCAGCTGAGCGCGCAGCTTCTGCACCTCTGGCCAACTGAAGTAGAGGTTGAGCGGGCGAAGGGCGCGCTGGAGCTCGTCCAGCCTCTGGGTCAAGGCGGGCGTCAGCACCTCTGCACGGCGTGAGGGCGTCCCACCCTCGGCACCCGTCTGCGGCGGCCCCACCCTCGGCATGACCGCGGTGCCGCCTGCCCCATGGCCGCGTTCGCCAACACCGCGCGACCCGCCGGCGGCCACCGGCACCAGTGCTTCCAGCACCTCGTTCAGCTGGCTGCGGGCCAGGTCGGCTGGCCGACTGGTCTGCAGCTGGCGGAACACAGCGCCCTTGAGGATGGTCTCGACGTTGCTCAGCTCGATCTGCTCTGGATCGCTGCCCTCGGCCGCCAGCCCCTCACGAAGCAACAGCGAGACGACCCGAGGCGGTAACAAGGCCTCGAGCCGCTCGACCAGGGCTTGGTAGAGGGGGTTCGGTGTCATCGAAGCTAGAGGCGATCATCTGGCCGGCGACGGCCGGTCAGAGGTCGTCGTCCCAATCCACCGTGCCGCTGCTGGCGGTGGCCTTGGAGCCGCCACTGCCTGCGCCACGGGCGCTGCCGCCCCTTGCCCTGCTGCGGCTGCGACCACCAAGCAGGCCGAACTGGCGGCTGATGCCAAGCAGGCCGACGATGGCGAAGGTCACGGCCAACAGGGTGATGACCACCCACAGGGTCTGCGCCAGGGTGCTGCTGAGCACCGAGTAGGCGGCCAGCGGCGTCAGCGTGTCGATGCCGAAGTAATGGGCGAGCACACCGCCCAGGCCGATGACGCCTTCGAACAGCGCCGGCAGCAGCAGCAGGAAGAGGGCGACGCCGATGGCCTGCCAATGACGGTTGCCGCCGCCGAAGGCCACGTTCAGCAGGAACAGGGGGATCAGCGCGAGCAGGCCGACGACCAAGGAGATGACGTCGCGCAAGGGGCCCGCCCATACGCCGGTGACGGTGCGCGCGGCGCCCTGCATGGTGGCCTCCGGCTGTCCTGTCAAGGCGTCGATCAGGGTCTGGACCTGGCCACTGAGCACGTTGGCGTCCTGGACGCGCAGCGGCGTGGTGCTGCCCAACTGGTCGAAGAGCGCGCTTGAGGCGGTGTCGAGGTTGGCGTCGCTGGCACGCACCAGCGGGCTGAGGAAGCGCTCGTAGCCGCCGCGCAACTCGCTCACCGCGGCCCGGGCGGCTGCATCGTCACCGGCGTGGGTGGCAGCGACGACCCTGGCGCTGGCGGCCCCTAGGCCGTCGAGCAGTTGTCCGAAGGAGCGGTAGCCGGCGTCGAGCAGGCGCTCGGCGTGAGCCGGACGGCTGGCGGCAGGCAGGCCGTTGGCACCCAGCTCCGCCTCCAGGCTGTCGAGCTGCTGGCGACGTTCGGCTTCCTGCCATTGGAGGTAGAGGGCGGCGAGATCGATGGTGGAGAGGTCGATGGCCTCGTCGGTGGCGGCAGCCTCCACGCTCTCGGACGCCTCTTCCGTGGTCGCCTCGACTTCTCTACCCAAGGAGGGCAGAGCCAGTGGCAAGCTGCTCTCCACGACGACGACCTCATCCTCGGCAACGGCCTCTGGCACCGAGGCCCGGCGCTCCCTGGCCGCCGTGCCGAGGGTCTCGATCCCCTCGGAGACGCTCTGCAGCCCACTGGCGTAGCCTTCGGCGTCGCCCTCCACCAAGGCGGTGGCGGCGGCCACGAAGGCCTGGTTGAGTTGGGCCTGGGTGCGCGGTGAGTCCTGCACCAACAGGTAGCTGCCGTAGGCGCGAGCCAAGGCGCGGTAGGCGCCGCCGGTGCTGCTGGCGGCCAGCTCGCGGGCCACACCCAGTTGTAGGGCGATGGCGTCTGCGGTGCCTGCTTCGACGTGGAAGCGCAGTGCGGAGGCCGGCTGAGACGGGTCCGCCAAGGCCTGACGATCGACCTCGGCGAAACCGAGGTCCTGAGCGAGCCGGTCGAGGCGCTCGCGCGCCAAGGGCAGGTCGCCGTCCACGGCCGCCTGCAAGGCAGCGTCGTACACCAGGCGTTGGAAGCCGCCCTCGAGCACGGCTGCCTGCACGGCCAGGTCGTCCTGGCTGCCGTTGCCGATGGCGGTGCGGCTGCGTTCGAAGATGCGCTCCAAGGCCATGACCAGCTGGCTGCCCGCCGAGTCGCGTGACAGGGTGAGCAGCGCATTGAATGCACGGTCCACGCTCTCGCGCGCCAGCACACCATCACCCGGCATGGCGCTCACGGCCGTACGCAGGTTGTCGACAGCGATCTCGTAGCGTTGCAAGTAGGCGTCCTGCTCCAGCGCAGGCTGCGCTTGCGCAGACGCCAACGTGGCCAGGACCAGGACCGTCCAGGCGCCCACGGCGAGTCGAAGGGTGCGCGCGTTCATCGTTCCTCCTCCAGCGCCGAGAGCGCTGCGTAGACCGCTCCTACGTTCAGGTCGGTGGCGCCCGTGAGCGCCAGCCAATGCGGATGAACCGGCACGGCCACCAGATGGCCATGCGGCGTATCGATGCTCACGAATCGTAGCGCGTCGCGGCGCTCCAGCAGGCTGCCGCCGCCCACGATGACCTTGCCGAGGCTGCTGGCGTCGCTCAGCAGGCCGCGCACCATCAGCGGCTTGCCAGTCGCGTCGAAACGCGCAACGCCATGCACGCCGTCGAGGGCGACGAGGGTCTCGATCAAGGCCTCCACGCGTTCTGCGCCGGAGGGGGCATCGTGGTGGGGGACAGGCGTGGCTTCGAGGACGAAGGGCTTGGTAGTGATGGGGATCGGCTCAGCGACCAAGTCCTTGGACTCGGCGGCGACGGCCGCCTCGGAGGCATCAGGGACTGGCGCCTCCTCGTCCAGGCGCCGCCTGACCTCGCGCACCTCGGTGTGGCTGGCCCCACGCGGCTCCATGGTGCGCACCACGTCGCGGGCCACTTGCCGTAAGGCGCGCCGAAGGCCTGGGTCGGGCAAGAAGCCCCTGAGTTCCGGGTAGACACCCTTCATCAGCACTTGGGCCATCTGTTTGGGGCTCACACCCACAGAGGTCAGGCGCTGGTCGCGCAAGGCCTGATCAAGCACCTTGGCAGCCACCCGAGCTGGAAGCAGCTCGGTCAAGGCCGTGCGGGTGCGTTGGTAGACCGCGTTCGCCAAGACTGCGCCTCCCGTTCGGTCGCTGCGTCCCACGCCTGGGCGCTCGCGCCCACCTTCACGCAGCCCACGATAAGAGGAGGAGACGGCCTCGGGCTGTGAAATCCCCTGCGGAATCAAGTGTGAGAACCGAGTCGACCCACGGCCGCGGTCACCCCATGGGCCACTTGCAGGGCGCTGCCGTAGCGGAGGCGGGCAGGTCCCACCAGCCGCAGTTCACCGCTTGCGCCACCACTGCGCCACTGGGCACGGACCGTGACGAGACCATCCTGCCAGCTCAGCTGCAACTCGTGCTCCGCCTCTGCGTGCTCGACTGCCGGCATGGGCGCGGCTCCGGCGGCCGGGCGCTCCACCAGGTCGACCGCCAAGCGCATGAAGCCGGGGTCGGCCGCCTCCGGCTCATGCAGCAGGCCGCCCAGGCCTGCGCTGGCCACCTGGGTGGAGACCACCGATGGCCATGCCTGGCGTAGGGCGCCCAAGGTCCTTGCCATCTCAGGCTCGGCGTGCTCGGCGAGGACGGCGAGCGCTCGCGGCACCTCGCCGAGCGGCAGGGTGAGTTGGCGCAACTGGCGCTCCGCGTCGTCGAGCACCTCGTCGTCCGGACTTGGGTCGAGGTCGACGCGAAGCTGGCGCACCAGGCCGTTCTCCAGCACCACCACCGCCATCAGGGCACGGGCGTGCAGCGCGGAGAGATGGATCTCCATGGCCAGCAGGCGGTCGTCGGCAGGCAGACTGACCACCACCGCGTAGCCGGACAGCTCGGCGGCCACCTGGGCGAGCTGCTGCAACAGGGATTCGCCCTGTGCCCCTGCGAGTCGACGCTGCAAGGCCGTCAGTGCCGCGGCGGGCAGCGGCTGGGGAGGCAAGAAGACATGGGCGTAGCGGCGGAAACCCAGCTCGGTGGGGATGCGACCGGCGGAGGTATGCGGCTGGTGCAGCAAGCCCTCGTCCTCCAGCGCGCCGAAGGCGTTGCGCACGGTGGCGCTCGACACGTCGAGGTGCGCGGCCACCTTGGAAGATGGCACGGGCTTGGCCGTGCGCACGTAATCGTCCGCCACCAAGTGCAGGATGCGTTCGTGCCGCTCGAGCATGCCGCTCAGCCTAGCATCACCGAGGCAGGGAACGCGTACCGAGCGCAGGCGCCATCAACGTCCCTCACGGGTTCCGGCAGCGTGGTCAAGCCCCTGGGGCAGGTGAGGCCGCCATCGCCTCGATGCGGGCGATCGCCTCGAAGGCCACCGGCATGACGGACAGGCGGCTGCCGCGGCGCAACAAAGGCAGGTCCAGCTCGGCCAGCACGGGGTCGTTGCGCAGTTCCTCCAGCGTCACGAGGCGCGGCAGCGCACGGACGGCGCGCAGGTCGACCAGCTGCCAACGCGGCGCCTCCTGCGTGGCCTTGGGGTCGTAGTAGGGCGACTCGGGGTCGAACTGGGTGGCGTCAACGTAGGGCTCGCTGGCCACCTCCGCCAGGCCGGCCACCCCGGGCGGCGAAGCGACGGAGTGGTAGAAGAGCACCGGATCGCCCACCTTCATGTCGTCGCGCATGTAGTTGCGCGCCTGGTAATTGCGCACGCCCTCCCAGGCTGTGGTGCGCTTCGGTGACGCCCATAGGTGGCTGAAGCCGAAGGACTCGGGTTCGGACTTGACGAGCCAGGCAGATCGTTCGCTCATGATGTCATCCCTCTCATTCCCACTCGATGGTCCCCGGAGGTTTGGAGGTCACGTCGTAGACCACCCGGTTGACCTCCGGCACGGCGTTGACGATGCGGCTGGAGACGGTGGCGAGGAACTCGTGCGGCAGCCTGGCCCAGTCGGCCGTCATGCCGTCCACCGATGTCACCGCGCGCAGGGCAACGGTGTTGGCGTAGGTGCGTCCGTCGCCCATCACCCCCACGGATCTGATGGGTGTGAGCACAGCCAGGGCCTGCCAGGTCTCACCGTAGAGGCCGAACTCACGCAGGGCACTGATGAAGATGTCGTCCACCCGCCGCAGCACCGCCAGCCGTTCTGGCGTCACCTCGCCGATCACACGGATGGCCAGCCCAGGGCCGGGGAAGGGGTGGCGGTCGCGCAACTGTGGCGGCAGGCCAAGGCTCTCCGCCACCTCGCGCACCTCGTCCTTGAAGAGGGTGCGGAAGGGCTCGACCAGCTCGAAGCCGAGATCCTCCGGCAGGCCGCCGACGTTGTGGTGCGACTTGATGTTGGCCGCGCCGGTGCCGCCCGCCGACTCGATGACGTCAGGGTAGAGCGTGCCCTGGGCCAGGAAGCGGATGGGGCCGTCGGCCTGCAGGCGACGGGCCTCGGCGGTGAAGACCTCGATGAAGGCGCGGCCGATGGCCTTGCGCTTGGCCTCGGGTTCGCTGACGCCGGCCAGGGCGGTGAGGAAGCGCTCGCTTGCGTCGACCCGCAGCAGCGGCACACCGAGTGCGCGCAGGGCCTGCTCCACCTGATCTGCCTCCCCAAGGCGCAGCAGGCCGTTGTCGACGAAGACGGGGACCAGCGCATCGCCCAAGGCCTTGTGCAGCAGCAGCCCAAGGGTGCTGGAGTCCACCCCGCCGCTGATGGCCAGCAGCACCCGCTCCGAACCCACCTTGGCGCGCACATCGGCGGTGGCCTGGTCGACGATGTGGCCGGCGTCCCAGTCCCGCGGCACGCCGGTCGCGACCACGAAGCGCTCGAGCAGCGAGAGGCCTTTGGGGGTATGGCGCACCTCGGGGTGGAACTGCAGGGCGAAGCGACGCTTGCCGCTGTCCTCCATGGCCGCCACCGGTGTGTCGGCTGTGCTGGCGGTGACGCTGAAGCCGGGTGGCGGTGTCTTCACGCTGTCGCCGTGACTCATCCAGGCCACGAACTCGCCCTCCACACCTTCGAAGAGCTGGCCCTGGTAACTGTCCAGTACGGCCTTGCCGTACTCGCGCACGGAGGAGGCGGCCACCTCGCCGCCGAGGGCCCTCGCCAGGAGCTGCATGCCGTAGCAGATGGCCAGGATGGGCAGGTCGCCGTCCAGCAGGCCTTCGGGCAGTTGGGGCGCGCCCTCGGCGTAGACGCTCTGCGGGCCGCCGGAGAGCACAACCCCACTGGCGTCCAGCTCCGCCAGACGCTGCGCTGTGACGGTGGGCGCCTCGATCACAGAGAACACCCCGAGCTCGCGCAGGCGCCTGGTGATCAGACGCGTGTACTGCGAACCGTAATCGATGACGACGATGCTGGGCATGGGGTTCTCCAGGTCTCTCAGGTCTCTTGAGCGCAGGTCTCTAGGGGATCGAACTGTCCAATGGCTCGGGGAAGACCAGCGCAAGCTCACGCTGCTCCGGTAGGACGATGCGGGCCTGGGCAGAACGCTGGTCGCGGAAGCGGGCCTCGAAGCGCCAGACGCCGGGCCGGTCCAGCAGGATGCGGTTGGGCACCGTGCCCACCACGCTGCCAGGGCTGAGGCGGGAACCAGAGGGGCTCTCCAGCACCACCAGGCTCACCGGCGGCATGCCGACGGGCAGCACGGTGGCGTTGACGAGGAAGCCGGTGGTCAGGACCGGGCCGGGTGAGGCGGTGGCAGACCCCTGCCGCTGCTGGGCGTAGAGACTGAGACTGGCGAGGGCGGCCACGCCGATCAGCAGCGCGATCAACATCAGCCGTCGGCGACGCGCTTCGGGGCTGGCCACCGAACGCCCCACCGCGGTCGCCACCTCGTTCTGCACCAGTTCGAGCGGGCCCGGCTCACCGCTGCGGACGGTGGAACCCGGCGGCGGCGCCTTGACGAAGCTGGCCTTGGACGGCTGGGCCGCCTGCGGCTTGGGAGGCAGGCTGGTGGCCAGCAACTGCGCCTCGGTGTTGGGCGTGAGTTGGCCGGCCAGCGCCAAGGGGTCGCCGCTGGCGATGACGGCGGCGAGCCGCCGCCGGCCACCGGCGCTGAGGCTGCTGCCTTGCAGGTCCAGCAGCGAGCGGGCCAGGTCGACGACGTCCTGCTGGGTGTCGGCATCGTCGCGCCAAGGCACGCCGTAACCCTCCAGCCACAGCTGGCCGCCGCGCAGCTGCACCCGGTCGGCCCCGAGGTCGCCGTGGACGAGGCCCTGTCCGACGATCACGCTCAAGGTGTTGAGCAGACGATCCAGCAGGGCGTCGTCCAGCATCGCGGCGCGCCCCCGCAGGACGACGGTGTTGCCCGTCGTCTCCGTGTCGACGGTGGTGCGGTCGCTGGCTGCCTGCACCCGCAGGACTCGCCAAACCCCCTCCGGCACCTCCTGTTGGGCCTGCAGTCGCGCCTCGCCGACGAAGCGGTAGCGCAGCAACGGCAACCCGGTGAGCGGATCGATGACCCGCTCGCGCTGCACCGGGATGGGTCCGGTCCTCTTGGCATCGGCGGTGCGCGCGTCCTGCATGGGCGTCATGGTACGCAGCCGGGCAGGGCCTGGGCAAGGCGCGCGGGCCTGGCCGGCCGGCCAGGTCGTACCGCCCTGCCTGGGCGGTGGCCTTCGCTGGTAGCGTGATGTCATGACGATCACGGAAGGCATGGTCCTGCAGGCCCTGGCGGCTGCCAAGGATCCGGAACTCGAACACGACATCGTCGAACTCGGCCTGGTCGAGCGCTCGTCGTTGGACGGCGGGCGGCTGTCCCTGAGGCTCAGGTCCGTCAGCGACGCACCCGCTCGCCGAGCGGGCATCGAGGCGGAGGTGCGCAAGGCCTTGGGCGACCTCCCTGGCCTCGAGCAGGTCGAGATCGACTTCGTGTCGATGCTCGGCAAGGGTGACGGCGGCCTGCCCGGCGTGAAGCACATCCTGGCCGTTGGCTCTGGCAAGGGCGGGGTGGGCAAGTCCACCATGGCGGCCAACCTGGCCGCCTCCCTGGCGTTGGAAGGCGCCGACGTCGGCCTGTTGGACGCCGACATCTACGGGCCATCGCAGGCCAAGATGTTCTCCGTCGAAGGCAAACGCCTGATGGCCGACGACCAGAAGCGCATCATCCCGCTCAAGCAGCACGGCGTGAAGGTCATCTCCATCGCCAACCTGGTCGAGGACGGCCAGGCGCTCACCTGGCGCGGGCCCATCCTGCACGGCACGCTCACGCAGTTGATCCAGCAGACGGTGTGGGGCGAGCTCGACTACCTGGTGGTGGACCTGCCGCCCGGCACAGGCGACGTGCAGCTCTCGCTGGCGCAGCTGGTCACCCTCACGGGGATGGTGCTGGTCACCACGCCGCAGGACATGGCCTTGCTCGACGTGCGCCGGGCCGCCACCATGGCGCGCAAGACCCACGTGCCGCTGCTCGGCATCATCGAGAACATGAGCTACTACCAGTTGCCTGACGGCAGCAAGGACTTTCTCTTCGGTGAAGGTGGCGCGAGGCGGCTGGCGGAGAGTGAGCGGTTGCCGCTGCTTGGCGAGATCCCCATCACCAGAAGGCTGCGCGAGAGCGGCGACGGCGGTGCGCCGCTGGTGATCGCCGAGCCACGCGACCCCAGCGCGCTGGCGCTGCGGCGGGCGGCGCTGAAGGTGGCGCAACAGGTGGCGCGGCAGTCGGCGAACACCTTGCCTGTGCTGTGAAGGTCGGGCGACTGGTTGACGTCCACCGACCCCCGCCGCTAGGCTGGCCGTCGCGGGAGGAGTAGCCCCCTCCCCGCCCGACAGAGACGCCGCGCCCCGCTTGCCGGGGCTGAGAGCGCGGCTCGGTGCGACGGGGGTGAAGGTCGTCCGCTCCGGGTGAGAGCCCGGATCCGGGGAAGAAGGGGCATCCCGGTGCCTTGGTAGAACCCCTGCGGTTGGGTGAGCGATGCGAACCAAGCCGTCTGAGCGCCCCGAAGCCGCTTCCGCGGCCGTCGGGGAACCGCGGTGGTACCGCGGGGCCGACGCCCCGTCCGCGCCCGAGCCTTCAGCCTGGGCGCGTCGTGCGTCCAGCCTCCACCTGGAGCCACCCATGAGCGAAACCCTCAGCCCGAACACGGACCAACCAGCCGCAACCGATCAGCCTGCCCTTGGCAGCCGCTACCAGCCGCAGGACCTGGAGGCGCGCTGGGTCAAGCGTTGGGCCGAGCAGCCGTTCCTCGCCGACCCGCACAGCGGCAAAGAGCCCTTCACCATCGTCATCCCGCCACCCAACATCACCGGCAACCTGCACCTAGGCCACGCCTTCGACAACACCCTCATCGACGTGCTCATCCGCTTCAAGCGCATGCAGGGCTTCGAGGCGCTGTTCCAGCCCGGCAGCGACCACGCCGGCATCTCCACCCAGGTGGTGGTGGAGCGGGCGCTGCGCGAGGAGGGACTGGACCGCCATCAGCTCGGCCGTGAGGCCTTCCTGGCGCGGGTGTGGGACTGGAAGGAGCGCTACGGCGGCATCATCGAGCAGCAGCTCCACCGTCTAGGCGTGTCGGCCGACTGGAGCCGCTCCCGCTTCACCATGGACGAAGGCCTGTCGAAGGCGGTGCGCAAGCAGTTCGTTGAGCTCTACCACCGCGGCCACGTCTTCCGCGGCGAGCGCATCGTGCACTGGGACCCGGTCAGCCAGACCACGCTCTCCGACCTGGAGGTGGAGCGCGAGGACCGGCCCGGCCGCCTCTACCACCTGGCCTACGCGCTGGAGGACGGCAGCGGCCACATCGAGATCGCCACCCAGAGGCCGGAGACCATCTTCGCCGACCAGGCGGTGGCGGTGCACCCGGACGATCCCCGCTACGTCGCCCTGCTAGGCCGCAGCGTGCGCATCCCGCTCACCGACCGCCTGGTGCCGGTCATCGCCGACGAGGCGGTGGAGATGGACTTCGGCAGCGGCGCCCTGAAGGTGACACCCGCCCACGACGCCACCGACTTCGAGATCGGCCGCCGCCACGGCCTGGCCACGCCTTCCGTCATCGACCTGCATGCTCGCCTCCAGGGTGAGCTGGTGCCAGAGGCCTACCGCGGCATGGACCGCTTCGAGGCGCGCGAGGCCGTTGTGCTGGCCCTGCGTGAGGGCGGGGCGCTGCTGAGCGAGCGCGAGCACACCGTGCCCATGGCCCTCTCGCAGCGCACCGGCGAGCCGGTGGAGCCGCTGCTCTCCACCCAGTGGTTCTACGACACCTCGGTCGCCGCACGGCAGGTGCTGGCCGCGCTCGACAGCGGCGAGATCGAGCTGGTGCCGGAGCGCTACACCAAGGTCAACCGCGACTGGCTGGAGAAGCTCCACCCATGGAACATCTCGCGCCAGCTCTGGTGGGGTCACCGCATCCCAGCCTGGTACACGGCTGACGGCGAGCTGGTGGTGCCCAGCCTCGATGACCCCTACCTCGACCCCACCGACGACCCCAAGTACGCTGGCGTGCCGCTGACCCAGGACCCCGACGTCTTCGACACCTGGTTCAGCTCCAACCTCTGGCCCTTCAGCACCCTTGGCTGGCCAGACGAGTCCGACCCCTTCTTCCAGCGCTTCTACCCGACCTCCGTGCTGGTGACCGGCTATGACATCCTCTTCTTCTGGGTGGCGCGCATGCAGATCGCCGGCTTCGAGTTCACCGGCCGGGCGCCCTTCCACACCGTCATGCTGCACGGCCTTGTGCTGGACGCCCATGGGCAGAAGATGTCGAAGTCCAAGGGCAACGGCGTCGACCCGCTCGACGTGATCGAGCAGAGCGGCGCGGACGCGCTGCGCTTCGCCATGGCCTACGTGAGCACCGGCGGCCAGGACATCCGCTGGGACGACCGCCGGGTGGAGATGGGACGCAACTTCGGCACCAAGCTGTGGAACGCGGCGCGCTTCGTCCTGTCGCAGCTGGAGGGGGAGGCCCCGGCTTCCGAGGCGGGCACAGAGCCGTCGGCCGATCGCCTGGCCGACCGCTGGATCCGCAGCCGCTTCGAACGTGCTCGGGCGGCCGTCACCGAGTCGGTGGAGGCCTACGACTTGGGCGCTGCCGCCCGGGCGGTCTACGACTTCGCCTGGTCGGAGTTCTGCGACTGGTACCTGGAGGCAGCCAAGCCTGCCCTGCGACAGGGCGACGCCGGCACCAGAGCCACCCTGCGCTGGACGCTGGAAGGCTTGCTCAAGTTGCTGCACCCGGTCATGCCCTTCGTGACATCGGAGCTGTGGGAGGCGCTTGGGCACGAGTCGCAGTTGGCCTTGGCCCAGTGGCCTGCACCGCGGCCACAAGACCTCGACACCGAGGCCGAGGCCGCCTTCGAGCGCCTGCAAGCTGCCGTGGGTGCCGTGCGTCAGCTTCGCATCGATGCCGACTTGCCGCCCGGCCAGATGCTGCCGCTGCTGGCCAAGGGCGATGGTGCAGGCGCGTTGACGGAGGAGGCGTCGGTGTTCGGTTCGCTGGCGCGGGTGGAGCTGCGGGAGGATGCCCCGGCCGGCGCCGTCTTGCGGCAGCCGGTGGCCGACCTGGTGCTCGAGCTGCCTCTCGAGGGCCTGGTGGACCTGGATGCCTGGCGGGAGAAGCAGACCAAGCGTCTGGCTGCCCAGCGGTCCGAGGTGGAGCGGTCGAACAAGAAGTTGGCCAACGAGCGCTTCGTGCAGAGCGCGCCGGCCGCGGTGGTGGAGGAGGAGCGGCGCCGGTTGGCCGAGGCGCAGCGGCTGGTGGAGGAGATCGAGCGAAGCTTGGCTCGGGTGGGATAGCCCGCCAGGATCAGGTGGGCTGAGGCGGCGAGCTGGCGAGGTCCAGCCCGTTGAGCCAGTTGCCCGTACGCTCCCAGCCTTCCTCACGAAGGCCGTGCAGCGCACGCACGGCCGCGCCCACCACCTCCTGCACCAGGCCCCGCTCGTCCTCGCGGAAGCGCGACAGCACCCAATCCTCGACGGCCCAGCCATCTGGCGGCCGCGAGATGCCAAGCTTGAGGCGCCCGAAGCCGGGACCCAGACGCTCGATGATGTCCTGGACACCGCGCTGGCCGCCCGCTCCGCCCCCGCCTTGGCGAAGGCGGAGCTTGCCAAGCGGCAGGTCGAGGTCGTCATGCACCACCAGCACCTGGTCGAGGGGGATGCGTGAGCGGGTGATGGCGGCCTGCACCGCCGCGCCGGAGAGGTTCATGTAGGTGCGCGGTTTGAGCAGCACGACCCCGTCCCATTCGGCCACGTCGGTCTGGCGTTGCTGCCGGAAGCGCAGGCCTTCGGCGGCCGCCAGGGCATCCAAGACGAGGAACCCGGCGTTGTGCCGGGTTCCCGCGTAACGCGGCCCGGGGTTCCCCAAGCCGACGATCAGTTTCAAGGATCAGTCCTCGCTGGGTGCGGCCTCTTCGGCGACGGCCGTCTCCTCGGCTGCGGTCTCCGTGACCACGCGCGGCGGCACAACGGCCACCACGGCCAGGTCGAGATCGTCGAGGATGTCGGCTTCCTCAGGCAGCAGGGCCTTGAGGTCGGAGACGTGCAGCGACTGGCCGATGGCGAGGTCGCTGACATCCAACTCGAGCTGGTTGGGGATGAGGCGCGGGACCACGCTGATGTGCACCTCGCGGCGCTGGACGTCGAGCTGGCCGCCGCCTTCGCGGGCGCCGATGGGCGTGCCGACGAACTCGATGGGCAGATGCACGTGCACGCGCTGGCCGGCGGTCACCGCGTAGAAGTCCACATGCTGCGGGATGCGCTGGCGCTTGTTCATCTGCACGGCCTTCACCAGCACCGAGTGCACCTTGCCGTCCACCTCGAGGTCGATGACGCCGGAGGTGCCTTGACTGCGGAACACGCGGTCGAAGGCCTTCAGGTCGACGCTGACCGAGAGGTTCAGCTTGCTGTTGTACATGACCGCGGGCAGGCGGCCTTGTTGGCGTAGGGCGGGGGCTTCGCCGCCTTCGCGCTTCTGGGCTTCGAGCTTCATGCGTCCTCCGTTGGGCAGCTGGGCCCTTGTCTGCTTCTAGGCGATGACGCAAGGGCCTCGGGGGCCAGCGTCCACACAGCGGTCCAGCGTACACGGCTGAGGGGTGGGTGTCAAAGCAAGAGCGAGCTGGAACGAGCAGTGGTTCAGGAAGAGAACAAGGAGCTCACCGAGTCGTTGTGATGCACGTTGTGGATGGCCTTGGCCAGCAGCGGCGCCACCGACAGCACCTGCACTCTGTCATGCCCGCCGTTGAAGGGGATGGTGTCGGTGACGTAGATGCCCTTGATGGCGGGATGGCTGAGCCGGTCGAGGGCCGGGTGGGTGAAGACGGCGTGGGTGGCGACCACCTTGACGTCCTCCTTGGCGCCGAGGCGCAGCAGGGCGTCGATGCCGCGGCGCATGGTGCCGGCGGTGGAGATCATGTCGTCCATCATGATGGGCCGCAGGCCGGCCACCTCGCCGATCACGTGGGTGACCTCGGTCTCGGTCGGGCTGGTGCGGCGCTTGTAGAGCATGGCCAGCGGCAGGCCGAGGAAGTTGGCCAGCCGTCGCGCCTCGGTGGCGCGGCCCACATCGGGGGAGACCACCACCGAGCCCTCGATGTCGAGGGTGCTGAGGTGCTCGCCGAGGATGTCGAGGGCGGTGAGGTGGTCCACCGGAACGTCGAAGAAGCCCTGGATCTGGCCGGCGTGCAGGTCGATGGTGATGACCCGGTCGACGCCAGCGGTGCCAAGCAGGTTGGCCACCAGTTTGGCGGTGATGGGCTCGCGCGCCTGCACCTTCTTGTCCTGGCGGGCGTAGCCGAAGTAGGGGATGACGGCGTTGACGCGCCATGCCGACGCCCGTTTGAGGGCGTCGACCATGACGAGCAGCTCCATGAGGTTCTGGTTGACCGGCGCGCAGGTGGACTGGATGACGAAGCAGTCGGCGCCGCGAACCGACTCCTCGAGGGCCACCCTGGTCTCGCCGTCCGGGAACTGGGACACCGAACCCCGGGCGAGGGGTTCGTTCAGATGATGGGCCACCGCCTGAGCTAGCTCAGGAGTGGCCCCACCGGCGAAGAGCTTGACGTCGTCCCCAGCTCTCATCGGGCGTACTCGACCGCCCTCGATTCACGAACTACCGTCACCTGCACCTGGCCAGGGTACTCCATGTCGCGCTCGATGCGCTGGGCGATATCGCGCGCCAGGAGAACGGCTGAGGCGTCGTCCACCTTGTCGGGTTCGACGATGATGCGGATCTCGCGGCCGGCCTGGATGGCGTATGACTTCTCCACCCCGGGGAAGGAGGTGGCGATGCTCTCCAGGCTCTCCAGGCGCTTGAGGTAGCTCTCCAACGTCTCGCGCCTCGCGCCAGGACGGGCGGCGCTGATGGCGTCAGCGGCGCTGACCAGAACGGGGAAGAGGGTCTCGGCCTTCTCCAGGTCGTGGTGGTTGGCGATGGCGTCGATGACCTCGCGCGGCTCGTTGAACCTGCGACCCAACTGGGCGCCGATCTCGGTGTGGGTGCCTTCGATCTCGCGGTCGATGGACTTGCCGATGTCGTGCAGCAGGCCGGCGCGGCGGGCCAAGCCCACGTCCAACCCGAGCTCGGCGGCGATGAGGCCGGTGAGGTGCGCCACCTGCACCGAGTGCTTGAGGATGTTCTGACCGTAGCTGGTGCGGAAGTGCATGCGGCCGAGCAGTTGCACGAGGCCGGGTTTGAGTCCCACCACCTCGGCCTCGAGGGCGCCTTCCTCACCGCGCTCGCGGATGTAGTTCTGCATCTCCTGCTGCGCCTTCTGCACCACTTCCTCGATGCGCGCAGGGTGGATACGGCCGTCGGCCACCAGTTCTGCCAAGGCCAGGGTGGCCACCTCGCGACGCATGGGGTTGAAGGAGGAGAGCAGCACCGCCTCTGGGGTGTCGTCGATGATGAGGTCCACCCCGGTGAGGGCCTCGAAGGCGCGGATGTTGCGGCCCTCGCGGCCGATGATGCGGCCCTTCATGGCGTCGTTGGGGATGGGCACCACCGAGACGCTGATGGTGGCGGAGACCTCACTGGCCGAGCGCTGCACGGCCTGGGCCAGGATGTTCTGCGCCTGGCGGCGTGCCTCTGCGTCTGCCTGCTCCACGCTGGCGCGGATGCGCACGGCCTTCTCCCGCTCCAGCTCGCGTTCCAGCTTGCCGAGCACCGTCTCGGTGGCCTGCTCGCGGCTGAGCTGGGCGACCTCGTAGAGCCGGCGGTCCGCCTCGGCCAAGGCGGCCTGCAGGCGCTCGTCCTGGGCCTCCAGCTCGCGGGCTCTGGCGTCGAGCCGCTCCTCGTTCTCGTCCAGGCGCAAGGCGCGGGCGTCCTGCTGTTCACCGCGGCGGGTCAGCCGCTCCTCGATCTGCTCGATCTTCTCGCGGTCGCGGCGCAGCTCCTCGCGTGCCTCGCGCAGGGTGTTGCGGCCCTCTTCCAAGTCGACGCGCACCCGCTCGAACTCGCCTTCGAGCGTGCCACGGCGCCGGCCCAACTCCTCCTCGTGCTGGTCGCGCAGGCGCTGGGCCTCCTCGTCCAGCCTCGCCCTCGCCTGCTGCGCCTGGCGGTTGGCGTCCTGGGTGGCCTGGTCGGTGATCCGGCGGGCTTCGGCGTTGGCCTGGTCGACGACCTTGCGGGCCTCGGCCTGGGCGTTGGCCATGATCTCGCCGTCCTTGCGGCGGCGCAGGGTGAAGGCGGCGGCGAAGCCGAGGGCCGCACCGATCAGCAGGGCGATGGCGACCCAGAGGCCGGTCATGCCTCGCTCGCTTCATCGGACGAGTCCAGGCCACTGGCCTGCTTGCCCGCACCGATGGCGGCCAGCACCAGGGTCCGCAGCTGCGCCACCAAGTCGGGGTCCTGCGACAGGAACTCCACCGCCTTCTCCTTGCCTTGCCCCAGGCGCGTGTCGCCGTAAGCGAACCACGAACCGGAACGCTGGACCACGCCAAGGTCGGCGGCCATCCCCAGCAGGTCGCCCAAGCGGTCGATCCCCTTGCCGAACATGATCTCGATCTCGGCCTCCCTGAACGGCGGGGCCACCTTGTTCTTCGTCACCTTCACCCGCACCCGGTTCCCGACGCGCTCACCCCCCACCTTCACGTCCCCCTTGCGACGCACCTCCACGCGCACGCTGGCGTAGAACTTCAGCGCCCTGCCGCCAGGCGTGGTCTCGGGGTTGCCGTACATCACACCGATCTTCTCCCTGATCTGGTTGATGAAGATCAGCAGGGTCCCCGACTTCGACAACACCCCTGTCAGCTTGCGCAGCGCCTGTGACATCAGCCGTGCCTGCAAGCCGACGTGCGAATCCCCCATCTCCCCCTCGATCTCAGCCCGCGGCACCAGGGCAGCGACACTGTCCACCACCACCACATCCACAGCCCCAGACCTCACCAACAACTCCACGATCTCGAGCGCCTGCTCACCCGTGTCGGG
>CAYXJZ010000036.1:0-30506 GCA_964465355.1 uncultured bacterium | reverse complement strand
CCAAGCCCGTGCCGTACAGCGCCTTCGTCGGCAAGGACACCCCGGTGCTGCAAGCTGCCCAGTTCGCCGCCTGCCTCGGCGCCGCCATGCACAGCTGCACCGAGCAGAACTTCTACCCCATCGGCACGGGGCCCTTCGTGGTCACCGACATGCGCCCCAACGACGTGGTCGTCTACGCCGCCAACCCGCACTACCGGGAGGCCGACAAGCCGGCCTTCTCCGAGGTGGTCATCAAGGGGGGCGGGGACGCCGCCATCGCGGCGCGCGCCGTGCTGCAGACGGGCGAGGCCGACTGGGCGTGGAACCTGCTGGTGGCGCCAGAGGTGCTGGCGCAGTTGGAAGCCGCCGGCGTGGGACAGGTCACCACCTCATACGGCACCTCGCTCGAGCGCATCGTGTTCCAGTGGACCAACGTCGATCCCAGCCTGGGCCAGGACAGGGGCGAGGTGCTCGGCGGCAGCAACCCCCATCCCATCCTCGCCGACCTCAGGGTGCGTCAGGCCCTGGCCATGGCCATCGACCGGCAAGCCCTGGTGGAGGTGGGCTATGGCGCCACGGGCCAGGTCACATGCAACCTCATCCCTGCCCCGGAGGCCTACGCTTCGACCGCCAACGACGGCTGCGAGGTCCAGGACATCGAGGGCGCCAACGCCCTGCTCGACGAGGCCGGCTGGGTCCTTGGCGCTGACGGCGTCCGCGCCAAGGACGGCATGCGCCTCAGCCTGCTCTTCCAGACCTCGGTCAACCCCGTGAGGCAGGACTTCCAGGTCCTGATCCAGCAGTGGTGGCGGGAGATCGGCGTCGAGACCGAGCTGCGCAGCATCGACGCAGGCGTCTTCTTCGGCAACGACCCCAGCAGCCCAGACACCTTCGCCAAGTTCTGGGCCGACCTGCAGATGTTCGCCCACGGCGCATCAGGCACCGACTTCCAGACCTACCTCGACGGCTTCCTATGCGCCAACCCCGCGCAGCGCGCCAACGGCTGGTTGGGCGGCAACGTCACGCGTTACTGCAACCCGGCCTTCGACGCCATCAGCGCCGAACTGTCGCGCACCGTCGACCTGGATGAGCGAGCGCGCCTGGTCAGGGCCATGAACGACATCCTGGTGCAGGACGTCGCCATCATCCCGTTGGTCTACCGCTCCGACGTCTCGGCCCGCGCCAACGACCTCCTCGGCACGGCCAAGAACTCCTGGGACTCCGAGCTGTGGAACATCGCCGACTGGTACCGCGGGCCATGATGACCCGGCCCCGCTCCCCGGCCGCTAGCCCTGCCCGACGCATGGGGTGATCGCTGAAGCGCACGTCGAGATCGATGACGGCGACGGTTCGGGTCGTTCGAAGCCCATCGTTGTATCCCTGTGACACACTTTGGGTACACCATGCACGGTCAGGAACTGGGACACTTGGGACAAGTCGCTCGAGGGGACTTCGGCGCCGTCCCTTGCCCGGTCCCTCTCGAGCCCCCAGGATCGACCGTCTACCTCGGCTGCCACCGCGCGTCCTAGGCCGGTGACCTTGACCCGTTCTTGACGCGCCTTCCCATGCGCGTAGTACTGTGCGCTGGTAGTTCATGCACAGTGCTAGGTACGCATTCGAGGGAGGAACCATGAAGTCAGTCAAGTTGCTCTTGATGGCGGTCATCCTGCTGGCGTTGCTGGGTAGCGCCTTGGCCCAACGCGGGCGTGACGGCACCGTCACCCTGGTGTATTGGCAGGCAGTCTCCATCATCAACCCCTACCTGTCCGGTGGGACCAAGGACATCTACGCCTCTTCGATCGTGCTCGAACCCCTGGTGCGCTATGACACCGACGGCGCCTACGTGCCTTGGTTGGCGACGCACCTGCCCACGGTGGAGAACGGTGGCGTGTCCCCCGACTTCACCAGCATCACCTGGAACCTGAGGCCTGGCGTCCTCTGGTCTGACGGCAGCCCCCTGACCTCACGCGACTTCGAGTTCACGTGGCAGTACTGCACCTCGGGCGGCGGCTGCGTGGCCGAGGACTTCTTCGCCGACATCACGCACTTCACCCTCCACGACGACACCACCTTCACCATCCACTTCTCCGTGTCCAAGCCGGTTCCCTACAGCGCCTTCGTCGGCGCCGAGGCGCCGGTGCTCCAGGCTGCGCAGTTCGCCGACTGCCTTGGCGCCAACATGCAGACCTGCACCCAGCAGAACTTCTTCCCCGTCGGCACCGGCCCCTACGTCGTCAGTGACATGCGCGTCAACGACGTCGTGACCTACACCGCCAACCCGAACTACCGTGAAGCCGACAAGCCGGCCTTCCAGACCGTCGTCATCCAAGGCGGCGGCGACGCCGCCAGCGCGGCCCGCACCGTCATGGAGACCGGCGAGGCCGACTGGGCCTGGAACCTGCAGGTGGCCCCAGAAGTGCTGGCGCAGATGGAAGCCGCCGGTATCGGCCAGCTCACCACCTCCTACGGCACCTCGATGGAACGCGTCCTGTTCCAGATGACCAACGTCGATCCCTCCCTCGGTGACAACCGCGGCGAGTACATGGACGGCAACAACCCCCACCCCTTCCTGACCGACATCCGCGTGCGCCAAGCCTTGGCCATGGCCATCGACCAGGAGATCCTGGTGGAGGTCGGCTACGGCCCCACCGGCCAGGTCACCTGCAACCTCATCCCCGCGCCCGCCCTGTACGCCTCCTCCGCCAACGACGGCTGCGAGGTCCAGGACATCGAGGGCGCCAACGCCCTGCTCGACTCGGCCGGCTGGGTGCGTGGCGCCGACGGCGTCCGCGCCAAGGACGGCGTGCGTCTGAGCGTGCTCTACTCCACCTCCACCAACGCCGTGCGCCAGGACTTCCAGGCCCTGATCCAGGAGTGGTGGCGCGAGATCGGTGTCGAGACCGAACTGCGCAACGTCGACGCCGGTGTGTTCTTCGGCAACGACCCGAGCAGCCCTGACACCTACGGCAAGTTCTGGACCGATGTGCAGATGTACACCAGCAGCGCCTCCGGCACCGACCTTCAGGCCTACCTGGGCGCCTACCTGTCCACCAGCCTGAACAGCCGCGCCAACAACTGGCTGCCAGGCAACAACATCCGCTACGTCAACCCCGATTTCGACGCCCTCAACGCCCAGCTGTCCGTCACGGCCAACCTGGACGAGCGCGCCGAGCTCATCAAGGCCATGAACGACCTGGTCGTTCAGGACTACGTCATCATCCCGCTGGTTTACCGCGCCGATGTATCGGCTCGCGCCAACACGCTGTTGGGCACGGCCAAGAACTCCTGGGATTCCGAGCTCTGGAACATCGCGGACTGGTACCGCGGCAACTGAGTTGACTTCGGTCAAGCGGGAGGGCGGCCACGAGCCGTCCTCCCGCTTTCCGAACCCCTTCACCATGACGAGCGCGAACCCACGCAGTAGGTGCGCATGACGCAGTACCTCATCCGCCGCCTGCTGATGGCCATCCCAACCCTGTTGGCCATCAGCTTCATCATCTTCGCGGTGCTCGACCTGGCTCCAGGAGACCCGACGGGTGACCTGCCCATGACGCTGTCGATGGAGACACGCATGGCCATCCGCGCTTCGCTCGGCCTGGACGATCCCTTCCTGGTGAAGTACGGCAAGTGGCTACGCCAGTTCTTCGTCTACGAGCCGCTTGCGCTCATCGAGAACGCCACAGGCTGGGACCTCGGGGGACAGAACCGCACCCGTATCTTGTCTTGGCAGAGTCGAGCCCCCGTCTACGACCTGATCGTGCAGCGCATGCCCCAGACGCTGTGGGTGGTCGGCCTCGCCTACCTCTTCGGTGTCCTCATCGCCATCCCCGTCGGGGTGCTATCTGCCTACAAGCAGTACTCCTGGTTCGATCAGCTCGGCACCTTCATCTCGATGATCGGCTTCTCCGTACCAACCTTCTTCACCGGGCTCTTGGCGATCATCATCTTCAGCGTGCATTTCAGGTGGCTGCCCTCGATCTACGACACGACGCTGGTGGTTCGGGACTGGCCATCCTTCGTGCAGCAGGTCAAGCAGATGATCATGCCGGTGACCGTGCTCGCCTTCTTCAACGCTTCTCAGCTCGGCCGCTTCATGCGTTCCACCATGCTCGACAACCTAGGCCAGGACTACGCCCGTACGGCCAGGTCCAAGGGCCTCAAGGAGCGCAAGGTGGTATGGGGCCACGTGCTGCGCAACAGCCTCATCCCCATGGTCACCCTGATCGCGCTCGGGATCCCCGGCATCTTCACCGGTGCCATCGTCACCGAGCAGATCTTCAGGGTGAACGGCCTCGGCGATCTGCTGATCCGTGGCATCTACGTCTCCGACATCCCGATGGTGCAGTCGCTGAGCTTCATCTTCGCCGTGCTCATCGTGATCTTCAACATCTTCGCGGACGTGGCCTACGGCTTCCTCGACCCACGCATCCGTTTCGACTAGGGACCTGACCTGATGAGCCTAGCGACCCAACCGACCACGCCCACCGCCAGCCGAAGCAGGGCCCTGGAGATCTGGCGCCAGTTCGCTCGCCACAAGGGCGCCGTGGTGGGGATGATCGTCTTCCTCCTCATCGTCATGACGGTCGTCCTCGGCCCCTTCTTCTACGACGTCGACCCGCTGCGCACCAACGTCCGCGCCCGCAGCATGCCGCCTTCCTTGGAACATCCCTTCGGCACCGACAACCTCGGCCGCGACCTCTTGGCCCAGAACCTGGCCGGCGGGCGCATCTCGCTCACGGTCGGCTTGGCCGCCATGCTGGTGAGCGTCATCGTCGGTACGGTTCTTGGCCTGCTGGCCGGCTACTTCCGGCGCATCGATGGCATCCTCATGCGCATCACCGACCTGTTCCTTGCCCTGCCGGTGCTGCCCTTGCTGCTGGTGTCTGTGCTGCTCTTCCGCGACGCGCTGCGGGCCGCCGTCGGCCCCCAGGCCGGCGTCTTCTTCCTGATCGTGTTCATCATCGGCATCACGTCTTGGATGAACACCGCGCGCCTCGTCCGCGGCGAGGTGCTTGCGCTCAAGGAGCGGGAGTTCGTCACCGCCGCCGACGCCCTCGGCTCGGGCAACGGGCGCGTGATGTGGCGGCACATCCTGCCCAACAGCATGAGCCCCATCCTTGTGTCGGCCTCCTTGGGGATCGCCGGTGCCATCATCACCGAGTCCACCCTCTCCTTCCTCGGCCTTGGCTTCCCCCCCGACGTGCCCACCTGGGGCAGGCTCCTCTTCGACGGCCGCGACTACATCGGCCTCACGCCCATGCGGGTGGTGTGGCCAGGCCTGTTCATCTCGCTCACCGTGCTGAGCATCAACTTCATGGGCGATGGCTTACGGGATGCGCTCGACCCGAGGTTACGCGGCAGGAGCTGAGCCGGACAAAGCCATCGCCCGCGGCGACGGCCTGCGGGACGCGCTGGACCCCAGGCTGCGCGGCAGGAGCTGAGGGAGGCGCCTCAGGCGCCGTCCCTGCTCAACGAGCGGTAGTAGAAGGTGGTGCCGCACAGGCCGCCCTGCGGGAACAGGGCGTAGTCTGGCACATCGCCCGCCCGCAGCCAGCCGAGTCGTTCGTAGAGCCTGGCGGCGTCACCACCGGTGACCGCGTCGAGCACGAGCAGCCACCTGCCATGCGCTGTGGCCACCTCCTCGGCTGCGAGCATGAGCGCCGCCCCAAGGCCCTGCCTGCGAGCGCGGCGGTGTACCAGCATCTTGGCCACGTCGGCCCTGTGCGGCTGGTTCTCTGGCAGGTCGAGCAGCAGTTGCACGGTGCCGCAGATGCCCAGGGCGTCCTCGGCCACGAGCAGGGCGCGCTGACCTCCCTCCACACCCTGCGCCACCTTGCGCCAGAAGGCCAGGGCGCTCTCCCTGCTGAGCGGCTGCATGAAGCTCACAGAAGCGCTGCCTTCGACGCAGTCGATCAGCACCTCGGCCAGGCCCTCGAGCTGGGCATCGTCGACCGCCTCCAGGCGCCGCAGCGTCCACGCCTGCGTGCTCACCGCTCCGTTCCCTCTGCCGCGATGACCACGGCGTAGCGCGCGGTGTGGGAGGTGGGGTTGTGGAACATGGTCGGCCGGTCGAGCCGCATCGCCAGGCAATCGCCCTCCGTCAGATGGTGACGCTCCTCCCCCAAAGTGACGTCGATGCTGCCTTCCAGCACCCAGAGCTGCTGATGCGCTCGCCGCTCGCGCCCGCCGGTCTCGAAGGCCACACGCTGACCTGGCGGGAAGCGGACCTCCACGATCTGCATGGGCTGCCTGGCGCCGGCTGGGGTGACGTTGCGCCGCAGGTAGCCCGAGGCCGGGTCCTGCCACAGGGGTTGGTCGTCGCGCCTCGCCAGCAGGCTGCCGTCGGCATCGGCGGCGGGCAGATCGAACAGCGCCGACAACGTCACACCGAGAGCTGCCGCCAGCTTCTCCAGCAGCGCCGCCGTCGGGCTGCTCTCACCGCGCTCGACGAGCGAGATCATCGAGCGGCTCACGCCGCTGCGCTGGGCCAGTGCGTCGAGCGAGAGGCCTCGCGAGGCCCGCAGCTCTCGCAGGCGCTCGGCGATGCGCTGGCCGAGGTCGGAGGCGGTCTCGGTGGTGATCGAAGCGTTCTCCAGTATCATGGACACAGATTCCATGATGCTAGATAGGTTGTCAAGGCCTCGGCCTGCCTGGCGACCTCATACCTCTCCACCCGCTCGGCGCCCCCCAGCTTGACAGGCCTCGGGAAGGAGGCGTATTCTGGCTTTTGCGCCCATCGAGCATGGGCATCCGATCACAGGGTCTTCCGACCCAGGTTCGGGCACGTCGCGGGGTGGAGCAGTCTGGTAGCTCGTCGGGCTCATAACCCGAAGGTCACAGGTTCAAATCCTGTCCCCGCAACCACAGAACGTCGGCACTCCCGAGAGCCCAGCTCCGGGAGTGCTCTCGTTGGGGTTCGACGGGGCGTGGTACCTTGACCGCGCCCCGAGCATGATGAGCCGCACCGTCTCACCCCCCAGCTTGTCCACCCTGATCCTGCTGGCCGCCCTCTCGGTGCTGCCGGTCAGCATCTTCCTTCCCTCGCTGGCGAACATCGCCGACACCTTCCAGGCCGACTACGGTTTGGTGAGCCTTTCACTGGCAGGCTACGCCGCCACCGCCGCCGTCCTTCAGCTCGTCATGGGGCCGCTGTCCGATCGCTTCGGGCGCCGGCCCATCGCGCTGACGGCGCTGGCGGTCTTCGTCATCGCCTCCATCGGCTGCGCGCTGGCCACCGACGTCTGGACTTTCCTCGCCTTCCGGCTGCTGCAGGCCACCATCACGGCGGGCTACGCGGTGGCCTTGGCGTCCATCAGGGACACGTCCGGCGAGCGGCAAGCGGCTGCCATGATCGGCACCATCTCCACCGCTTGGGCGGTCGCGCCGATGCTCGGCCCCACGCTCGGCGGGCTGTTGGACGAGTTCTTCGGCTGGCGCGCGATCTTCTGGGCCCTGGCGCTGGCCGGCGCTGCGGTGTTCTCGCTGTGCTGGTTCGGTCTCGGTGAGACGAACCGGAACCGCTCGCACAGCCTCGCCCAGCAGTTCAGGAACTACCCCAGCCTCCTCCGCTCCCGGCGTTTCTGGGCCTACGCGAGTTGCATGGCCTTCTCGGTCGGGGCCTTCTATGCCTTCCTGGCCGGTGCGCCCTTGGCCGCCGCCGCCGTGTTCGGGATGTCGCCTGCCAGCACGGGCTTCTTCATCGGCACGATCACCGCCGGTTTCATGCTCGGCAGCTTCCTGTCAGGTCGCTTCGCCAACCGCTTCCCAATCACCACCGCTTTGATGGCGGGACGGGTCATCGCCTGTGGTGGCCTGGTGGTGGGGCTGCTGCTCTACCTGGCCGGCATGGAGCACGTGATGGCCTTGTTCGGTCCCTGCATGCTCGTCGGGCTAGGCAACGGGCTGACGATGCCCAGCGCCAACGTCGGCGTGCTCTCGGTGCAACCCAAGCTGGCTGGAACGGCATCCGGGTTGGCCAGCGCGATGACGGTGGGTGGTGGCGCCGCCCTCTCCACCATCACGGGCGCCATCCTGACGGCGGACAACGCCGTCTATGCGCTCCTTGGCGTGATGCTGGTCTCATCGCTGATCGGCTTGCTGGCCGCGTCCTATGTGCGCAGGCTGGAAAGACGGTCGGCCACGGCCGGCTAGGCAAGGAGGTCCCGGGTCAGCCGCGTTGCTCGATCCTTGGCAGGAACCAGGCCAGCAGCCCCGCCAAAGGCAGGACAGAGCAGATGCGGAAGACCGCCTCGACGCCGTAGCTGTCTGCCATGCCGCCGAGGATGGCAGCGGCGATACCGCCAAGACCGAAGTTCAGCCCGTAGAAGAGCCCGCCCACGAGGCCGATCCGGTTGGGCAGGAGATCCATCGCGTAGATCATGATGGAGGCGAAGGCGCTGGCCATGATCAGGTTGATGAGCACCGTCAACACGCCGGTCCAGAAGAGGTCGGCGTAGGGCAGGATCAGCGTCAGGGGCAGCGGACCGAGGATCGAGATCCAGATCACGCGGTAGCGGCCGATGCGGTCCCCGACGACACCACCGACCAAGGCCCCCACTGCCGCGGCCAGGACGAAGACGAAGAGCATCATCTGAGCCGAGGGGATCGACAAGCCGAAGCGCTCCATCAGGTAGAAGGTGTAGAAGGACCGGAAGCTCTCGCCGTAGGCGTTCTTGGAGAACATCAGCAAGGTCAGCACGACCAAGCTGACACCGATGACCATGGGCGCATGGCGCACTTCGCCGCTGGCCTTCCTTGCGTTGGCGCGCATGGTGGCAAAGGCGGCGCTGATCTCCCGTTGTTTGCTGCCGATCCAGACCAGCAGCATCATCGCCAGCAGGGCCATCACCGCGAACCAGGCAAGGCTTGGTTGCCCCCAGGGAACGATGACCAAGGCCGCTAGCACTGGCCCGAGCGAGCCGCCGGCCTGACCGCCGACCTGGAAGATGCCTTGCGCCAGCCCTTGGCGTCCACCCGCCGCATAGCGCGCCATGCGCGTCGCCTCCGGGTGGAAGATCGACGAGCCGATGCCGATGAGCGCGACCGAGACGAGGATCACGGGGTAACTGTGCGCGAAGGCCAGGCTGAGCAGGCCCGAGAGGGTGAACATCATGCCGGCCACAGGCGAGTAGGGCGCGGGACGCCGGTCCGTCAACATCCCGATCACAGGCTGCAACAAGGACCCGGCGATCTGGAAGGTCAAGGTGATCAGCCCGATCTGCACGAAATCGAGCGCGTACACCTCCCTGAGGATCGGATAGGAGGCCGGGATCAGCGACTGCATCAGGTCGTTGAGCCCGTGGGTGAGCCCCAGAACGATGAGCACGGCGATGTAGGTCTTCGGACGGGATAGGGATGTGGTCGTCATGTCTGAGGCATTCCGGGGCTAGCTTATACACCATGGCCGCCTCTGTGACCGACGTCCGCAAGATCATCCACGTCGACATGGACGCCTTCTACGCTTCGGTGGAGCAGCGCGACGCTCCGGAGCTGAGGGGCAAGCCCGTCGCGGTCGGCTGGGCGGCCGCGCGCGGTGTGGTGGCCTCGGCCAGCTACGAGGCCCGCGCCTTCGGCGTCCGCTCGGCCATGCCCTCGATCAGCGCGCAGCGACGTTGCCCCGAGCTGGTCTTCGTACGGCCTCGCTTCGACGTCTACCGCGCCGTCTCCGTGCAGATCAGGGGCATCTTCGCCGAGTACACCGACCTCATCGAACCGCTATCGCTGGACGAGGCCTACCTCGACGTGACCGAGAACAAGCATGGTGTCGGCATCGCGACGGAGGTAGCGCAGATGATCCGCGACCGCATCGAGGCCGTGACCGGCCTGACGGCATCGGCCGGGATCTCCTACAACAAGTTCCTGGCGAAGATGGCCAGCGGTCTCAACAAGCCGAACGGCCAGGCCGTGATCACGCCGGCCAGAGGGCCTGACTTCGTGGCACGCCTGCCGGTCAAGAAGTTCCACGGCGTCGGGCCGGCCACGGCCACCAAGATGGAAGGGCTGGGCATCGTCACGGGCGCGGACCTTCGGGAGAGGTCGCTCGAGTTCCTGATCGAGCACTTCGGCAAGTCAGGGCGCTGGTACCACCAGATCGCGCAGGGGATCGACGAACGCCCGGTCGAACCGCACCGCCCCCGCAAGTCGGTGGGGGCCGAGGACACCTTCGCGGATGACATCTTCGATTTCGAACCGGCTGGCAGGGAGATCGTCTCCCTGGTGGAGAAGGTCTGGCGCTACTGCGAGGCCAGGGCCATCAGCGGGCGCACGGTGACGCTCAAGGTGAAGTACGCCGACTTCCAGCAGATCACCCGCAGCAAGACGCTCGCAGTGGCCTTCGCCAGCGCGGCCGAACTCGAGGCGACGGCCACCGCCCTGCTCGAAGCGCTGTTCCCGGTCGAGAAGGGCATCCGGCTCCTTGGCGTGACCTTGTCATCGTTGGACGAGAAGGACGGGGAGCAGGCCGCACCCGTACAGCCAAGCCTTTGGCCTGACCTGTAGGCTTAGGCCTATGCACGGTGAGCAAGGACGGTGATGGTCTGATGTCCATGGATGAGCACAGCCTCGACCTGGCTTCCTCGACCTGGCTTCCTCGACCTGGCTTCCTCCACCTGGTTCCGTCGGCATGGCCTGCTTGGCCGAGTGCGGGTCAGCTTGACCGACGATGGCCTGCTGCTGCAGGGCAAACGCGACGGCCGCTTGCTCATCGCTCCGCAGCAGGTCATGCGCCTGCGGTCGGTGGCGGAGGCCAGCAGGCACGGCACCTTCTACACCACCCGCATCTGGATCGAAGGCGATCCGAAGCCGGCGGTGGTGTCGGTCGCCCGCCTGCATGTGGGCGCCTACGTCCAGACGGTGGGCAACCTGGCCAGCCGCGTCGCCTCGCTCGGCCACCTGCAACGGCTGGAGCGCGGCGCCTCGGTGGGCGGCGCGTTGGCGGTGGCGATCATGTTGAGCCCCCTGCTGCTCGGCAGTCTGGCCGTCTCGGTCTTCCTCCTTGGCAACGAGCCTTGGTACCTGCGCTTCGCGCCCTTCCTGGTGGGCGTGCTGGCGATGGCGGCAGCGCTGATCTCGGCCAGGATCGCCTAGCCGAGGCCGGTGGAGGATTGGGGCGTCTACGTCAAGGCTCTGACAGGGCAGCGCGGGCACGTCGCCTAGTCAAACGCTGCCATGCGCGGCAACCGCCGCCGCACGATGGCAGCATGGAACCGCGCCCCGTGGAGCAGCCCTGCATCATCGAAGTCGTAACCCGGGTTGTGCAGCGGCGCCGACGCTTCCCCGTTGCCCACGAAGGCGAAGCAGCCTGGCACGTGCTCGAGGAAGCGGGCGAAGTCCTCCGATGCGGTCATCGGCTCGTCGGCGACGGCCACGCCCTGGTCGCCGAACACCGTCTTGGCGGCCGCCATGGCCTCCTCCGCCAGCGTGGCGTCGTTCAGCAGAGGCACGAACTCGCGGGTGTAGAGGACGTGCGCCTCCACCCCGTAGGCCTCGGCCGTGCCGCGAACGATGGTGCGCAACTGTTCCTCGATGGCCTTGCTGACCTCCGGCCGGAAGCTGCGGGCGTCGCCGAGGACGCGGGTCAGGCCGGGCAGGGCGTTGCGGGTGCCGTCGGTGAGCAGCTCCGTGACAGACACCACCGCCGTGTCGGTGGGTCTGAGGCGGCGCGAGACGATGGTCTGCAGTTGCATGACGAGGGCGCAGGCGGCCACCAGCGTCTCATGGCCCATCTGCGGGCTGGCAGCATGGCCGCCCACCCCCCTGAGGGTGATGTCGAAGAGGTCCTCGGCCGACATGACCGCCCCTGCGCGGGTCTGGAAGTGGCCGACCGGTAGGCCGGGCAGGTTGTGCAGGCCGTAGATCTCATCGAAGGGGAAGCGCCACAGCAGACGGTCGTCGATCATGGCCTGCGCGCCCCTGCCCCACTCCTCGCCGGGCTGGAAGATGAAGCGCACCGTGCCGTCGAAGCCGCCTTCGCTGGCGAGCAGCTTGGCAGCGCCCAAGAGCATGGCCGTGTGACCGTCGTGGCCGCAGGCGTGCATCAGGCCCGGGTGGCGCGAGCGGTGCTCGTGGTCGCCTTGCTCCTCGATGCGCAAGGCGTCCATGTCGGCGCGTAGCGCGATGGAGCGCTGCCCCTCACCGCGCCGCAGCGTGCCGACGACGCCCGTGCCGCCGATGCCCTCGACGACCTGGTCCAGACCGAACGCACGCAGCTTCTGGGCGACGAAGGACGCTGTGCGCGTCTCATGGAAGCCGAACTCAGGGTGGGCATGCAGGTCGCGGCGCCAGGCCGTCATCTCGGCCTCCCACGCCTTCAGGTCGATGTCCGACACCTTGCCTCCCATCGCTGGCCGGCCACCGGCTACGCCGCTTCCCTCAGCCATCTGACGATACGGCCACCGTGGCGGGTGGGATGCCCACCAGGCTGGCGCCGGTTGAGCATCAACCGCATGACCCCTCGGGCCGGTACACCTGATGGTGCAAGCTGCCGCTGGACCCGCCCACTTGCGTGCCACCGCCCGGCAGGAAGATGAGGCCATCGACGTAGGCAGCACCGGTCACGCCGTGCACCGGCAACGGCATGGGCGGCAGGCTGGTCCATCGATCACTCACCGGATCGTAGACGTCGTGGTCGGCGAACATGCCGCCCGACCACTCCCCTCCCCAGGCATGCAGGCAGCCTTCGGCCAGCAAGGCGTTGAGGCCGCTGCGCGGCCGGGGCAGCGGGGCGGCCACGCGCCAGATGCCGGAGGCCGGATCGAAGACCTCGTGTGCGGCAGTCTGGTCGCTCTGGAAGCCGCCGCCAAGGCGCCCGCCGATCACGTGGATGCGCCCGGCGATGACGGCGCCACCGATGTGGTTGCGCTGGCTCGGCAGGTCGGGCAGCGTCTCCCAGCTGTCGGTGACCGGGTCGTAGACGGCGAAGTCGTGGCCGCGTGGCGGCCGGCCACCAGCCACGTAGATACGACCGTCGTGGACAAGGGCCACACCGGCGGAGCGTCGGGTGGGCATGGACGCGCGCTCGGTCCATACCCCGCTGGTCGGGTCGAGTTCGTAGACCGTGTTCACATAGCTGTCGCCACTGGCGCTGGTCTGCCCGCCGATGAGGTAGACCTTGCCGCCGACGCCGGCCGCCATACCGTGGTTGTTGGGCATGGGCAGGTCGGGACCGAAGGTCCAGACGTCGGTGGCGGTGTCGTACACCTGCACCGTCCGCACCGTCCCCCGGTCGGCCGGGTAACCGCCCAGCACGTAGATGAAGCCGCCCAACTCGGCCACGGCGAACTCGGAGTTGGGGGCAAGCAGCGGCGCGCGCATGCCCCAGCCGCCGGCTTCCTGGGCGAAGGCGGCACCCGGCAGCAAGACAAGGGCAGCCAGCCAGATGGCCTTCAGGACAACGGAGGTCTTCAGGACGACCGGGGTCTTCAGGACGACAGAGGTCATGGTCATCTCCTTCCTCAGCGGACGATGGGTTGCGACAGCACCCACAGGCTGGCGACCGTGTAGGCCACCATCAGCACGACCATCGGCAGTTGCGCCCCGGTCCCCAGCGCCAAGCGGACCGAGGCCCGGTGCGCCGACCACACCGCGGCCGTGTGCCCTAGGACCACGCCAGCGACGGCCACCGCCCACACCGTGCCCATCCGCATGGGGCCTGGGTCGAGGCGATCGCCGGCCCAAGGGAGGTCCCATCCGAAGCCTAACGGACCTGCGCCCGAAGGCGCGATCGTCCCGACCTGTGCCGCCAGCAGCGCGAAGTCGTGCGCCAGGTGCACACCGATGGCGATGGGCACGAGACTGAGCGCGTAGCCGCGGGCGACGGTGCTCAGGCCCAGCCTGCCCAGCCGTGCGCACAAGCCGCAAACAGCCAGGTAGACGGTCGCGAAGATCGGCGGGAAGATCAGCAGGCCGGCGGTCTTGACCAGGCTCTGGACAGCGACGAAGCCGACCCGCTCCACCAGCCCGACCTCGTACGACCAGGCCACAGCCGCGCCAACGGTGCGCGACCAGGCAGGCGTCTCGCTGAAACCGTCGAAGCCGAGGACGGCCAGCACCGTCAACACGAAGGCCACCAACGTCCAGGAGGGCAACTCCGCCTGCGCCAGCCCGGCTCCGTATGACCTGAGCAGCAGCCTTGGCCTCCCTGCCTCGTCCCGCCCACCGGCCACCGGGGCGAAGCGGGCGAACAAGCCGAAGTAGAGCGAGAAGGGATCGAAGCTGCGCAACCACACCTGCACCCCGAACAGGGCCATCACGGACCAGGCCAACAGCGAGTAGGCAAGGACTAGGCCGGCCAGGCGCGCTGGCACGGCGTTCGACGGCCACACAAGCAGGACGAGGGCGAAGGCCAGGAACAGGAGTACGGCCGGCCAGACGCCGGCGCGCTCCGGCCAGCGCAGCGGCGGCGATCGGTGTTGGCGCAGCAGTCCACCGCCGCGCCAACACCTGCCGAGGGCTGCGGCCGCCAACCCCATGCTCCGCCATGGATCGATCAGGGCCCAGACATCGCCAAGCAAGGCGCAGAGGAACGCCAACCCCACCCACCACACGACCCACACCACCAACGGCAGGAGGTTGCTGCCCCAATCACCCTGCTCACCGAGGAAGCCCACCAGCAGCAAGGATGCGAGCGCCAGCACCGACAAGGCCCTGAGCCCAGCCACCACAAGAGCCGTGGGTCGGGCAGGCAGAGGCACCCGCATCTGCCTAGGCTGGGACGGGCGACGCCCGAGCAGCGCGGCGCCAAGGAAGGACAGCAGCACGACGGCCCCAGCGGCTGTCAGGTAGTGGGGCAAGGGCAGGGGCAGGTCGTATGGCTCCAGGAAAGGGTGGGCCCGGGCTTGGGCGGCCAACGCGAACAGCACCCGCCGCTGCTGAGCCGGCCGACCGTGGCGGCCGCCGGGACGTGGCCGATCCGCATCCCATGCCGCCATCATCCACCCTGACCGCCGGTGACGGCTCGGCCAAGCCGTCCTTGGAGAGGCATTAGCATGGGCCATGTCCACCAAGGGAACGTCGGGGTGAGCGCCCAGCGCCGGCCTTGGCCACCGCCGGGGAACGGCGTCGTCCTCGGCTCGTCCATCTGGCTCCGCCGCCAGGGCTTGCGTGGCGAGGTGTGGGCCACGCTGACCCATCAAGGGCTGCGGCTGCAAGGCCGCCGGGACGGCCAGAAGCTGATCGAGCCGAGGCTCGTGCAGCGCATGCGCTCCGTCACCGAGAGCAGCAAGTACGGCCCCTTCTACACCACCCGACTCTGGATCCAAGGCGAGCAGGGGCCATGGGCCTTCGCCGTGAAGACCGGTCAACTGGGCAACTACGTGCACACCATCGGCGGCCTGGCCACCCTGGTCGCCGCCGAAGAGGGCCTCGCACGGCTTGAACGCGGCGGCACCGTCTTCACCGCCCTGTTGCCGCTGATCCTGCTCGGTCCCCTGCTGCCCGCCGCCCTGGTCGTCTCGATCTTCGCCCTGCCTGACTCGCCATGGCATCAGAGGTTCCTGCCCACGCTGGCGGGGCTGTCGATGGCGGTGGTGGGGGTGCTGACGGCGCGGTCGACCTGGCCAGGACCGGTGCGCGACCTCGACGAGTACATGGCGGCCCTGGCGGCCGGCAAGCGTAGGCGCTGAGCCAGCCGTCTTGGGATGCCTAGGCTCGTTACGGCCGGTCGACCAGCATCGGCATGGGGTCGAAGGCGGCCCAGGCGCAATGGTCGTCGTCGGTACCCCGGTAGACGCCATAGTGCAGGTGGGTTGGCGTGCTGGCCGCGTTGCCCGAGTTGCCGACGAAGCCGATGAGTGTGCCGACCTCGACGCGCTGCCCCTCGGTCAGGTCCTGCGGCACCGCATCGAAGTGGGTGTAGTAGTGGCGCCAGCCCCCATCGCCCACGATGGTCACGGACAGGCCGCCAAGGCTGAGGTCGTCGATGCGGTAGACGAAGCCGGCCGCCGCTGCCCGCACCGGCGTGCCGCGCGCAGCGAAGATGTCCTGCCCGTCGTGGCCGCGGCCACCATCGCGAGCCGCCCCGAAGGTGTTGGCCACTTCCGCCACCCGCACGCCGTCCACCGGCATGACCAGTTGCGAAGGAGGCGTGTCGCCCACCCTGGCCAAGAAGGCCGGTAGGAAGTCGCGGTAGCGGGCACGCATCTCGAAGCGCAGCCGCTCGGCCTCGGTGGTGGCCACCGGGCCGCCGCCAGGCGCGGCGCGGCAGACGTAGGCGTGCAGCTCGGGGCGGAGGTCGGGCCAGTCGGGCGTGGGGAGGGACTGCGCCATGGCGACACCAAGCCAGGCCGAAGCCAGGGCTCCAACCAGCCGCCGCCATCGCCGGTCTCGAAGCGAGACGCTTGCAGCCATGCACGTCCTCCTGTCACGGCAGCATCGCGCACCGCGGAACAGCGACCAGCTTAGCCGAGTGAACGAAGGGGAGGAAGGGAAGCGGCCAACCAGAAGCTCAGCACCAACAGCAACGAGGCGGCGAGGAGGGTCAGAAGCACGGCGCGCTAGCCGCCACTCGCCGCCCAGATCCTGGGCCATAGCTGACGCCTGCCCCGGCTCTGCGATGACCGCCCGTCGCGGTGCTCAGCCGCAACAGCTCCCGCTGCCGAGGCCGCCGCCTTGGTCTGCTCTGGTGAAAGCTGCGATGGACTCAAGCGCGATGGGGGCACTGGCTCGCTGGCGCCCGCCGCAGACGCCGGTGGTCGGTAGCACCAACTGCGTCGAACGCGCGGCTGCGTGATCCCCGGCGATCTCCGCGACCACCGATCGCACCTGCTCGTAGCCCGTCCTCATCAGGAAGGTGGGCGCACGACCGTAGGACTTGGAGCCAACGATGTAGAAGCCCGTCTCGGGGTGCGCCAGCTCGGCGGCCCCATGGGGCGGCACCGTGCCGCAGGAGTGGTGGTTCGGGTCGATGAGCGGCGCCAGGGCAGGCGGAGCCTCCATGACGGGGTCGAGGACCACGCGCAACTCGCGCAGGATGGACAGATCGGGACGGAAGCCGGTGGCCACCACGATGCGGTGGACGGCGAGCTCGACCGGCTCACCCGCCAAGCTCCCGGTCACCATGACGTCATCGTCCCGCAGCGCGACGCGCTCGGCCGCGAAGGGCGCCAGCAGCTTCGCGCGGCCATCATCGATCGCCCGTCTCGCTCGGGTCCCCAGCGAGGCCCTGGCCGGGAGCTGATCGTCCGCCGCACTCTCGCCCAGCTGCCCTGCGAGCGGCCGCCGCATCGCCCAGACCACCTCGGTCGCGGCGTCTGACTCCTGGAGCTCGAGCAGGTCCAGCACGGCGTGCACCGCCGAATGACCGCCGCCGATGACCAGCACCCGCTTGCCCGCGTAGTCGTCGCGTGCCGTGCCCGACACATCCGGCAGACCGTAGGCGATCCGCGGGGCCGCCTTTGTCTCCCCTTCCACCGCCATGCCGTCGACCCCGATCGGGTTGGCCCGTCCCCAGACGCCAGATGCGTCGATGACCGCACGGGCCATGACCCTGCGTTCACCGGCGCCTTCCTCTCGCCAACGCACGACGAAGGGCCTTCCCTCGCGCCCCGTCGAGGTCATCTTGTCCAGCCCGCTCCTTGCGATGCCGGTGACCTCGGCGCCGTACACCAGGTGGGGCGCGATGGCCGGATGGTTGGCAAGGGCTTCCAGGTAGCGCTCGACGATCTCACCCCCGGTCGGCAGCCCATCGGGATCCGGTGCCGTCCAACCCGTCGGCGCGAGCAAGGTCCTGGCGGCCTCGTCCACGTTGTAGAGCCATGGGGAGAAGACCCGCACGTGCTTCCACGCCAGCAAGGAGCTTCCGGCCGATGGCCCGCGTTCCAGGACCAGCGGCTCGAGGCCGCGTTCGACCAGATGTGCTGCGGCCGCCATGCCGATGGGACCGGCGCCGATCACGGCAACTGGAAGACTGTCGAGTGAACTCATGTCACGACCTCCTCATAGACGGGTCTCTGCCCGCGTTCGTACCAAGCCTTGGAACGGTTCACGATCCACACCACGCTCAACATCACAGGCACCTCGACCAGCACGCCCACCACCGTGGCAAGGGCGGCACCGGAGTGCAGACCGAACAGGACGATGGCGGTCGCCACCGCCAGTTCGAAGAAGTTGGAGGCGCCGATCAGCGCGGAAGGTCCAGCCACCGCGTGCCGCTCGCCGAGGACCCTGTTCAGCAGGTAGGCGAGGCCGGCGTTGAAGTAGACCTGGATCAGGATCGGCACGGCCAGTAGCGCGATGACCAAGGGCTGTGCCAGGATCCGCTCCCCTTGGAAGCCGAACAGCAGCACCAGGGTGGCCAGCAGCGCCATCAGCGAGAAGGGCTGTAGCCGGTCCAGCCATCGTGCCAGCGCCGAGGCTCCTCCCGTGGCGAGCAGCCGGGCACGAAGGAGTTGCGCCAAGGCCACGGGCACCGCGATGTAGAGCGTCACCGACAGGATCAAGGTGTCCCAAGGCACGGTGATGGCTGACAGGCCGAGCAGCAGACCGACCACCGGCGCGAAGGCGAAGACCATGATGGCGTCGTTGAGCGCGACCTGGCTGAGGGTGAACAGCGGATGGCCCTTCACCAGGTTCGACCACACGAAGACCATGGCCGTGCATGGCGCTGCGGCCAGGATGATGAGCCCGGCCATGTAGCCCTGGATCTGCTCGGCAGGCAGGTAGGGCCGGAACAGCCAGCCGACGAACAGCCAGCCGAGGGCCGCCATGGTGAAGGGCTTCACCAGCCAGTTGACGAACACCGTCACGCCGATCCCTCGTCCGTAGGCCCTCAGCCGACTGACGGCACCGAAGTCGACCTTGAGGAGCATGGGGACGATCATCAGCCAGATGAGCAGCGCCACAGGGATGTTGACACCAGCGACCTCGGCTGCGGCCAGCACCGCGAAGGCGCCGGGAGCGAGCTGCCCGAGCAGCACCCCTAGAGCGATGCACAGCAGGACCCAAAGGCTCAGGCCCCGCTCGAAGGCCGACACCTCAGTCGACCGCGTCGCGCGTGGCGCGGGTGGCGCCTTCGATGCTGCCGATGGAGCGGAGGCTGGTGTTCAGCGACATCTTGTCAAGGCTGGCCATCGGCAGCGAGAGCAGTAGCGTGACGCGGTTCTTGAGGTAGCGGAAGGCGGTGGCGAAAGCGGCCTCCCGTTCCTCCTCCGAGCCTTCGACGGCCGCCGGGTCCTCGATGCCCCAATGGGCCGTGGCCGGGTGCCCCGGCCACACGGGGCAGCTCTCGCCGGCGGCATTGTCGCAGACGGTGATGACGATGTCCATGACCGGCGCATCGGCCGTCGCGAACTCGTCCCAGCTCTTCGAGCGCAGGTCCTCCACCGGGTACTCGGAGCGTTCGAGGGCCTTGAGCGCGAGAGGATGCACCTCGCCCCTCGGGCGGCTGCCTGCCGAGTAGGCCCGGAAGCGGCCGGCGCCGTCGCGCGCAAGGACGCTCTCCGCGATGATGGACCGGGCGGAGTTGCCGGTGCAAAGGAACAGGACGTTGTAGACACGCTCAGACACTGAAGGCCTCCATCTGTACCGATCCGGGGGTGCAGCAGGGGATGAGTTCGGCGACCAAGGGCGTGCAGATCTCGGGGTGGCCACCACAGCAGTCCTGCAGCAGGTAGGTCACCAATTCCTGAACGGCCGCCAGCCGGGCGCGGTAGACGATGGCGCGGCTTTGGCGCTCCGACGCCACCAGGCCGGCCCTGCTCAGGGACGCCAGATGGCTGGACATGGTGTTGTGCGGGACGGCGAGGCGATCCGCCACCTGACCAGCCGGCAGGCCATGTGGCTCCTGTTCGACGAGTAGCCTGAAGGCATCGAGACGGGTCGGCTGCGCCAGGGCGGCGAGCACTTGGATGGCCTCAGTGGATTCCATGTGTCGAGACTAATCGACAGATCGATCCAGCGCAAGGGGCCACCCGGACACGCTCGACCCATCGTGCAGGACTCAGGTCGGGTGGACCGGTTGACTGAGATCCGCTTGGCCATCGGCCTCCAGGCCCCTGACGCTCACCACGCGGTCCCTACCGTCCGCCTTGGCGCGGTAGAGGGCGGCGTCGGCCACGCGTAGCAGCCTGAGCCAGTCCCGCACCTGCGCGTCCCCCCGCACCGCGACCAAGCCGATGCTGACGGTGAACGCGACCTCCTCACCGTTGGCTGCCGGTGGCCGGAGGGCCGCCACAGCCGACCGCAGGCGTTCGGCGACCGCGATGGCCTCGGCCTCCCCAGTCCTGGGCAGGAGGATGCAGAACTCCTCCCCGCCCAAGCGCCCGAACAGGTCCCCGGCCCGCAGGGAGGTCCCGATGGCGGCGGCGAAGGCCGCAAGCACTTGATCCCCCACCGGATGACCGAAGCGGTCGTTGACTGCCTTGAAACGGTCGATGTCCAGCATCAAGAAGGCCAGTGGCGACCGTTCGTCTGCCAGGGCGGCCAGAGTCCGGACGAAACGCTCCTCCAGGGCCGTCCTCGACAGGATGCCGGTCAGGGCGTCATGGTTCACGGCCCGTTCGAGACGCTGCAACAACTCGTCGCGTTGACGCTGCACCACGCTCAAGGTCAGTGGCGCCACCGCGATCAGCAAGACACCGAGGCGCAGGGAGAACATCGTGCGTTCGAAGTCCTGGCCTTGCTGTCCTCCGAACCAGGGCATCGAGAGGACGATCATCATCGTCATGCTGAACGCCGCCGCCAGGCTGGCCACGGTGAACAGGCGGTAGCTCAAGGCGCACCAGAGCAGCGCAGGCACCGGGAAGGCGATGGTGCCGACACCGCCCACCCAGATCGCCACCGCCAGAGAGAGCAACAGGGCGAGGGCAGGTAGTACGCGTCGCCAGGCGCCCGCCACATCGATGCGCCTGAATCGCTGCCTAGGCCAAGGCAGCGATGGCGCCGTCAGCACAACGGGCAGGATGACGACGAAGTTCACCAGTTCGGTGACGAACCAGAGCCGGAAACCAGCCCAAGGCGCCGTGCCGAAGACCAGGGGCTCGGCCAAGCCGCCGACGGTCGCCGCGGCCAAGGCGGCCACCACGCTGACCACGACCAGCGCCGTCACCGCCTGCGGGCGGTCGAGCTGCCGCAGTCCGGCGGGCAGCCAGCGATAGATCGCCAGACCAGCAGCCACGCCTGCCAGGTTGCCTGCGGTCAGGAGCATGGTCGCGCGCAAGCCGCCACCCGTGATGAGGTCGGCGGCCAAGTAGGCCAAGGTGGCGGCGATCCAGCCGGCTGGGGAAGCCAGCCTCGGGTGACGGAGCATGAGCCCGAGCAGCAGGGCATTGGCCGGCCACACCGCAGCCAGGAAGCCGACCGGCCGGGTGAGGATGCCGAACAGGGAAGCCGCCAAGACCACGACGGCGACCACAAGCGCACCGCGCCACATGCCTCAGGGTAGCAGCCATCTTGGCGACCGCGATGGTCGAACGTCATGCCACCCTTCGGGCGAGATCACAGACTGGTGTAGGCTAGACCGCTTCTATCCTGCAGGCACCTGCAGGCCCCCCGCAGAAGCCTGCGGGAGAGAGGGGCTCACCATGCCCACCGACCACCTCGACGTCCCGTCCTCCGCCTTCGCACCCGAGTCCGACACCCCTAGCCAAGCCGGTTTCGTCGCCATCGTCGGCAAGCCCAACGTGGGCAAGTCGACGCTGCTCAACACCCTGCTCGGCGTGAAGGTGGCGCCCATCTCCTCCAAGCCGCAGACCACCCGGCGTGGTGTGCGCGGCATCTACACCCGCGACCAACAGCAACTCGTCTTCGTCGACACCCCTGGCCTGCACCGGGGCGCCACGGCTCTTGACCACGCCATGGCCCAGGAGATCCGCGAGGCCGTCATCGACGTCGAGACCATCCTCTGGGTGGTCGACCTGCGCCGTCCTCCTGGTAGCGAGGACAAGGACGTCGCGCGCCTGCTGCACGGCCTCGGCCCCGACACCAAGGTATGGCTGATCGGCAACAAGGTCGACGCGGCCAAGTACCCCGACGAGGCGCTCGCCCTCTACCGCGACCTCTACCCCGCCGTCGACCGGGTGGTGTCCATCTCCGCCCACGCCGACCCCGAGGCGGTGTGGGCGCTGCGCGAGGACCTGCTTGCGCTGCTGCCACAGAGCCCGTGGTTCTTCCCAGGCAACACCAGCTCCGACCAGACGCGCGAGCAGTGGGCGGCCGAGATCGTGCGCGAGGCGGCCATGGTGCATCTGCGCCAGGAGCTGCCATACGCGGTGGCGGTGCAGGTGGTGGAGTGGCGTGATCCGCCCAAGGGTGCCACCTCCCCCATCGTCATCGTCGCCGAGGTGTGGGTGGAGAAGATGGGCCACCGGCCCATCGTGCTCGGCAGGGGCGGCAAGATGATCCGCGAGATCGGCAAGACCGCCCGCAAGCAGTTCGAGGTCTTCCTCAACCACCAGGTCTACCTGGAGCTGGATGTGGTGGTCCGCCGCGACTGGCGCGAGGACCGTGAGGCTTTGCGCGAATTGGGCTTCCCGGTCTGAGCCTCGTCCGATGAGCATCGTCTGCCCATGAGCATCGCCGCCCGCTGGCGGAGGATCGACCGTCTGCCACCGCCCCGCGGCCGCGACGCCATGCCTGGTGTCTACCAACTGGCCGACGATCAGAAGCGCGTCATCTACATCGGGCAGTCCGCCACCGACGTACCGAACCGCCTGCGTCAGCACCTGGCAGCAGGCGGTGAGGTCGCGGCGCTGGCCGCCTACTGGCGCATGGCCTTCAGCCGCGTGCCTCAGGCGCAAGAGGCCGAGCTGTTGGCGGAGCACCGGAGGCTGCACGGCACGGTGCCGCTGTGCAACCGTGCGACCCCTCTGGAACGTGACGCGCGGCGTCGTTACCTGGAGCGCTCGAGCGGTCGCGAAGACTCCTGAGGAAGGGCTTTCCTGAGACTGCATGAGCCGAGATGCGTCTAGGTCGCTACTTGTGGCTTTCTCCGCGCTCGCACGCATTGGGGCTGTGGTATACCCAAGCCAGACGAGGAGGAGCCTTCCCTTCTCGACAGTTCCTTGGAGGGATCACATGCGTAAGATCGTCCTCTCACTGTTGGCCGTCGCCTTCTTCGGCTCCGGCGCCGCGCTCGCCCAATCGGGTTACTGGGTAGGTCTGAGCGGCGGTTGGCCAGGTGCTGGTCTTCACTTCGGCGTCGAGAACGCCTTCGCGGGCCTCGACCTGCGTGGCACCGTCAACTACGCCTACACCGGCTCCTTCGGCGTGAGCGCCGACGTGCTCTACGGCCTCGGCGTCGACACCGGCTCCCTGCCCCTCGACGTCTACGTCGGTGGCGGCGTGGGCTTGGGCTTCGGCGGCACCCTCGGCGTGATCGTCAACGCCTTCGGTGGCGTGGAGTACCGCCTCAGCGAAGTCGGCTTCCCCGAAGGCGGCATCTTCCTCGAACTCGGGCCCGCCATCGGCGTGGTGCCAGGCTTCGTGTTCGGCATCGGCGGCAAGCTCGGCTTCAACTACCACTTCTGAGCCAGACCAGGCGGGCATGAACCCGCAGCGGACCTAGTCCGCATCAGCACCAAGGAGAACCCGGCCAGCGAGATGCTGCGCCGGGTTCTCCTTGGTCACACCATGCCTCTGAGCCGGTATCGTCGGGCGATCGCCAGATCCGCTCGGAGGACACCATGACCGGTTGGGGCTCAGTCGTCGTCAGCATCGAGGACCTGCGCAGGCGGGCCAGAAGGCGCTTGCCGCGCATGGTGTTCGACTACATCGACGGCGGTGCGGAGGACGAGCGCACCTCACGGCAGAACGTGCAGGTCTTCTCCGAGATGGTGCTGCGCCCCAGGTCGGCCGTCGTGGTCCCCTCGGTGGACCTTGCTGTGACGGTCCTCGGTCACCGGCTCGCCCTGCCCTTCCTGCTCGCGCCGGTGGGCAGCAGCCGCATGTTCTGGCCCCGTGGCGAGGCGGCAGCTGCAGCCGCGGCCGGCAAGGCGGGCACCGCCTACACCCTGTCCACCCTCTCAGGTACACGCATGGAGGAGGTCAGGTCGGCCAGCGCGGGACCGTGCTGGTATCAGCTCTACCTCTGCGGCGGCCGCGACGTGGCGCTGGCCTCCATGGCGCGCGCCGCGGCCAGCGGCTACACCGCGCTGGTCGTCACCATCGACACGCCGGTGGCCGGCATGCGCGAGCGGGATGTGCGCAACGGCACGGGTCCCCTGCTCAGCCGCAACCCCTTGGCGATGCTGCCCTTCCTGCCGCAGATCCTGAGCCGCCCGCGTTGGCTCCTCGACTTCTTCTCGGACGGCGGGCTCATGTCCTTCCCCAACATCCTGCTGCCGGAAGGGCCGATGGGCTACGGCGACATCGGGGCGCAGCTCGAGGCCGCAGCGGTCTCGTGGGAGGACCTGCGCTGGATCGCCGAAGCATGGGACGGCCCCATCGTGGTGAAGGGTGTGCACACCGCCGATGACGCGAGGCAGGCGGTGGACCGTGGCGCCAGCGCTGTGGTCGTGTCCAACCACGGCGGCCGCCAGTTGGACGGTGTTGCGCCGACGCTGCGGGTGCTGCCAGAGGTGGTGAAGGCCGTGGGCGACCGCGCGGAAGTGCTGCTCGACGGCGGCGTGCGGCGCGGCGGCGACGTGGTCAAGGCGCTTGCCCTAGGGGCTCGCGCCGTCCTCGTCGGGCGGAGCTACGCCTACGGGCTGGCGGCCGGCGGCGAAGCCGGCGTCACACTGGCCATCGACATCCTGCGCAGCGAGCTGGTGCGGACGATGAAGCTGCTCGGCTGCAGTTCGGTGCATGAACTGTCGGAGGACTACCTCGGCCTACCGGCCGACTGGCCCCGCTAAGCCGCAGTTCGTGGCGCGATGCGCCACGAACTGCAAGCTGATGCCGCCTACCGCGGCATCAGCCACAGGCATAAAGCAAGTCCGTCACCGCCTGCAGCATCCGCTCCTGATCCACACCCCGCCGCTTGAGCGAGAAGCCAGGCGGGTACTTGGTCACCTCCACCGGCACGCCGAGGTCACGCACGGCCCGCATGTCGTAGTCGATCTCGGCCTGGTGGAAGCTGATCTGCACATCGGTCATGAAGGCCTGGACGGTGGCCACGCCCTTGCCGGCGGCCAACAGCCGCAGCTTGGCCAGCTCCACCCATGCCTTGACCTCGGGCGGGAAGGGACCATAGGCCTCGCGCAGCTCGCGGGTGAGGCGCGACACCTCGGCCAGGCCGGTGGCCTCCGCGAAGCGTCCGTAGTAGGCGATGCGGGCGTCGTCGTCGGCGATGTAGACGGGGCTCAGGCGCGCGTCCATGCCAAGGTCGATGGCCACCGGCGGCGGGCCTTCCTCCTTTGGCGTCTCACCCTTGAGCTTGGCGATCTCCTCGGCCAGCAGCTCGGTGTAGACCTCCAGCGACACCGCCGAGATCTGGCCATGCTGCTCCGGGCCTAGCAGGTTGCCGACGCCGCGGATCTCCATGTCCTTCTCCGCCAGCAGGTGGCCTGAGCCGAGGTCGTTGAGCTCCGAGATGGCGTAGAGCCTTCGTTGGGCGGTCTCGGTGAGGCGGCCAGGGTAGAAGAGGTAGGCCCATGCCTCGGTCTGCCGCCTGCCCACCCGGCCACGCAGCTGGTAGAGCTGCGCCAGGCCGAGGCGGTCGGCACGCTCGATGATCAGCGTGTTGGCCCCACCCACGTCAAGGCCGGACTCCACGATGGTGGTGGCCAGCAGCAGATCGAAGGCGCCCTCCTGGAAGCCGAGCATCACGCTCTCCAGCTCGTCGGCCGCCATCTGACCGTGCGCCACCCCGATGCGCGCCTCGGGCACCAGCTGGGCCAGGGTCTTGGCACGCATGGCCATGGAGCCGATGCGGTCGTGGATGTAGTAGACCTTGCCACCGCGCTCGATCTCGAAGAGCACCGCCTGCCGAACGGTCATCGGGTCGTAGGGCTGCAGCAGCGTCTGGATGGGCTTGCGTCCCTCGGGCGGGGTCATGATCTGGGAGACGTCGCGCAGGCCGACCAGGCTCATGTACAGGGTGCGTGGGATGGGCGTGGCCGACAGCGAGAGCACGTCGAGGTTGGCGCGCAGGGACTTGAGCCGCTCCTTCTGCGCCACGCCGAAGCGGTGCTCCTCGTCCACCACCAGCAGACCGAGGCGCTTGAAACGCACGCCTTCGCCCAGCAGTCGGTGGGTGCCGATGACCACGTCGACCGAGCCCTGCGCCAGCCCGTCCAGCACAGCCTTCGCGTCACGATCACCGACGAAACGCGAGAGCACCTCGACGCGCAGCGGCAGGCCGTCGAAACGCTGGGAGAAGGTCTCGAAATGCTGCTGCGCCAGCACCGTGGTCGGCACCATCATGACCACCTGGTAACCGTTGGCCACGGCCCGGAAGGCGGCGCGGATGGCCACCTCGGTCTTGCCGAAACCCACGTCGCCCGAGATCAGCCGGTCCATGGGCGCCGGCCTTGCCATGTCGCGCAGGGTGAGATCGACGGCGGTCCTCTGGTCGGGCGTGAGCTGATGAGGGAAGTTCTTCTCGACCAGCGGCTCCCAGTCGGGGACCTCGGGCAAGGCGACGCCCTCGGCGACCTGCCTGGCGGCGTAGGTCTTGATGAGCTCCATGGCCAGCTCTTGGGCGTTGACGCGTGCGCGCTCGCGCGCACGGGCCCATTCGTTGGTGCCCAAGGTGGAGAGTCGCGGCGGGTCGTCGGTGGTGCCAGGGTGACGACGAAGCAGCGGCAGCTGCTCCACCGGCAGGAAGAGCTTGCCCTCCCCGGCGTAGCGCAGCTGCAGGTAGTCGCGCGTCACGCCCACCACCACCCGCGGCTCCAGCCCCATGAACTGGCCGATGCCGTGGTCTGGATGGATGAGGTAGTCGCCCACGCTGAGCTGCGCTGCATCGTAGACGGCCCTACCAGGCAGGCGCTTGAGCTTGCGGCCGCCCTGGGCGCCGTAGATCAGCTCCTCGCTGATCAGCACCTCGCGGCGCACCGGATCGCGGTAGCCCCCCTGGACGCCGGGTGCCAACACCAGCGAGAGTCGCCCTCCGTTGCTTGGCGGGCGCCCGGTGTCCTGCACCCGAGCCTGCCAGCTGGGTTGCAGATGGGGCAGCACCTTCTCGGCCAGGTAGCGCCCGCTGCGCTCGAACTTCAGCAGCAGCTGCACGTGGTAGCCGTCCCTCAGGTGGCCTTCGACGTCGTTGGCCAGCTCGCTCAGCTTGGCGCGGTAATAGCCCACCGGCTGCTCGTCTGGGGCCACGACCTCGAGGTGGAGGCGGTCGCGACCGAAGGAGACCACATCGCGGCGCTGCAGCTCCTGCCAGATGGGCTCGGCCATCTCGCCCAGCTCGCCGTCGATCAGCTCGGGCGCGTCGACGAACACCGTGCCTGGCAGACTGCTCAGGACCGTGCCCGTCCAGGCCTCGCCGCCATCCTCCTCCTCCGCCTCCAGCAGGCGGTCCAAGTCCCGCGGACCGACGGTGAAGCTCTGCAGGGCCTTGCCGCCCAACTGCAGGCCGTCCAACTCGTCGCCGAAGAACTCCAGTCGCAGCACGTCGTCGGCACCAGTGGCCTCGCCTGCCTCGCCCAGGTACAGCTCGACGGTGTCGCCACGCACGGTGAAGCCTGGCGTGGCATCGCGCTCGTAGCCGTAGAGCAGCAGCCGCTCCAACAGCGCGTCGCGGCGCAGGCTGCCGCCCACCCGCAGCTCGAGGGCGTAGCGCGCCGGCTCGGCGGGCATGGGCATGACGGCCTGCGGCAAGGTCAGGATGACCTTCTCATGCTTGTCGAACCAGTCGGCCAGGTCGGGGTCGATGCTGTGGGCGGCGCCGAAGACCCCGGTGTCGCGGAACAGCGCGCTTCGCTCAACCGTGGTGAGCAGCACGGCCGGACCACGATGACGGGCGAAGCGGGCGAGGCGCGCCAGGCTGCTGGTGCCCAACAGGCGTCGCCCCGCCGTGCTCTGCGCTTCGGGGTCGCCGGGTCCCTCGTCGGCAGCGGCGCCACTGGCCGGCTGCGGGTAGGCCTTCTCGGTCCTCACAAGTCCAGCACTTTACCCGACCTCAGGGCGCCGCCCGTAGCGCACGGCCAACTCGTAGGCATGCTCACGCCCCAGCCCAGCGGCCTCCAGCGAGCGACGGAGGTCCTTGCCCCAGAGACCGTCCTCGGCCAGGCGCTGCGCCAAGGCGTGGGCATCCTCCGCCTCGGTGGCCGCCTCGTCGGCGTCGGCAGCCAGGCGGCTCAGTCCGCCCCGAGCGGGCCCCGCCATGGTGCTCGGCCCCACCACCACCACGAGCTCGCCCCGCGGCGGCTGGGCCTCGAAACGCTGCTGCAGCTCTGCCAAGTCGCCACGCTCGACGGTCTCGAAGCGCTTGCTCAGCTCCCTGGCCACCGCCGCGCGGCGCTCGGGCCCGCAGACCGCAGCCAGGTCGCGCAGGGTGGCGAGCAAGCGTGGCGAGGCCTCGTAGAAGGCGGTGCTGTGGTCGCGGCCGGCGATCTGAGCAAGGCGTTCACGCCGCTCGCGCCCCTTGCGCGGCAAGAAGCCCTCGAAGGCGAAGCGGTGCAGCGGCAGCCCAGAGAGCACCAAGGCGGGCACGAAGGCGGTGGGGCCAGGCAGGGCGGTCACCTCGACACCAAGCTCCAGCGCCAGTCGCAGCAGCTCCGCACCGGGGTCAGAGATGCCGGGCGTGCCTGCATCGGTGACGAAGGCCACGTGCCGATGCGCTGCCAGGACGGAGGGCCCGCGCTGGGCGATGGTGTGGGCGTCGAGGCGCAGCAGCGGCGTGTCGATGCCGTGATGGCGCAGCAGGGTGCGGCTGTGCCTTGTGTCCTCGGCCGCCACCACGTCCGCCTCGCGCAAGGTCTCGATGGCGCGAAGGGTGATGTCCTTGAGATGGCCGATGGGGGTGGGCACCAGGCTGAGCCGGTGTCCCTCCAGTGTTCGGCGTTCGGGCTCGGGGCTGCCGCCCCGGCCGGGCGCTGGGCTCATCTCGCGGCCTGGACCGTCAGCCGCTGGATCTGGGTGTCGGGGTAGTAGAAGCGCAGGATCTGGCTGTAGCTGTAGCCGGCCTCGGCCAAGGCGCGGGCGCCGTACTGGCTCATCCCCACCCCGTGCCCCCAGCCCTCGCCACTGACGCTGAGGTCGCCCGTCATGACGAAGCGGGTGGACTTCAGGCCCCATGAGCGCAGCTGCTGGCGCAGCGTCGCCCCACTCAGCGTGCTCCGGCCTGCGCTGCCCCAGACCTCGGCCCTCAGCACGCGGCCGGAGGCGGAGGCCTGCAGCACCCGCATGCCCTGCACACTGCCGACGCCAAGGCCGAGTGGGTTCAGTCCCTGCGCCACGCGCGCCGGTTCCAACCGCAGCGTCCAGCGGCGATGGGGGCCGTCGCTGACCACGTCCTGGAAGGTCTGCAGGTATGGCAGCTCGCCGCCCCAGACCTCGGCCGAGCTGGCGATCACCCCGCCGGAGTCGGCGTGGTAGTAGGTGCGCGCGAAGTCGCCCTGGTAGGTGAGCACCTGCCCCTCGGTGGCCAACAGGGCCTGGTCGGTGGCGGGGTGCTCGGCGTCCATGCCCCCATACACCTGGCAGTCGTCGGTGGCGCAGACGTCGTAGTCGGCCTGGGGACTGAGGTTCACCAGCGTGTAGGTCCTGGCGGCCACCGCCTGCGCCTTGAGCGCCTCGACGTGCCAGGACGCCTGCATCTCGGAAGGCACCACGCCACGCAGGTAGCTCTCCAGGTCAAGCACGTTGACCACCCGGATGACACCGTCGCGGGCGATCAGCCGCAGGCTGCCCCGGTAGCGGCGCCCTTGGAAGACGACACCGTCTTCCCCACCCAGTTCCAGCACCCTGCCGACATCGCTGCCGTCCAGCAGCAGGCTGTCACCGGCGACCTGGATGGGCCAGTCGAGGCCAAGGGGTGTGGCGAAGGTCCTGCCGTCGATGGCGCCATGATGGGCGCCAGGGAAGCTGAGGGTGAGCTGCGGCAGGCCGTCGGCCAACAGCACCCGCACAGGCACGACCGCATGGGCCAAGCCGGCCGCCGCCCACAACAGGAGCAGCATGGCGGCCAGGCGCAGGGACGTCGGCGTCACGCCCCTCATCATGCCTCAGATGGCCGCAGCAGGGCGAGTGGCCAGCGGCTGAAGAAGACCTCGGCTAGAGCTCGGAGGCGCGCGGAAAAACGAAGCGGAAGAGACCGGAGGCACCTCGGTAGGTCATCCTCACCCGGTAGATGCCGCCGCCCTCCTCGAAGGTCTGGTTCAGGGCGATGGTCTGACCCGCGTTGTAGGTCTGTTCGAAGATGACGCGCTCCGGGGTGCCACTGCCACCGGTCTGGAAGCTGCTAGGCCGCTCGTAGCTGATCTGCACCTGCACCGAGCCACGGCGAACCTGGCCGTTGACACTGATGGGCATGTCGTTGCGCAACACCGTGCGCAGGCTGTTGACCGCCTCGGCATCACGCTTGTACAGCAGCACGGGGGTGCTGCCTGGGAAGCCGAGGTACCAACCCTGCCACTCGCCCACGCCGAAGAAGACCGCACCCACCACCAGCACGAAGATCAGCAAGTCCCGCATGAGAACAGTATAGG
>CAYXJZ010000035.1:0-31096 GCA_964465355.1 uncultured bacterium | reverse complement strand
ACCGACGTGCTTGCCCTCAGGCCCCGGCCCACCGGCGTGGAACGAGAACCATGCTACCTTCCCTTCCATGCCCGACTTCCTCACCTCCTGGGCCAACGAGGGTCCGCTTGGTTACCTGGCGGTCGCCATCGCTTCGATGATCCCCTGGTTCGAGCTCTTCTCCATCCCGGCAGGCATCCTCGTCCTTGGCCTCGACCCGCTGGCCGTCGGCGCGGTGGCGCTGGTCAGCAACCTGCTGCCGACGGTGGGCATCGTCTGGGGCTGGGATCGGCTCTCGGTCTGGTGGGAACGACGCAACGGCCGCCCGCTTGGCAGCGGCGGCGCGCGCAGCGAGCGAGGGCGCAAGATCTTCGACCGCTTCGGCCTGCCCGGTCTTGCCTTGCAGGGACCGATCATCAGCGGCATCTACCTAGCGGTGGCCATCGCCCTCGGGCTGGGCGCAGCGCGGCGCGCCGTCGTGCTGTGGAGCGCGATCAGCATCAGCCTTTGGAGCGTGCTGCTCTCGATCGGCAGCGTGCTGGGGCTGGTGGCCGTGCGCTGAGCTTGCCTCTCAACCCGACGGCAGCAACAGGTCCACCACCACACCGACCAGCACCAGGCTGCCGATGATCAGGTTGGCGTCGAAGGCCTGAAGCGCCGCAGCGGGCCCGCGCCTAGCCAGCATGAGGTGCTGGGTCAGGAACAGCAGCCCAGCCATGGAGCAGGCAAGGCCGTATGGCCAACCCAGGCCCGCGATCCGACCGACCACCACCAAGGCCACCAGCGTGACGATGTGGCAGCCGGCCGCGATGCGCTTGGCGCCATCGACCCCGAAGCGGGCGGGCACGCTGTTCAGGCGCTCGCGCAGGTCGACGTCGCGGTCGAGCAGGGCGTAGATCACGTCGAAGCCGGCGATCCAGCTGCCCACCGCCAGCCACAGCCACCAGGCCTCTGGCGCGAAGGTGCCGGCGACCGCGATGTAGCCTCCCGCCGCGGCCGCCCCGATGGTCGCCCCCAACCAGGCGTGGCAGAGCCAGGTGAAGCGCTTGGTGAGGGCGTAGAGCGCCAGCGCCAACGCGGCCACGGGCAGCAGGGCGGCGGTCAGCGGGTTGAGCGAGAGGCCCGCGATCATGAAGGCCGCCACGCCGAGGGCGGCGACCAGGTAGGCGTCGCGTGGCTTGAGCTGGCCGCTCGGCAGCTCGCGTCCGGCAGTGCGCGGGTTGCGGGCGTCGATGCCTGCATCGAGCAGGCGATTCATGGCCATGGCGAAGGTGCGGGCGCCCACCATGGCCAGGGTGATGAGCGCGAAGACGCGCCAGCCCGGCCAGCCACCGGCCGCCAGCAGCATGCCGACGTAGGCGAAGGGCAGGGCGAAGAGGGTGTGCTCGAAGCGGACGAGCCGTAGGTAGGCGGCCAGGCTCCGCCGAGGTGCGGCCGCCGCGCTCACGCCTCCACGCCGGCCTCGGCCAACTCCTTGCGCAGGTCCTCGAAGCCGGAGCGGCCCATCAGGGCGTAGGTGTAGCGCTTGCCGAGCTCGACACCAGGCTGGTCGAAGGCGTCGATGCCGAGCAGCTCGCCCATCAGTGCCGTCTGCCACATGAGGAGCTGCATGAGCTCGCCAAGCGAGCGCGCATCGACGGCGGGCAGGCGCCATGTGTAGTTCGGTCGACGATGGCTGGCCAGCGCGTGGGCGGTGGCCGCCTGCTCGGCCAGCAGCAGACTGCCGAACTCGGCCCCGGCTAGGTAGGCCAGGCCGGCGACCTCGGGCTCGGCGTCGGGGATGGCGAGCGGATGGTCGAAGGCGGCGACCCGGACGAAGGCCACCACCTTGTCGTTGGGGCCTTCGTTGAAGAGCTGCACCTGGGCGTGCTGGTCGGTGGCGCCCACCGCAGGGATGGGGGTGGTGCCTGCGTGCACCGTGCTGCCGCTGCGGTCCACCGCCTTGCCCAGCGATTCGGCCCAGAGCTGCACGTACCAGGCACCCAGGTCCTTGAGGCGCGTGGCGTATGGCATGAGGACGTTCTGGGTCTTGCCGCGGCGGGCCAGCAGGGCGTGGATCAGCGTGGCCCGCGCGGCGGGGTTGGCGTCGAAGGGCTGGTCCACGCTGGCCTCGGCCTCGGCGGCGCCGGCCAACAGCGCGTGCACGTCGATGCCGGCGGCGGCGATGGGCAGCAGGCCGACGGCCGAGAACACCGAGAAGCGCCCGCCCACCGATGGCGGCACGCCGAAGGAGCGGTAGCCGCGCTCCTCCGCCAGGGGGCGCAGCACACCCGCGCTCGGGTCGGTGGTCACCACCACGTGGCGGGCGTAGCCATCACCCAAGGCGGTACGCAGCCAGGCGCGGAAGGCCAGCCAGGCGGCCATGGTCTCGGCGGTGGTGCCGGACTTGGAGATGACGTTGACCACCGTGCGAGCCGGGTCGAGGGTATGCAGCAGGCCATGGATCACGTCGGGATCGACGTTGTCGACCAGGTGCACGCGCATGCCGTGGCCATCGGCCTGGAGCATGCGCTGCGGGTGCTGCAGGGCGCGGACCACCGTCTGAGCACCGAGGCTGCTGCCACCGATGCCGAGCACCACCAGGTCGGTGGCGAAGGCGGCCAGCTCGGCCGCCGCCGAGGTCACGGCGTCGGCCAGAGCATGGTCGGCCGGCAGGGCCGTCCAACCGAGCATGGCCTCAGGGTCGGCTGCGCGGGACCTGAGGGCGCGCACCGCCGCCTCCAGCTCAGGACCCTTGGCCTTGGCCTCACTGGCCCAGTCCAGGCCGTGGTCAGGACCGACACGGTCCTGCAGCACGTTGCGGATGTCTAGATCGATCATGCCGAAGAGCGTACACCCGGCCGGTGGTCCATGTTGACCCACACACCAGTGTTGGCCCCGCAGTGCGAAGCACTGCTTAGGTCAGCACTTCAGTGCTGACCCGATGTTTCCTTCACCGCATGCGTCGAGAAACCGAACTGCGGCAGGGCGCCATGCGCCTCGCCGCTGAGGATGGTCTGCATCAGCTCGGATAAGTTGGTGCCGCCGATCTCCACACGCATCCGCAGGTCATGGCGCAGGTCGTCCAGGGTCCGGTCGTCCAGCAGCGTCTCGGTGCCGTACTTCACCACGTTGGGTGACACCAGCAGCAGGTCGGCCTCCCCCGGCTGGATCTGCGTGAGGAAGTCGCGGCCAGCCAGCAGGCCGGCCACGGTGGTGACGGCGCCGAAGGTGCGGTTGACCAGCGGCCTCACCTCCAGCGTGAGCCCTTCGACGGACCTGAGCGGCGCCAAGGCGGCTTGCAGCACGGGCCCGAAGAGCAGGCCGGTGGCGCAGATGACCTTGAGCGGCCGCGGCAGGGCCTTGGGGATCTCGGGCAAAGGCGCCAGCAGGAAGTCGCGCACCATGCCCACCCCGTTCTCCAGCATCTCGAAGCCCTCGTAGGCATCGGCAGCGGGGATGGGGCGCCCGGCCAGCAGGTAGAACTCGTCGCTGAGGAAGACGAAGCGGCTGCCACGCTCGCTCTGCATGCGCCGCTGGAAGGCCTCCACCTGGCGCACGAGGGCCTCGGCCTCATCGGCCTTGAAGGTGCTCAGCTCAGGAAGGTTGCGGCGGTGCTCGGTGAGCCCTACAGGCACCACCGCCACCTGCAGCACGTTGGGGCGCGAGGCGAGGTAGTCGAGCGTGTGCTCGAGGGCGTCGCCGTCGTTGCGGCCTGGCAGCGCCACCACCTGGGTGTAGAGGTCGATGTCGGACAGGCGCTCGATCATGCCGCGCACGCTGGTGGCCTGCGGGTCCTTCACCTTCAGGCGCCACCACTTCATCATGTCCTTGCGCAGACCCTCGTCTGCGGTGTGCACAGAGACGTAGAGCGGGGACAGGTTCTCGTTCAGGATGCGCTGGATGTCGTCCTCGCTCAGGTTGGTGAGGGTGACGAAGCTGCCGTAGAGGAAACTGGTGCGGTAGTCGTCGTCCATCATGTAGAGGCTCTTGCGGAAGCCCTTTGGCATCTGGTGGACGTAGCAGAACTCGCACTTGTTGGCGCAGCGGCGGATGCCGTCGAAGATGACGTCCTCGAACTCCAGGCCTGGGTCCTCCCAGCTCACCTCGAAGCTCACCGTGCGGCCGCCTGGTTCGCGCGCCTCCAGCGACACCTCGCCTCGCTCCAGCTCACGGCGGTAGGCCAGGATGTCGGGCACCCAGGCGCCGTTGACCTTCAGCAGCTCCCAACCGGCCCGCACGCCGGCGCGGAAGGCCGGGGAGCCGACCGTCACGGCCCGCACGGGTGCCGTGTAGGGCGGTTCGTCGGGTCTGGGCATGAGGTGGGCCGAGGCAGCCATGACGGGCCAGCGTAGCAGGTGCCGGGGCCTCGGCGGGGCAGCGGGCGCACCAGCGTGCCCCAAAGCAGGTCCTAGACCAGGTCGTCGGTGGAGCCAGAGACGCGATCGCGCCGCTCACCCTTGACCACGAAGCCGTGCAGCGGAGCCAGGCTGTCGCAGCTCACCCAGTCCCCTGGCTGCGGCCGCCAACGCAGGTCCTGCCCATGCCTGCCCTCTGGGCCGGGCCCACGAGGATCGAGGCCGACCAGCACCGGGATCCCGGCGTCGATCAACCAGCAGGCGCCGTCGGTCTCGACGACCTGGCCGTGCAGCTGCAACCGCGACAGGCCACTGGCCTGCATGGAGCGGCCTTCGGCGGGCGAGGGGCCGAAGGTCTCGGTGGTGGCCTGCACCAGGACGCGCACCGGCCCCACCGGCGCCAGGTAGGGACCGGTGCGTTCGAAGAGCTGGAGGACGGTGTCGCCGATGGCCACCTCCAGCAGCGGGCTGCCCTCGCTGCGGCCGAAGGCCCGGCCGGCGACGGCGTGCCGCGACCAGCGCGTCAGGATGCCCTCCACAGAATCTTCCATCGTCGCGCCATCCTACCCACGGACGGACACCCGCGGCTGGGATGGTAGAGTGCGGGACGTGAAGACCGTTCCCCTTTCGTACTCGTCAGCGCTCTCTGTGGCCTCCGCCGCAGGGAGCGTCTTCGTGATGGAGGCCGCATGCTGGAGACCCTGAGCGAGGTCCAGTCCCTCGACCTCGACGGCGATCAGGTCGCCGCCCAACGCAGTGAGGTCCCAGCCGAGCTGATCACCCTACGCGCCACCGTCCGCGACCTGCGCGCCGAGCACGCCCGCGTGCAGATGGAGCACGAGGCCCTGCGCAAGCGGGTGGCGGCCAACGAGCTCGAGCTGAAGACCCTCCAGCAGCGACGCAAGGACGCCTCCGAGGCTGCCCTGCGCGCCGAGAGCAGCAAGGAAGCATCGCAGTACCAGAACCAAGAGCTGATGTTCTCCAACCGCGCGCAGGAGCTTGAGGAAGACACCCTGCCGCTGATGGAGGAACTGGACCGTTGGCAGGGCGAGTCGGACCGTCTGAGCGCTGAGCTGGCTACCTTGGTGCCCGATCTGGGTGCCATGGAAGAGGCCGAGCAAGAGAGGTTGGCTGCCATCGAAGCTCGTCTGGCCGACCTGGCTGACCGGCGTCAGAGGCTGGCCACCACCGTCGAGGCTCCCCTGCTGAAGCAGTACGAGCAGGTCCGCAAGGCGCGGCGCGGTCTGGCCCTGGTCGCCATCAAGGACAACAAGCGCTGCGGCGGCTGCCAGGTGCAGCTGCCCATCCATGTGGTGCAGAAGGTGCTCAAGGGCCAGGGCATCACCCGCTGCCCGTCCTGCGGGCGCATCCTGCACGCTTAGGACAGCAGCTTCGGGCTTCGGTCTTGGGTGCAGGTCTCGTGCCGATGGCCCTCAGCGCAGCTCGGACAGAGGATCGATTGCGCGGCCGGCCACGTGCATCTCCAGGTGCAGGTGAGGGCCGGTCGACAAGCCCGTCGAACCCACCAGCATGATGCGCTCGCCCTGCGCCACGCTCTGGCCCACCGACACGAGGATGCGGCTGCCATGCGCGTACCAGGTCTCCGCCCCGCCGGCATGGCGGATCTTGACCAGGTTGCCGTAACCCCGGTCGGACCAGCCCGCGAAGGTGACCGTGCCACTGCGCACCGCGACGATAGGGCTGCCGCTCGGGGCGGCGATGTCGAGGCCGCTGTGGAAGCTGGCCGTGCCCATGCCCAACTGCCGTCGGCCGAAGTAGGAGCTGATGCGGCCTTGCAACGGCCAGATGTAGGTGTTCTCCAGCTCCCGCACCTGGGCGAGCCGCTCCAGGGCAGCGGCCGGCTTGACCTGGGGCAGGAACAGCAGCATGCCGGGACGCAGGTCGAGGGGGCTGCGGATCTGGTTGGCCCTGGCCACGGCCGCCGCGTCGGCGCCGTGGGCGGCGATGAGGTCGGTGAGCGACATGCCGCTCTCCAACACAACGACCAGGCCTTCACCTGGCGGGATGAGCAGTTCCACCCCAACGGGCAGCCGGTCGAGCGAGGAGAGGTCGGGGTTGGCACCGACGAGCGCCTCGATGGAGATGCCGTACCTCGAGGTGAGGCCGCTCAGCGTGTCACCGGACGCGAAGGTGTGGCGGCGGAAACCAGGGGGCGGGTCCGGCGCGAGTTGGACGATCCCGCCCAAGGCCTCGTGGCCGAACAGGGGCACCTTGAGCACGTCGCCAGGACGGATGAGGTTGCCGCTCAAGCCGTTGGCCTCGAGCAGATGCTCCACCGACACGGCGTAACGCTGGGCGATGACGCCGATGGCGTCGCCAGGACGCACCGTGACCAAAGCGTAGCCGTCCGTCTGCGCGAGCGCGGAGGCGGCGAACAACGAGCACGTTGCGATGATGAGAGAAGCGGTGAGGCGAGGGAGGTGGAAGACGGCCGCTCTGCGGCCCTGAGGGGCAGGGTTCACGTGGCGGTTCTGTCCCCTCTGCTCATACGTCCCCGACCGTATCGACGCCATCTGAGAGCTTCGTGAGAGATTGGGCCGGACGCGTTCAGTCCCGGCGCCACGCAGGCACCCGCGCATCTTCCAGGTAGGGCGCGACCCCTTCTTCAGGCGCCAGCGCAAGCGGCTGTTCGGCCGGGTGGTCCAGCCGCAGCACGGCCAATGCCAGCCAGCCGTCGCCATCGGGTGATGGTGCTGCGCTGCCCACCTGGCCCACCGGCTTGCCTGCGCCGTCCAGCACCCGCCAGCCCTGGCTAAGACCGAGCGCCGGTGGCGGCCCTTCCAGGCGCAGGCTGGCCAAGCCGCGTCTCAGGCGACCCCTTGCCTCCACCCTTGCCATGATCTCCTGGCCGAGGTAGCAACCCTTGCGGTAGCTCACCCGCGGCTCGAGGCCCGTCTCCTGCGGCAAGCCGAGCCTGCCTTCCGCCAAGGCGCTCGGCAGCCCGTAGGCCACCCGCGCCGCCGTCCACGCACGCTCCCCCACCGGCCGCCAACCGCTCACCGACCAGGCCTGCCAGAGCTCGGGCAGTTGCCGCCTGAGCAGGCTCAGGTCGAGACCGTGCAAGGGGCCGAGCGCCCAGCGGCGCAGCAGCAGGGAGGCGTCGCCGTAGGGGACCGCCAGGCTCTGCCCAGGCGGCAGGGCGGCCAACGCCTCTGCGGCCTGGGGGAAGAGGGCGAGCAGCCTCTCCTCCTGCCCGCAGACCAGGCTGAGCGCCGCCAGCTCTGCGCCTAGGTCGTTGATCTCGACCTGGTCGAAGACGATGTGGTCATGCAGCTCGCGCAGCACCGTCGGCCCGTGGCCGTCGTCCACCCTCAGGTAGATGTCCTGCTCGCGGCGGTAGGCGCTGAGGCCGGCGCGCACCTGCCCCCTGTGGTCGAGCATGAGGGCGTCGACCACCCCACCGGTGGGCAGGCCGCGCACGTCGTGGCTGACCTGGCCGTGCAGGAAGTCGACCCGGTCGGCGCCACTCAGGCGCAGGTGACCGGCCGCGGCGCGTGGCAGCAGCACGGGATGGCCTTGCAGCAGCGCCACCCGTTCGCCGTCCGGGTCGCCGAGGTGGTCGAGGGCGTCGGGCGCCAACCAGGGGACGGCGCTGCCTGCCGGCACGCCATCAGGCAGCAGCTCCTGCCAGGACGGCGCGACGGCGCCCAGGGATCCGGTGTTCACGAGCGCCTCCTCCTGGCGTCCAGGTCGATGTCGAAGAGCGTGAACTCATAGGCGTTGATGACGCGAACACCCAGCTCGTCGACGTAGCTGCGCGAGGCGTTGGCGCCCTCGAGGTGCACATGGCCATGCACGTGCACGGCCGGCTTCCATCGGCGGCTGAAGGCGTTGAAGGCGCCAACCCCACGGTGGGGCCAATCGCTGCCCGCATGAGGGCCCTTGGGTGGGGCATGGGTGAGGAGCACGTCCACGGCTCGACCATAGCGCCACTGCTGGTACAGCAGACGCGGCGTCAGCGACATGACCATGCGGTGGTACTCCAGTTCGCTGTACTGATGCGGCCCTGGGCGGTAGCGGGCGCTGCCTTCGAGGCCCATCACCAACAGACCCTCGACCTCGACCAGGCGCATGTGGGCGTTGATGCAGCCGCCTGGCAGGCGTACCTCCTCCGGGTCGTCGGCCGAGCGTATGTAGGCGTTGCCGTGGTTGCCGATGACGTAGACCGGCGTGGTGCGCAGCTTGGTGGCGACGAACTCGAGCAGGTAGCCAGGCAGGTCACCTGCCGCCAGGACCACGTCGAAGGGCGGCAGGTTGTTGGGGAAGTTCTCGGAGTAGATGACCGGCGATACCGCGTCGGAGATCGCCAGCACCCGCACGGCTCAGCCGCTCAGGCGCCCGCGGCGGCGACGGCTGCTCCGGCCCGCCACTCCAGGCCAGACCAGATGAGGTCTTCGATGTCGCCGTCGAGCACGGCGTCTGGGTCGTGGCGCATGGCGCCGGTGCGGTGGTCCTTGACGTACTGCTTGTCGAGCACGTAGCTGCGGATCTGCGAGCCCCACTCGATGGCCTTCTGCTGACCGCGGGCCTTGAGCTGCTCGTCCAGGCGCCGCTGCTCCTCGCGCTCCCACAGCCTCGAGCGCAGCACCGTCATGGCCTTCTCGCGGTTCTTGATCTGCGACTTGCCGTCCTGGCAGGTCACCACGATCTCGTCCGGCGTGCCGCCCCGGTAGACCACCCGCACGGCAGAGTCGGTGGTGTTGACCGACTGGCCGCCTGGGCCGGAGGAGCGGTAGACGTCCACCCGCACGTCCTTTGGGTCGATGGCGATCTGGATGTCGTCGTCGATCTCCGGCATGACCTCGACCGAGGCGAAGCTGGTGTGGCGGCGGTTCTGGCTGTCGAAGGGGCTGACCCGCACCAGCCGGTGCACGCCGCCCTCCACGCTCAGCAGGCCGAAGGCACGGTCGCCGCGCACGATGATCTGGGCGTAGTCCACACCCTGAGGCGCAGCGTCGTTGCCCACGACGTCGAGCAGCTCCACCTTGAAGCCTTGGCGCTCGGCGAAGCGGCGGAACATGCGCAGCAGCATGCCGGCCCAGTCGGACGACTCGGTGCCGCCTGCCCCCGGCTTGATGGTGAGGATGGCGGCGCGATCGACGTGCTCGCCGGTGAACAGGGTCTCGCGGTAGAGCTTCTCCAAGTCGGCGGCGAGGCGGGACTCTTCCTCGTCCATGGCCTGCTCGTCCTCCGGACCGGCGATCTCGCGTAGCTCGACCAGACCGCCAAGGTCGGAAGCCAAGCCATGGTAGCTGTCCACCACGCGCCGCAGACGCGTGGCCTCCTGGTTGAGCTGGCGTGCCTTCTCGGGGTCGTTCCACAGAGCAGGGTCGTTCAGGTCGGGCTCGATGAGCGCAAGGCGGGCTTCTTTGCCAGCCAAGTCAAAGATACCCCCGGAGGGCGTCGAGTCGCTGAAGGAGCATGTCCATGAGCGCGTGTCCTTCCCGCACCGTGGCCGGGCCTGCACCTAGGTGCGCCGGGCTGCGCGTCAGAGGACGCGCGGGTGCATGACCCTCCGAGTGTACCGCGTCGGGCCGTGGTAGCATCGCGTACCGGAGCACCGTGCACCACGCACAGCTGCTGCTCTTCGCGCGCGAAGGGCCTACCGACCACCTGACCCACCGGAGGCGACCGTTGTCCTGGTTCGACGGCTTCGGCCTGATCGACGTCATCGACGTGCTGGTGCTCGCTACGCTCATCTACCAGGCGTACGCCCTGCTCATCGGTTCGCGTGCCTGGAACGTCTTCCGTGGACTGGCCGCCCTCACCGCCCTGTGGTTCCTCGCCACCCAGCTCGGTCTGCTTGCCACATCGGCCGTCTTCGACCGTTTGGCGCCGGTGGCCTTCCTGGCGGTGGTGGTGGTGTTCCAGCCTGAGCTGCGTGCCGCGCTCGAACGCTTCGGTCGCGGCCGGCGCCGCGGCGACCTGGCCGAGGACCCGGTCCAGGAGATCATGACCGCGGTGCGCGAGCTGTCGCAGCAGAGGATCGGGGCGCTGCTGGCCATCGAGGGCTCCACCCCGCTGCGCGAGTACGGCCAGGCCGGCGTCGGCCTCTCGGCACCGGTCTCCGCCGCGCTGCTGCAGACCCTCTTCGACAGCAAGGGACCACTGCACGACGGCGGGGTCATCATCAAGGAGGACGTCATCACCTTCGCCGGCGCCATCTTCCCGCTCTCCGAGCGCGACCGCGAGGCGGGTTGGTCGGCCAAGCTGGGCACCCGCCACCGGGCGGCCCTCGGCCTGTCGGAGGTCAGCGACGCCCTCGTGTTGGTGGTCAGTGAGGAGCGCGGCACCGTGTCGGTGGCCAAGGACGGCAGCCTGCAGGTCGACATCGCCCCGGCCGCCGTCATGGTGGCGCTGAGGGAGGCCTTCGGCCCATGACCTCCCCCAGCCCATGGCGCAACCTCCTTGACCGCGCCACGCACCACTGGCCACGCAAGCTGGCCGCCCTTGCCGTCGCGCTCGTGCTGTGGCTGGTGCTCACCAGCACCGACGGCAGCACCGCCCAGAGCAGCCTCGTCGTGCCCATCGTGGTGGAGGGCCTGGCCGACGACCAGGTGGCGGTCGGCCTGCCGACGCAGGCCACCGTCAGCGTGTCCGGCCCCACCGCCCGCGTCAACCGCCTGCGTCCCGACAACCTGGAGGCGGTCTTGGACCTGACCGGCCTCTCGGGAGAGTTCAACGTCAGCATCGAGGTGGCGCCGCCCCAGGGCATCACGCTCGAGAGCGTGTCGCCAAGCGAGGTCTTCGGTGTGCTCGAGGCGCTGACCAGCAGGACGGTGCCGGTGCTGGTGACGGTCATCGGGGTCGAAGGGGGTGACCAGCGTCTGCTGACCGCCGCCGACCCGGACACCGCCGCCGTCCACGGTCGCGCAGCCGTGGTGGCACAGGTGGCAGCCGTGGTGGCCCCGGTGCCCGCCGGTAGCGGCGTGGGCGTGCTCAGCCTGCCCACCTACGCCATCGACGCCGCCGGCCGGCCGCTGCCGGAGTTGACGGTGCAGCCGGTCAACGTGGCGGTGACGCTGCAACGGCAGGCGGTGCGCATCGAGCGCAGGGTGCCCGTCAGCCTGCTGCCGATCTTCGCCGACGGCTGGACCGAGCCCCGGAACGTCAGCAGCTCGGTGCTGCTGGTCGGGCCGCAGAGCCTGATCGAAGACCTGGAGCAGGTGGTTGGCGTCGCCGCCCTGCCGACGGAGCCGGTGGCCGACGGTCGGTATACTCGGCCACTGACGCTGACCCTGCCTGACGGCGTGGTCGCCATGGAGATCCCGACGGTGGACCTCGACTACCAGGGTCCGGCACCCGTCCCAGAACCCGAGCCCACCGTCACGCTCGACTGACCGCACCTTGGGGCCGGTGGCTCGCCGCGGCCCGAGCAAAGCCGAGAAGCAGTGACACAGGAGATTGCGATGAAGACCTACCCCATCCGCCTCTATGGCGATCCCGTCCTCCGGCAGAAGGCCCGCCCCGTCCAGGACTTCGGTCCTGACCTCCGCCGTCTGGCCGATGGCATGATCGGGACACTGGTCGAAGCAGAGGGCGCCGGCCTGGCCGCCCCGCAGGTTGGCGTGCCGCTGCGCGCCTTCGTGCTCACCGGCAGCTACGCCGGCGCCCTCGACCCCGAGGAGGAGCACGACTGGGAGGCCGAGCGCGCCGCCGCCGTCTTCTTCGTCAACCCGGTGATCGTTCAGAGCGAGGGGGTCCGCGAGGACGTCGAGGGCTGCCTCAGCATCCCCGGCCTCAGCGCCAAGGTGACGAGGTCAGCCCATGTGCGCCTGCGCTACCAGGACCTGGAGGGTCGGACGCAGGAGGCCGACTTCGAAGGCGTCCACGCCAAGGCCGTCCAGCACGAGGTGGACCACTTGGACGGGGTGCTGTACTTCGACCGCCTCTCCGCCCAGGCGCGCCGGGAGGTCATGGACGAGCACCGCCGCGAGCTGGCCGAGATGCAACGCGACGCCAAGGCCCACCTCAAGGAGCTCAGGCGCCTCGGCCAGCCATCGCAGCCGTGGCCTTGAGCCCATCCGCGGCGGCGACCGGAGCACGTCGCCTGCGGGTGGCCTTCTTCGGCACGCCCGACTTCGCCCTGCCCAGCCTCGAGGCGCTGCACCGGCACCACGATGTTGTGCTGGTGGTGAGCCAGCCCGACAGACGACTGGGGCGTGGGATGCGCACCCAGACCCCGCCGGTGGCGCAGCGAGCCGGCGAGCTTGGCCTGCCCCTTGCCCAGCCAGAGCGGTTGCGCAAGGACGTCGCCTTCCGTGAGCAGCTGGCCGAGCTGGCCCCCGACGTGGCGGTGACCGCCGCCTACGGCCAGATCCTGCCGGCCGAGCTGCTGGCGGTCCCGCGCGAGGGCTTCCTCAACGTGCACGCCAGCCTGCTGCCCCGTTGGCGCGGCGCCGCGCCGGTGCAGCACGCCCTCATCGCAGGCGACCCGGTCACCGGCGTGTCGATCATGCAGACCGAGGTGGGGCTGGACACCGGGCCGGTGCGACTCGTCCGGCCGCATCCCATCGCTGCGGGAACCGACGCGACCGAGCTGGCGACGGCGCTGGCCCAGCTTGGTGCGGAGGCCATCACCGAGGCCCTCGCCGCCCTCATCGCCGGGGGGCTGCCAAGCCACCCACAGGACGACACGCAGGCCACGCTGGCACCGAGGCTGACGCGCGAGGACGGCAGGGTGCGCTGGACCGACAGCGCCGAGGCCATCGGCAACCGGCACCGCGGCGTGGCCGGCTGGCCGGGGAGCTGGTGTCAGTTGGGCGAGGGCGAGCAGGCACAGGTGCTCAAGCTGCTGCGGCTGCATCCCGTCAAGGCGGACCTCCCCGCCACGGCGGCCGGTGGCGAGCCCGGCGAGGTGCTAGCCCTCGACGCTCATGGCCTGCTGGTAGCCTGCGGTCAAGACGCCGTTCGGTTGGAGCAGGTGCAGGCTGCCGGCCGCAAGCCGCAAGCCGCCCGCGACTGGGCCAACGGCGCACGACTAGGGAAAGGGGCACGCCTTGGCTAAGGTCGCATTGGTGGGACGCCCCAACGTGGGCAAGTCCAGCTTGTTCAACCGCCTGCTCGGTCGACGTGAGGCCATCGTGCTGGATCAGCCCGGTGTCACGAGGGACGTCAAGGAGGGCCGGCTGGAGCTGGAGGACGGCCGTGTCGTCGGTCTGCTCGACACCGGTGGCCTGTGGTCAGGCGACCGCTGGGAACGCGACATCAAGGAGAAGGTGGGCAAGGCCCTCGAAGAGGTGGGTCTGGTGCTGTTCTGCGTCGACGGCCGCGAGGGCGTCCATGCAGGCGACCACGAGATCGCCGCCTGGCTGCGCAGCCTAGGCAAACCCGTGCTGCTGATCGCCACCAAGCTCGACGACCCGCGGCACGAGGAGCAGGCCGCCATGTTCGAGAGCTATGCGCTTGGCTTCGGTGAGCCCTTCATCACCTCGGCCGAGCACGCCCGCGGCACCTACGAGCTGATCGACGAGATCGCCAAACGCCTGCCGGACGACCCAGAGGACGACGTGGCCGAGGAGCAGGCCATCCGCGTCGCCATCGTCGGCCGCCCGAACGTGGGCAAGTCCAGCCTGGTCAACGCCATCCTCGGCGAGGAGCGGGTCATCGTGGCCGACCTGCCAGGCACCACCCGCGACGCGGTTGACGTGCCCTTCGAGTTCGGCGGCCGACCCTTCGTCCTGATCGACACCGCCGGCATCCGCCGCAAGCCTAGCGAGGACTTGGAGCGCTACATGATCATCCGCGCCGAGGAGGCCCTGCGGCGCGCCGACATCGCCATCCTGGTCATCGACCCCTTCGAGCTGGGCGACCACGAGATGGGCCTGGCCAACTTCGCCCTCGAGCGCGGCATCCCCACCGTGATGGCCGTCAACAAGTGGGACCTGGTGGAGGACGACGACCTGGTGACCCGCCGCAAGTCCATCGACGAGCTGCTCCCCCACCTCGACTTCGCCCCGAGGGTGTACACCTCGGCGCTCACCGACTTCGGCCTGCACGAGCTACTGGCCGCCACGGTGCGGCTCTTCGAGACCGCCCGGCTGCGTGTCACCACCGGCCAGTTCAACGCCTGGATCGACGTGTGGACCGACAGGCAGGCCCCACCCAACTTCCGCGGCAAGTCACTGCGGATCTACTACGCCAGCCAGGTGGACGTGGCGCCACCGGTCTTCCACTTCTCGGTGAACCACGAGCGCTACGTCACGCGCGCCTACGAGCAGTACCTCATCAACCGCATCAGGCAGGACCTCGGCTTCGCGGAGGTGCCGTTCAGGTTGGTGTTCAAGGCGCGGGGCAAGGGTGGGGGTAAAAAAGTGAGGGTCCAAACCTGAAGGTTTGGACCCATTGCAGAACGACGCTTTGCGTCGTTCTGCGCGTGGGGTGGCCGTAGGCTTCCCTGGCGACCTGTTCGGGCGGCTATGCCGAACTCAGTCAGGCGTGTCGCGGAGGGAAGCCAGCGTCACCTTGAGGTTGCCCTTCTTCGTTTCCCCCAGCACGGCGACCAGGCGGAAGCGGCCGAGGCCGGTGGCCACGGCCTCCTGACCTTCGGCCATCTCGCTGCTCTTCCCCGCCGTCTTGCCGGCTACGCTCACGCGGCCGGCCTCCACGCCCTTGGCGAAGTAGTTGCGCGACAGGCCGAAGGCCTTGGCGCCGAGCACGTCCACCCTCAGCGAGGGCACCACCACCTCACGCTCGCGCCAGCTCATCGTTCCTCCTGAGTCATCGCTCATCCGGGCTCATCGCTCGTCACGGACGGTGATCCCGCGCTCACGCAGGCGCTCGCCGAAACCCTCTGCGCCATCGCCCACCACCCGCAGCACCAGCCGGCGCCGCTGCCCCTCGACCACCCCGGAGGTGGCCACCGCCACCACGTTCGACGGCGGCGCGGCCTCGGCCGCCCTGGCCAGCACCCCTGGCTCGTCCGGCAGGTCCACCGTGACCCGCAGGCCGCCCTCGCGCAGGCCGAGGAAGCTGACGAAGGCGCGCAGCAGGTCGGTGATGGCCAGGATGCCGACCAGGCGCCCACCATCCACCACCGGCAGGCCGGATACGCGGTGCGACTCCATGGTCAGGGCGGCGTTCTCGATGGCCTCGTCCGGTCCGATGGTGACCACCGGCGAGCGCATGACCTCCTTGATCGTGAGCTTCGACAGCAGGTAGTTCAGCTCGAAGACCGACAGGGTGGTGGCCTTGGAGGGGGTGGCCTCCTTGAGGTCTCGGTCGGTGACGATGCCGATCAGGCGACCGTCCTGGACCACCGGCAACCGCCGGTAGCCACCCTCGCGCAGACGCTGCATGGCCTCCATGACCGGGGTCTGGCCGGTGACGGTCTGCGGGTCGGGGGTCATCCAGTCGCGAACGAGCATGCTGCCTCCTATGCCTGGCCAAGGCGGGCGGTGAAGTGCTTCGGATGCCATGATACCGGCATGTCGCAGGCCACCGACCCGCTCGGTCAGGCATGGCAGCTGGAGGCCGCCTCACCCAGACGCATCACCGTCCTTGGGTCAACCGGCTCGATCGGCCGGCAGACACTGGAGGTGGCGGCCTGGCGTGGCTACCAGGTGGTCGGTCTCGTCGCCGGTCGCGACGGCGCGACGCTGCTCGAGCAGGTGCTTCGCTGGCGGCCGGCGATGGTGAGCTGCCTGCCCGAGGCTGCCGAGGCGCTGCGCCCCCACCTGCCGGCAGGCACCCGGCTGCTCATCGGCGAAGCAGGCGCCTGCGAGGTCGCAGCCGCCGAAGCCGACGTGGTGGTGGCCGCCATCCCAGGGTTCCAAGGCCTTGCCCCCACCCGCGCCGCCATCCGCGCAGGACGAACGGTGGCCCTGGCCAACAAGGAGGCGATGGTCTGCGCCGGGACCCTGGTGTGGCAGGAGGCGCGAGCCAGCGGCGCCCGCATCACCCCCGTCGACTCCGAGCACGCCGCCCTCTTCCAGAGCCTGCTCGGGGAACCGAAGGAGGGCATCGATCGGCTGGTGCTCACCGCATCCGGCGGTCCCTTCCGGCTCGGCCCCGCCGACCTCAGCCTCGTGACCCCGCAACAGGCCATGGCCCACCCCAACTGGAGCATGGGACCCAAGGTCACCGTCGACTCCGCCACCCTCTTCAACAAGGGCCTCGAGGTGTTGGAGGCGGCCTACCTCTTCGAGCTGCCGGTGGAGCGGATCGAGGTGGTGGTGCACCCGCAGTCGCTGGTGCACGGACTCGTGCGCTTCAAGGACGGCAGCCTCAAGGCCCAGATCGGACCCCACGACATGCGCCTGCCCATCCAGTACGCCATCGAAGCGCCCAACAGGCCGGCGGTCCCACTCCAACCCCTGCCCTTGGCCGGTGAATGGAGCTTCCATCCACCAGACACCGAGCGCTTCCCCGCCCTCGCGCTGGCCTTCGAGGCCGGCCGCATGGGCGGCGAGGCGCCGCTGCGCCTCAACGCAGCAGACGAGGTGGCCGTCGAGGCCTTCCTGGCGGGCCGTCTGCGCTTCAGCGACATCCCCACGGTGCTGGCCACCGCCTTGAGCACGGCCGGCAGCCGGTCGCCTGGCTGGGACGAACTGGCCGCCGTCGACGACGAGGCCAGACGGCTGGCCGCGGAGGCGCTGGACACCATGGCGGTGAGGGCATGAGCCCACGCGGATGGCGCCTGCCCTTCAAGCTCTTCGGCGTGCCGGTGGAGCTGGATCCGTCCTTCGCCCTCGTGCTGCCGCTGTTCGCCTGGCTCATCGGCTCCCAGGTGCCGGCCTACGCCGAACTGATGAGCCGCATGGGCGTGGTCCTGGACGCCGGCCGGCTGACCGAAGGCTCGGCTCCCTGGCTGCTCGGCCTCGCCGCCGCCGTCGGCCTGTTCCTCAGCGTGCTGATCCATGAGCTGGGTCATGCGCTCACCGCGCGGGCCTACGGGGTGCGCACCCAGCGCATCACCCTTTGGTTCTTGGGCGGTGTGGCGCAGTTGGAGGAGATGCCGCGACGCAGGGGGGCCGAGGCCGTGGTGGCCATCGCCGGGCCCGTCACCAGCGTCGGCCTCGGCCTGTTGCTGGCCGCCCTGCTGCGCGGCGGTGTGCTGGGCGGCGGTGCGGCCTTCGTCGTCAGTTACCTGACCATGACCAACCTGGCGCTGGCCGTGTTCAACCTGTTGCCTGCCCTGCCTCTCGACGGTGGCAGGGTGCTGCGCTCGCTGCTCAGCCTGCGCATGGACGAGGGGAGGGCCACCCGCATCGTCGGCACCGTCGGCCGCACAGTGGCCGTGCTGCTCGGCATCTACGGCTTCCTCACGCTGCAGATCTACCTCCTGGCCATCGCCTTCTTCATCTACACAGCAGGCAACGCCGAGGTGCTCGGCACCCTGGTGCGGCGCTCCCTCGAGGGCCACCGCGTCAGGGAGGCGATGACCACCTCCCCCATCACCATCGACCTCGGCTGGCCCATGGCCCAGCTCAAGCGCCTGCAGGCGATGCGCCCTGTGAGCTGCTTCCCGGTGCTCGACACGGAGGGAAGGCCGCTTGGCCTCGTGCGCAGCCAAGACCTGCCCGCCGCCGCCGACGACACCACCGTCGGTGACCTGCTGAAGCCCGCTGAGACGGTGTCGGAGCATGAGGAGCTGGAGGCGGCCGTCAAGCGCCTGGCGGAGAGCGAGGTCGGTCGACTGCTGGCGGTCGATGCGGATGGGCGCCTTGTGGGGCTGCTGTCGAAGACCGACGTGGTCCGCTGGCTGGAGAAGGCCGCGCGCCCCAAGGGCGGGCCGAAGCAGGAGCATGGGCCCGGGCCACGGCCGGACACAGCCTCCACGAGCCAGCGGGACCGGGGCTGACCTTGACCTGCCATACTGGCCCCATGTGCCGCAGAGCGGACCCGTCATGCTGACCGCCATCGTCTTCATCCTCGTGTTGATGACCGCCGTGCTGGTGCACGAGCTGGCGCACTACCTGGCCGCGCGCAGTGTCGGCCTGCCGGTGCGCGCCTTCAGCATCGGCATGGGCCCGGTGCTGTGGCGGAGGCGTTGGCGCGGCACCGAGTGGCGCGTCTCCGCCCTTCCGCTCGGCGGCTACGTCGACCTGCCAGGCATGTCACCCAAGGTCGCCGAGGACGGCAGCCTCAGCCATCCCGACGAGGGCCTTGCCGTTCGCCCGCTGTGGCAGAAGCTGTGGGTGCTGGTGGCCGGCGTGATCGCCAACTACGCGCTCGGCATCGTGCTGCTGGCCACCGCCGTGACCATGGCGCCCGGCTACCGCGAGTTGGTCAGCGGCCACGCGCCAGCCATGCAGGGCTCGGTGCTGGTCGGCGTGGTCGACGGCTCGGTGGCGGCCGACCTCGGCCTCGGCGTCGGGGACCGGCTGCTGTCCATCGGCGCGGTTCAAGACCCCTCACCCGCCCAGGCTGTGAGCGCCATCCAAGAGGCGACCGGCACGCTGAGTCTGCGGGTGGTGGACGCCCATGGCCTCGAGCGATCGTTCGAGACGGCCTGGCCTCCACCGGGGCTGCCTGCTGGCGAGCGCCCCTTGCTCGGTGTGCAACTGGGGCCCGCCTTCGTGGAGGGCGTCGGCTTCGGCACGGCGTTGGTCGAGTCGCTGTCCTTCGGCGTCAGGCTCTTCCCCCAGATGGTGACCGGCTTCGTCAGGGGCTTCGGTTCCGCGCTCAGCGGCCAGCCCAACCAGGACGTAGCTGGACCGGTCGGCATGGTGAGCATGATGGGCCAGGCGGCCAGCCTCGGCCTCGCACCTGTGCTGCTGCTCGCTGCCCTGATCAACTTCTCGCTGGCGGTCTTCAACCTCCTGCCCATCCCCGGGCTGGACGGCGGGCGGATGCTGCTCGCCACGGTGGTCGCCATGCGCGGTCGCCCCTTCCGCCCTGGCCAGGAGGAGACATGGCACTTCCTCGGTGTGGCCGCGGTGTTGCTCCTGATCGCCCTCATCACGGTGCAGGAACTGGGTGGGCTGTTCGGGGGATGATGGGAGCGCCGTGACGACAGGGGCCGACTGCGCCGTGCTCATCCCAGCCTTCGACGAAGCCTCCACCGTGGCGACGGTGGTGCGCACGGCGCTGGCGTCTGGTGTGGGGCCGGTGCTCGTGATCGACGACGGCTCAGGCGACCACACCGCCGAGGCCGCGCGCGCGGCCGGCGCCGAGGTGCTCAGCCTGCCCCGCAACCTGGGCAAGGGGGGCGCCTTGGCGGCAGGCGCCAGGTCTAGGTCCGAGCAGGTGCTCGTGCTGCTCGACGCCGACCTGGTCGGACTACGGCCCGAACAGGTGCGGGCGCTCGCTGAGCCCGTCGTGGACGGCCTGGCGGACATGAGCCGTGGGGTGTTCACCGGCGGCCGCTGGGCCACGACGGCCGCCCAGAAGCTCACCCCCAGCCTCAACGGCCAGCGTGGCCTGCTGCGCGACGGCCTGCTGGCGGTCGAAGGCCTGTCCCAGAGCCGCTACGGGGTGGAGATCGCCATCACCGGCCACGCCGCGCGCCAAGGCTGGCGCACGGTGGACGTGCCGCTCGACGACGTGTCGCAGGTCATGAAGGAAGAGAAGCGCGGCTGGCTGCGTGGGCTGCTCACCCGGCTCCGCATGTACACCGAGATCCTGCGCCAGACCCTGAGGCAACGTGCTCAGCGGAAGGCGCAGCGGCGCTAGGCTCGCCGGCTGCCTCCTGCCCCACGCAGCCTGGCGGCCTCAGCGGAACGCGCCGAGGCGGTAAGCGATCAAGGCCGTCGTCTCCCGCAGGGCGTAGTCCCAGCGCCCGGCTCGCACCCGCACGCCCAACACCTCGACATCCAGCCCAAGCCTTCGCGCAGCCACCCCGGTGCGCACGCTGTGCAGGTCGTCGGTGACCACCAACCAGCGACCGGCGGGAAGCAGCGCCTGGGCCAGGCTCAGGTTCTCGACGCTGGTGCGGGCCTCGGTCTCGGCGATGAGGGCCGCGTCAGGCAGACCGCGAAGCCGGAGGTAGGCCACGCCGGACTCGCCTTCCGAGAAGCGGTCGCCCTCACGCCGGCCGCCGCTGACCAGGACCAGCGGCGCGCAGCCGGCGCGGTACAGCCTCTCCGCCCCCACCAGCCTGCGCTGCAGGGCAGGAGAAGGCTCGCCGTCGTACTGGGCTGCACCCATGACCACGATGGCCTCGGCCGGGCAGTGCTGGGCCACCAAGGCGGCGAAGTCCTCGGCGCCGAGCAGGTCGAAGGAGGGCGCCGACCACACGCTCCACAAGGCCTGCAGGGCGACGACCAGCAGGGGCAGCGGGGCCAGGGCCAAGACACGCAAGGGAGAGACGGTCTTCCTCAACCTTCCCCCACGCCTGGGGGCACCCGCCCAGCTGCGCGAAGGTCGGCATCGTCATGGGCGGAGGTGCCGGAAAGACGGGCCTCGATCGCCCTGGCATGCGCCTCGAGGCCCTCTGCCCGCGCCAGGCGGGCGCCGGCCGGCCCGTGGGCGGCCACCGCCGCCTGGTTCAAGGCCACCACCGGCACCACCCGCTGGAAGTCGCGCAGGTTGACGGCGCTGGCGAAGCGGGCCGTCCCACCGGTGGGCATGACGTGCGATGGCCCGGCCACGTAGTCACCAAGGGCCTCGGGTGAGTGAGCGCCGATGAACAGCGCACCCGCGCTGCGCAGCGAACCCACCAGCGCCCACGGCTCGCGCACAAGGAGGCAGAGGTGCTCTGGGGCGAAGGCGTTGGCGGCCTCCACCGCCTGGCTCAGGTCATCCACTTCCACCACCAGGCCGCGGTCGCGCAGGCTCTCCCTTGCTGCGGCCGCGGTCGGCAGGTGGGCGAGCTGCCGCTCGAGCTCGGCCTCGACCCTTGGCCACAGGCTTGGGTCGTCGCTGACCAGCACCGGCACCGCCTCGTCGTGCTCGGCCTGGGCCAGCAGGTCGGCGGCGACGTGCATGGGATCGGCCCCGGCGTCGGCGACGACCAGGGTCTCTGTTGGACCGGGCAGCGACTCGATGCCCACCTGGCCGAAGACGAGGGCCTTGGCGATGACCACCCAGGCCGAGCCGGGTCCGACCACCTTGTCCACCGCCGGCACGCTCTGCGTGCCGTAGGCCAGTGCGGCGATGGCCTGGGCCCCGCCAAGGGCGTAGACCGCACTCAGACCCAGCTTCTCCGCCACGTAGAGCACCGCGGCGTCCACCCCGACCTCACGGTCGCCGCCGGGCGTGCGCCGCGGCGGGCTGGCCACCACCACCTGCTCCACCCCGGCCACCAGGGCGGGCACGGCGGTCATGATCAAGGAGCTGGGCAGCGGCGCGGTGCCGGCAGGCACGTAGCAGCCCACCCTGCGCAGGGGCTGCACCAACTGGCCGAGCAGGCCTTCTGGGCCGGCGTCCAGGAAGCCGCTGCTCGGTTGGCGCTGGTGGAAGGCCCGCACCCGCTCGATGGCGTGGTCGATGGCGGCCTGCAGCTCGCGGGGCAGGCTGGCCGCCGCGGTCCGCCGTTCCTCAGCCGACACCTCGATGGCGGCCAGGGCCACACCGTCCAGCCTCAGGCTCAACTCGCGCAGGGCGGCGTCGCCGCCCGTCCTGACCTCGGCGATGATGGCCTCCACCTGCGCGCGGCGCGCGGGATCGACCTGGGCGGGGGCTCGGCGGGCGAAGGCTTCAAGGGCAGCGGACAGGCCGCGGATGAGGCGCATGACGGCCCAGTGTAAGCGCAGCAGGCGCGGGCGTCCGGGTGTTCGTCATCGCCGCCGCCACCCCTTGGCGGCGACCACGGCGGTGGGATGATGGGCCCATGCCCACCCAGCCCTTCCGAGTCCTGTGGCGCTACGCCGCCCCCGAGGTCCCGCTCGACCCCGCCCTGCTGCCCGAGGGCTGCGAACTCATCTACGAGCCCGACCAGCAGGCCGCCCGCGCCAGGATGGACGGTGTTCGGGTGCTGCTCGACAACGACGCCACCCTGCTCGACGCGCCCGACCTGCGCCACGTGGTGGTGTCCTGGGCCGGCCTGCCACCAGCCCTGCGTGAAGGCCTGCTGCAACGCCCGCACCTGAGCGCCCACAACTCCCACTACAACGCCCCCTTCGTGGCGCAGCACGCGGTGGCGCTGCTGCTGGCGGTCTGCAACCACGTGCTGGCGTCCGACGCCGCTCTACGCCGCGGCGACTGGAGCGGGCCGGGTGGGGACCTGAGGTCGATGGCCCTGGCCGGCGAGCAGGCGCTGCTGCTGGGCTACGGGGCCATCGGTCGCCACGTCGCACCCACCCTGCTTGGGCTGGGCATGCGGGTGGTCGCCTTCCGTCAGCGCGGCGCGCCTGCGGACGATCTGGGCGTGGCGGCCGTCGACCTTTCCGGCCTGGACGAAGCCCTGAGCCGGAGCAGGGTGGTCATCTGCAGCCTGCCGGGCACGCCGGCCACCTTCGGCCTGATCGACGAGCGGCGCCTGAGGCTGATGCCAGATGGCGGCGTGGTGGTCAACGTGGGTCGTGGGGCCGTCTTCGACGAGGACGCCCTCTACCGGGCCTTGAAGGAAGGCCGACTTCGTGGCGCCGGCCTCGACGTCTGGTACCGCTACCGCCGGGACTACGCCGATGGTGAGACCCCCTACCCCGCCAAGCTGCCCTTCTGGGAGCTGCCCAACGTGGTCATGAGCCCCCACCGGGCAGCCGACGTCGACGAGGCCGAGCGGGCTCGCGCCGAGGACGTGGCCGCCACGCTGCGGGCCTTGGCGGCTGGTGAGCTGCGCAACCAGGTGGACGTGCAGAAGGGCTTCTGAACTATGGGGTCGACGGGATCAGGGCTCGCCAGCCCTCATCCCGTCGAGGGCAAGCGTGAGCGCACTGCGCAGCTCGTCGCGCACCGAGCGCTCCTGCCGGTAGGCCGCCCACTGCAAGGCGGTCAGCACGTAGGTGTTGGCCAGCACCCGCGCAAGGCGACCATGGGAGAAGTCGGGACGCACCTGGCCGCGCTGCTGTGCCCGCGCCAGCAGCCGGCGCAGCAGCTGGGCCAGCGGCAGGGCGAGGAAGGCGCGTCGTGAGCGTTCCAAGTCGGGGTTGAGCAGCTCGTACATCAGGGGAAGGACACGTGCCCGGTGGGCCTCGGTGAAGCCGGCCAGTGCGTCGAAGAAGCGGAACAACGCCTCGAATGGGTCCCCCTCTTCCAACACCTGGGCCAGGTCGTGCTGCACGCCTTCGAGCACCTCGGCGAACCAGGCCACCAGCACGGCTTCCTTGTTGGGGAAGTGGTTGAAGAAGGTGGCCCTTGACACGCCTGCGTGGCGCGCCACGTCCGTGACCGTGGTGGCTTCCAGGCCGTTGGCGTCGAACAGCGCCAAGGCGGCGCGTTGGATGCGGGCGCGTCGTTCCAAGGTGGCTTGGGCGCGGCGGGTGCCGGGCGGGGCCGGGGTGAGCGGTAGGGCCATCGTCTCGCATCGTACCGAGAAGCAGCGAGCCGCGCCCCTTCAAGGGACGCGGCTCGGTCAAGGCATGGTCTGGGGCCGCTACGGGCCCGGCGTCGGGCTCAGGCCTGGCGGGCCTGGCTGACCAGGGCCTTGAAGGTCTGGGGTTCACGCACGGCCAGGTCGGCCAGCACCTTGCGGTCGAGGTTCACACCCGCACGCTTGAGGCCGGCGATGAAGACCGAGTAGCTCAGGCCTTCTTGCCGGGCAGCGGCGTTGATGCGGGCGATCCACAGGCGACGGAAGACGGCCTTCTTGTCGCGACGATCGCGGTAGGCGTAGTCGGCCGCGTTGAGCAGCGTCTGCTGCGCGATGCGGAAGCTCTTGCTGCGCAGGCCCCAGAAGCCCTTGGCTCGCTTGAGCAGCTTCTGGTGGCGACGACGACGGACGATCCCGGTCTTGGCTCTTGGCATGGTCTAATCCCCGCTCAATCGTAGGGCAGAAGCGCTTTGATACGCTTCGCATCCGGCGTGGCGATGATCAGACCTGTACGACCCTGGCGGATCTGCTTCCCTGACTTCTTGAAGTTCAGGTGGCGTTTCCCGGATCGCATGGCCACGACCTTACCTCGCCCAGTGACTTTGACACGGGCTTTGGTGCCCTTATGGGTCTTCAGCTTCGGCATGCGTTCTCTTCTCTCCTAGGGAGCCTGCGAGATCAATCGGTTACGGCCACGGCAGCGACTGCAGGCCGGAGGACCATGTTCATGTCCATACCGGCGATCAGCGGCGCCGAATCCACCACCGCTAACTGCGTGACATCCGCAGCGACCCTGGTCAGGATGTCCTGACCGAGTTCGGGGTGGGTGCGTTCACGTCCGCGGAACATGATCGTCACCTTGACCTTGTGACCGTCCTTCAGGAAGCGCCTGATGTGGTTGACCTTGGTCTCGTAGTCGTGGCGGTCGATCTTGATGCGGAACTTGATGGACTTCATGTCCTGCTGGCGTGAGCGCTTGCGCGTCTCCTTGGCTTGCTGCTGCAACTCGTAACGGTACTTACCGTAGTCAAGCAGCTTCGCCACAGGCGGTTGCGCCTGCTCTCCGACCAGCACCAGGTCCAGGTCTTGCTCACGGGCCATGCGGATGGCATCTCTCGTATCGATGATGCCTCGCTGGGTGCCGTCGGCGTCGATCAATCGGACCTGACGCACACGGATCTGGTCGTTGATCTTCATTTCTCTCGCGATGGACTCCACCTCCGTTGTCTACGTGCGTGGACGACGGCCAGGACGGTCATCGGCCTACACACGGCAGTGAATCGTAGCAGATGGGAGGGGGTTCCGTCCACAGATGCCTGCCTAGGTCAGCCCTCGACGAGGAAAGGCTTGCGCCAGTAGTAGGGCTGCACCTCTGCCAGCCGCCTGGCTTCCCATCGTGTCGGATCGGGCGCAGACGGCACGGCCACCTCCAGGTCGAGGCCCCAGGTGGCCAAACGTTCCTGGCAGACGCCGCATGGCGTGAGGATGAGGAAGGGATCGTCCGGCGTCGCCCGCGAGACGCAGACGGAGGCCGTCACGCGCGCGTCCAGCCGGTAGGCCTCGCAGATGGCGCCGGTCTCGTGGCAGAGGTTGGCCGCCTCGTTGGGCGTCTCGAGGCAAACACTGGTCAGCACGCGGCCGTCCTCGAGGTACAGGGCGGCGGCACCGGCGTAGCCCGTGGGGAAACGGGCGATGGCCTGGGCGATGGCGGCGTCCACCAGATGCTGGTCCAGGGTCATGCAGCAGCCTACCCGCTGCCGTCCGCCCTAGGCTGCTGCCGTCCGTGGTCCAGACGCTCAAGCACGTCCAGGATGTGGTCCAAACGGTGCGCATCCGGCACGTCGTGCCGCCGCTGCGGATCGATGAGCAGGCAGCGAAGGCCGGCGCCGTTGGCGCCAAGGTAGTCGGCGGTGTAGGAGTCGCCGACGTAGACGGCGCCTTCTACCGAAGCGCCAACGGCCGCCAGCGTGTCGTGGAAGATCCTAGGAGACGGCTTGCGCTTGCCATGCTCCACCGAGGTCATGACCGCGCTGAAGTAGGGCGCTGCGCCGATCTCAGCCAGCAAGGCCCGCACCATCTCGGCCCGGTGGGTGTTGGAGAGCAGGACCAGGGTGTAGCGCTCAGCGAGGGTGGCGAGCATGCGGTCGACGCCCTCGATGGGGCGGACCCCCAAGGCCCACTCCTGGAGGAAGGTGCCCCGGAAGTCGGGCAGCAGGCCATCGGCGCGCGCCTCCGGCAGCACCCCTCGCAGGAATGCCAGGCATGGCAGGTCCATGCCGTACTCGTCCAGCGTGCGCAGCGCCTCGGACTCGCAGCGCACCATCTCGCGCCCGATGCCGCTCACGAAGTCCTCGTAGTCAAGCGTGGCACCGGCGACCTGGACCAGACGATGGCTGCGTAGGTAGGCCTGCGCCGTCCAGTTGTCGTCGTAGCTGACGAGGGTGCCGAAGAAGTCGAAGAGGAGGTGGGTGACTGGCTGGTCGTGCATCATAGAGGTGGTCATCCACCCTAACTCAGTCAGGAGAACCGCGACTCAGTCACGCCGCACCCAGCCGTCAGGAACGGCCCGCAGCAGCAGGCTGTCGAACACGCCCACCACCTTCTCTGCCCGGTCCGCCCCTAGGGTGTCGACCCAACGACGCCCCTGCCGCATCACCACGCCGCAGGCCACGACCTCGATGCCCAGCGACTCGATGAGCCGCCACGGCGCGGCCAGCGTCGCGCCGCTGCTCACGGCGTCGTCCACCAGCACCACCCGGCGTCCGCGCAGCAATGGCAGCAGGTTCGGGTCGAGGTAGACCCGTTTGCCACCGCCCGGCGTGGTGATCGACTGCACCGGGGCCGACAGGGCCTCGTCGTACCAGAACTTGCGCGAGTAGCCAAGCGGCACCAGTCGCTCCAGGCCCAGCTCGCGGGCGACCACCGGCGCGAAGGCGAGTCCAAGCGTCGGCAGGCCCACCACCACCTCAGGAGCGTAGGGCGCCAGCTGCCTGGCCAGCATCACGCCGAGCTCGTCGATGACCGCTAGTGAGGCCTGGTTGCTGATCAGCGAAGCGACAGCCAGCGACGGGTCAGCCGCGAGTTGTCTGATCGGCAGCACCAGCAGGCGTCCGTCGGGCAGCCGGGCCGGGTAGCCGTAGCGCCAGGGGCCGTCATCCAGATGCACGCCGTCAGGCAGGGCGTCCTCACCCACGATGCGCTGCCAGTATCCGGTGGTCGGCTCGGTGAAGTGCGGGTTCGCGGTCATCACCCCTCTGGCAGGGCTTCACTGGCGATGACATCCCAAACACGCATCTCTGCCCAGTAGTCGTCATCCTGCGAGAGCGAGGCGAAGGCTCGCCCGACCGCCTCCTCGCGTTGCAGCCGATCGGCCCTGTCCATGATCTCTGTGAGCAACGAGGCAGGGGTCACGGCCCGCGCCTTCGCAGCACGATGGATCCGCTCTCCAAGCTCGTCCGAGACCTTGATCCTCGTCCACGACATGCCGACATCATAGGGTCCGGTCCGCCAGTCGTACGCTGTTCCCATGCCCGCCCTCCTCCGCCTCGGCTTCTCCCCCTGCCCCAACGACTGCTTCGTCTTCGACGCCCTGATCCACGGCCGCGTGCCCACTGACCTCCGCTTCGAGGTGGTGCTGGACGATGTCGAAGCCCTGAACCAGATGGCCTTGGCCGGCGAGCTGGAGGTGTCGAAGGTGAGCTACCACGCCTTCGGCCTGCTCGCCCACGACTGGTGGATGCTGCGTGCCGGAGGCGCCCTCGGCCACGGCGTCGGCCCGCTGATCGTGGCGCGCGAGCCTGGCCTCGACCTGCGTGGCAAACGGGTGGCCGTCCCCGGCGGCACCACCACCGCCAAGCTGCTGCTGCGCCTCTACGGCCAGGGTCAGGTGGAGGAGGTCCAGGTCCGCTACGACCGCATCATGCCGGCGGTGGCGGCTGGCGAGTTCGACGCCGGCCTGATCATCCACGAGAGCCGCTTCACCTACGCGGAGCATGGCCTTGTCTCGCTGCAGGACCTTGGCGCCTGGTGGGAGGCGCGCACCGGCCTGCTGCTGCCCCTTGGCGGCATCGCGGTGCGCCGTGACCTCGGCGCCGAGGTGGCGGCCGAACTGGGCCGGGTGGTCCGGGCCAGCGTCGAGGCCGCCTTCGACGACCCTCAGGCCAGCGCCGCCTACGTGGCCGCCCACGCCCAGGAGATGCGGCCAGAGGTGAGGCAGGCGCACATCGACCTCTACGTCAACAGGTGGTCGCTGGATGTGGGACCGGACGGTGAGGCCGCCGTGCGGACGCTGCTGGGTGAGGCGGAGGGTCTGGGACTCATCTCCCCTGCGCCGCATGACCTCTTCGGGCTAGCATGACGCCATGAGCTTCACGGTGGGCGAAGAGGTCATGGTCGACGGCCTGCGCTACGTCGTCTCCTTCATCGAGGGCGACCCGCCGCACCGCTACCGGCTGCTGGCCAGCACGAGGGAAGGCGTGCAGGTGCTCTGGGCTGCCCCCGACCGCCTGCAGAAGATGACGGCCTACACGCGTACGCGCGACGACACCAACGACGTGGTGCGCTTCCGCTAGGCGAGGCCGAGGTCGAGCAGCCTGGCCGCCAGGTCCCGTCCTGCGCGGGCGGTGGCTTCTAGGTCCAGATCGGCCACGCACACGCCGACAGCGCCGAGGCCCGCCCATCTGTGCGACCGGCCGCTGCCGGCGATCCCTTCCTCTTGGGACCAAGGAAGCAGTTCCCCCACACCGAAGGCGTCGAAGGTCACGTCGTAGCCAGGGGTGATGGCGTTGCCTTCCAGGCTCAGCCGCCGCCGCTCGAAGGCCACGCCGGCAGCGGCCAGGTCATCACGCAGCTCGTCGTAGGCCATCTCTGACAGTCGACCGGCCTGCTCCTCCGAGGCGCCGAGGCGCAGCCTGGCGCGCAGGAAGCTGCCCACCGCCAGCACCGTGAGCGGCGCCAGCCGCTCGGGTCCCTCCCATGTGCGCACGCCCTTCACAGTGCCACCTGTCTGGTCCCACAGCAGCCCGACGACGTTGGACTGCAGCAGTTGCAGATCGGGCAGGCGCTCCAACTCGCGCTTCACGGCCCGTCGCAGGACGTAGGCACGCTGCAGGCCGTCCTGGTCCTCGGCCTCTGCAGCCAGGGCGGCCCACAGGCTGCCCTGCGGTGGCGTGGCCGCCCAGCGCTCGGCGGGCAGGGTGTAGAGCGTGTCGAGGCTGGTGGTGAGCAGGCGGGTGGGACGCCCGGCGGAGGCCAGGCCCCATGCCAGCTCGCAGCCGGCCACACCGCCGCCGATCACCTGCACCGCTGGCACGCTGCCGTCCATGCCGGCCCCGGCCTACTCCACCGGTTCGATGTGACCGGCGAAGGGCGGCCGGTGGCCTGGGGCGATCAGTTGCACGTAACGGCCCTCTGGCAGCCGTTGCAGCACCACGACGCCCGCCCCTTCGGGCAGCAGCTCGGAGGGCTGGTCGCCGTCGAGCAGGATGCGCATGTGCACCGGCATGCGGCCGCGCAGGCCGCCCATCTCGTAGCGGCGCCCGCCCTGCAGGCGGTAGCCGAAGAAGAAGTCGCCTGGATCGTCGTCGCCGTAGATGGCGGTGAGCGACCTTGCCTCGCCCGCGCGGTAGTGGGCGGCGGCCTCCCAGGCGATCATCTCGGCCTCCTCGCGGCGGGGGTGGCGGATCCTCGGCTTCTGGGTGTCGCCGTAGAAGGCGGCAGGGAAACGACGGGACTGCATGTAGAAGCCACCGTGGCCCACCCGCAGCTTCATGACCTCGTTGTCGAAGGCGCGGCCCTTGACCATGCTCTTGAGGTGGCTGATGGCCAGGCCGTAACGACGCTCGTGCTCGGCGGCGAAGACGTCCCAGTCAGGATGGATCAAGAAGGCGTCGGTGTTGACGACCACGCCATCGGGTATGCGTTCAGGACGATGTGTCATGGGACCTCTCCTCGGTGCAGCGCGGAGACCCCGAAGGTCTGCATGCGATGGTGGACGTGGTCGAAGCCGGCTTGGCGCATCCGATCTGCCAAGGCTTCGGGGGCTGGGAAGGCGGCCACCGAGGCTGGCAGGTAGGCATAGGCGCTTGGGCGGCCCGAGACCACACCTCCCAACCATGGTACGACGCGCCGGAAGTAGAAGCGGAACAGGCGACCGAAGACACCGTCCGGCGGGGGTGGGAACTCCAGCACCAGCAGCATCCCGCCCGAGCGCAGCACCCTGCGGAACTCCCGTAGGCCACCGTCGATGTCGGCGAAGTTGCGCAGGCCGTAGGCGATGGTCACCAGGTCGAAGCTGCCGTCGGCGTAGGGCAAGGCGCTGCCGTCGGCCTCCTCGAAGCGCAAGCGGTTGCCCGCAGCGGCGGCCTTGTGCCTTGCCACCTCCAGCATGCCGGCAGCGAAGTCCACCCCGAGCACCTCGGCCTCCGGCAAGGCGCTGCTCAGGGCGATGGCCAGGTCGCCGGTACCGGTGGCCACGTCCAGCACGTCCTTCGGCCTGGCCCGGACGGCCAAGGCAAGGGCCTCGGCACGCCAGCGGCGATCCACGCCAAGGCTGAGCAGACGGTTGAGCAGGTCGTAGCGCGGCGCGATGGCATCGAACATGGCCTGCACCTGGGCGGCCTTGGCCGGATCGCCTTCACCTGGCGGGGGACCGTCGGGATCCCTTGGCGCCTTGGCGCTCACCTCAGGCCAGCCGCCTGCAGGAAGTCGCTGAGCTTGGCCGGGCTGAAACGCGAGAGGCTGGCGGCCACCTCGCCGTACACCAGCGTCGGAACGCTGCGCCGGCCGTCGTTGAGGCGCATGACCAGCTCGGCGGCCATCGGGTCCTGTTCCATGTCCACCTCCCGGTAGGCGATGCCGGCCGCGTCCAGCGCGCGCTGGACAGCGTGGCAGTCCGGGCAGGTCTGGGTCCTGTAGACGACGAGTTCGGGGATGGGCACGGCCAAGGCTACCGTGAAGACCGGCATGGGCATGGTCGCCCGATCCGCCAGCACGCACGGGCAGGCTCAGAGTCTGCTAAAATGGTGGGCGGCCGCGACCTAGGTCCCGGCTGCCCCCGTGACCCTCGCGCACCGGCGCGCCCGCCCTTCCCCGTTCCCTTCACCCCAACAGGTGAGGCCAAGACGGCGGTCCCGCGTGCCGCGCCCCCGAAAGGCTCCCATGAACTACCGCAACCTGGCGATCATCGCCCACGTCGACCACGGCAAGACCACGCTGGTGGACCACCTGCTCCGCCAGTCCAACACCTTCCGCGAGAACCAGCAGCTCAGCGATCGGGTGATGGACAGCCGTGACCTCGAACGTGAGCGCGGCATCACCATCCTCGCCAAGAACACGGCTGTCGAGTGGCGCGGGCACCGCATCAACATCGTCGACACCCCCGGCCACGCCGACTTCGGCGGCGAGG
>CAYXJZ010000034.1:0-31133 GCA_964465355.1 uncultured bacterium | reverse complement strand
CGTCCAGCCGGACGATTGGCGGGCGGCCACCACCTTCAGCGACTACCTCTTCCGGCTGAGCCCGGAGGAGGCTGGCAGGCTGCTGACCGAGCTGCGGGAGGTGCTCGGCCGCTACCGTTCCTACCAGGCGGCTGACGAGGGCACCCCGGTAGAAGCCGAACTCTTCCAGATCCAGCTCCAGGCCTTCCGTGCACCTGGCCACTGAGCCCCGGGCCGACCATGCTCCCGCCCACTGAGCCGAAGGCGGGCCGCTGGCACGCCCTCAGCGCCCTGCTCAGCGCCAACGCCCTCGCCTGGGTCGGCACGCGCCTTGCCTCGCTGGCGGTGCCATGGTTCGTCCTCAGCACCACAGGCAGCGCCCTGCAGACGGGCGCGGTGGTCTTCGCCCAGATGGCACCGTACGTACTGGCGCAGGCGCTGTCGGGGCCGATCATCGACCGCATCGGGCCGAAGCGGGTCAGCGTCGTCTGCGACCTGATCGTGGCCGGGGTCCTGGCCTTGGTGCCGATCCTGCACGTAGCCGACATGCTCAGCCTGCCGCTGCTGATGGGTCTGCTCGCCGTCGTCGGCGCTGCGGACGGACCAGCCAACGTGGCCAAGGGCGTGTTCGTCCCCGAGGTGACCCGGCTGGCCGGGGTCCCCCTCGAGCGGACCACCGGCCTGGTCGGCACGGTGGAGCGGACGGCGTCGACCGTCGGGCCGGCCATCGGCGGCCTGGTGATCGGCCTGTGGGGCGGGGCTGCCTCGTTGGGCATCACGGCCGGGCTGGCGGCGCTCAGCGCCGTGGTCGTCGCCGTGGCCATGCCGGGAACGGCGAAGCGGGCGACCGGCGGACAGGAGGACGCTGGCTACCTCGCCCAGCTCAAGGGGGGCTTCACCTTCCTTCGCGACGAGCCCATGCTCCGCTCCATCTACGCCATGGTGGCCGTGACCAACCTGCTCGACACGGCCATCTTCTCGGTGCTGCTCCCGGTGTGGGCCATGGGCATGGGCTACGGCCCCGAGCTGATCGGCCTGCTGGCCAGCGTGCTCAGCGCCGCGGCCATCGCCTCCAGCCTGACGGCGGCCGCCTACGGCCACCGGCTGCCGCGCCGTCTGATCTACCTGCTCGGCTTCCTCGTCGGTGGCGCACCGCGCTTCGTCGTCCTGGCCTTCGATGCACCCCTGGCCGCTGTGATCATGGTCTACGCGGTGGCCGGGGCAGCCATCGGCTTCGTCAACCCCATCATCGGCGCCATCCAGTTCGAACGCATCCCCCATGAGCTGCTCGGCAGGGTGCGCAGCCTCGGCGGCTCACTGGCCTGGGTCGGCATCCCCTTCGGAGGGCTGGTCGCCGGGTCCCTGGTGGCGGCGACCGGCGTCTCAGCCGCCTTGTTGCTGTGCGGGGGCGCCTACCTGCTGACGACCCTGTTGCCCAGCCTCCTGCCCCAGTGGGCGCAGATGGACAGGGAGCGCGCGAAGGGCGAGGAGCCTGTGGTGCGGGGCCCTTAGCGCTCGACCAGGTTCTGCAATGGCTCGCCGGCCAGCAGCCGCCGCAGGTTCTCGGCGATGAGCCGCCCGGCCTCCTGCGGCCGGCCACCGGCGGCATGCGGCGAGACGAGCACGTTGGGCAGCGACCACAGCGGCGAGTCGGCTGGCAGGGGCTCGGTGTCGAAGACGTCGAGGGCAGCGCCAGCCAGACGTCCATCTTCAAGCGCCGCCACCAGGGCCGCCTCGTCCACCGTGGCGCCGCGACCCACGTTGACCAGCCAGGCGTGCGCAGGCAGCAGCGCAAGGCGCTCGGCGTTCAGCGCCTGGCGGGTACCGCTCAGCGAGGGCAGGATCATGATCAGCACGTCGGCGCCTGGCAGTGCGTCGGCGAGCTGCGCCTCCGCCACCACCGGGTAGCCGGCCCGCTCGCCGGCCGAGCGCGCCACCCCGGTGACCTTGGCGCCCAAGGCGGAGAGCAGCGGCGCCAGCCTCAGCGCGATGCTGCCGAAGCCCCAGACCAGCACCCTCGCGCCGTTGAGGGTGATGGGACCTGGATGGTTCGCCTGCTCGCCGCCGCCAAGCTCGCCCGGCCAGCGGTGCTCGGCCTGGGCGTCGCGCATGAGGTGAAGGCGGCGGAGGGCGGCCAGGGTCAGCGCCATGGTGTGCTCGGCCACCGGCCCGTCATGCAGGCCGCGGCCCGAGGTGATGGCCACCTCAGGCGCGAAGCCGGCGCGCACCACGGCGTCGGGGCCGGCGGCCAGCGACTGCACCCAGCGCAGGCGACCGAAGCGGCTGGCCGCTTCGTCGAGGCGTGCCTGGGGGTTGCCCCACACCACGAGGGCCTCGGCGTCATGGTGCTCGGCCGGCCATGGTGCCTTGGGATCGTAGATCGCGGTCTGGACACCGTCGAGGGCGGGGAGGTCGATGGGCACGCCGCTGGGGTAGAGGAGCTTCATGGTGGGCATGCTAGCCCGTGCATGCGGCGTGGCGACGCTGCCGTCGGGACGTCAGGGTTCCCTGCTGGACAGAGCCCACGCTGCAGCACCGACCAGTCCAGCGTCAGCACCGAGCAGGGCGGTCACCACCTTCGTCCTGAAGATCTCGGGCAGACGGGCGACGGCCACCGCCAGCTCCCGCTGGAAAACGGGGTTCAGACCGACGCCGCCGCCAAGCACCACCAGCTCAGGGTCGACCAGCGCCTTGGCATCGGCAAGAGCCTGGGCCAAGGCATCGGCGGCCGCCCCCACCAAGGTGCGTGCCCAGGCCGCACCTGACTCGGCCTGGGCGAGGACCTCGCGGGCGTCGGCAGCGACGTGGCCCAGCGACGCCGCTTGGCGGGCCAGCGCGGTGCCGGAGGCCAGCGACTCCAAGGTGCCGCGCCGGCCGCCGCTTCCGCCCTCAGCGGCCGGGTCGGCCTGCAGATGCCCGACGTGGCCGGCCAAGCCCTCATGCCCCTGCCACAGGCGGCCGTCCAACACCAGGCCGCCGCCCACGCCGGTGGAGACGGTGACGAACAACAAGGAGCGGCGGCCGACACCGGCGCCGTGGCTGGCCTCGCCCCATGCAGCAGCCTGTGCGTCGTTCAGGGCCGTGGTCCGCAGGCCGAGGGCGTCGCCGAAGGCTCGGACGACGGGGAAGCCGCTCCAGCCCGACAGCAGGTCGGGGCTCACGGCCCACACATGGCCGTCGATGACCCGACCGGCGCAGGCGACGCCCAGCGCCGTCGGTCTGTGTGATCCGCGCGACAGCAGCTCTTGCGCAGCCGCCACGGCCGCGGCCACCACCGCCTTGGGTCCTTCGGATGCAGGCGTTGGCCGTTGGCTGCGGTGCAGCAGCCGTCCCCCCTGCACCAGCGCCACCGCGCACTTGCTGCCGCCGATGTCGATGGCAAGGACGGGCGCATCCATCTAGAGGTTCTTGTCGGCCACGACGTGTGCCGTGCGCTGGATGGCGTCGTTCAGGCCTTCGTCCTCGCCCACCATGATCCGTACGAGGGCTTCGAGCACCAGCAGCTGGCCGACCTTGGCGAAGACGTCACCGCCCGTGAGCGGCGACTCCGGCGGCGAGGCAAGCAGGCTCTGGTCGGCCAGCTTGGCCAGGGGGCTCTTGAGTCGGTTGGTCACGGCCACCGTGTAGGCGCCGGCCGCGGCGGCCGCCTTCAAGGCCTGCAAGGTGTCGAGGGTGGAGCCGGAGCTGGAGATGCCGATGGCCACCGCACCGGGCGTGAGGTTGGAGCCGCTCATGGCGCCGAGGTGCAGGTCGGTGAAGGCCTGGACGGTGAGCCCGAGGCGCAGCAGCTTGTAGGCGAAGTACTGGGCGATCACGCCAGAGGCGCCCACCCCGTAGACGTCCACGCGCTTGGCGCCCGTCAAGCGGCCGGCCACCTGCCTGAACACCGGCTCCTCGAAGAGGTCGGTGGTCTCGCGCACGGCGGTGGTGGCCTGGGCGGCGATGCGGTCGATGAGGTGGAGGGGTGGGCCCTCCGAGGAGAGCTTGGCGCCGGGCCCGTTGCTGGGGTCCAGCTCCATCGCCAAGGTCAGCTTGAACTCCTGGAAGCCCGAATAGCCCAGGTCCTGGCAGAAGCGGATGATGCTGCCTTCGCTGCTCTGGGTGGCCTCGGCCAGCTCGGTGACGCTGTGGTAGATGGTGGCCCCCGGCTGGTCGAGCACGTAGCGGGCGACCCGCCGCAGGACCGGGCTCAGGTCCTCCAGCGAGGCGCGCAGGCGGGTCAGCACCTTGGACATCCGCTGCCATGATATGCCCGGCGCGCCGCGGCGGCGAGCGACCGGCCCAGGAGCCGGTGAGGGGGTCGGGACGTCCCTTGACAGAGCCTGACGCCGGACCTACCATGCGGCGAGGAATCATCCTCAATCTGTAGGGGCTAGCGATGGAGTGTGGCTCAATCTCTGGCGCAGACACCCGGCCCGGCGACGCCGCCCCGAAGCCGGAGCCCCGAGCCTGACCGATGGAGGTCGACATGAAGTCCCTGTCAGCGATGGTCCTCTGCACCCTGTTCCTGCTGCTCGGCGCGGCCCAGGCCCAGACCGACGGCTTCAACGTCGCCGCCGGCCAGACGGTCAGCCACAGTCGCGCCCCTTCCGAGAACTACGCCGACCCGGACGGCCTCAAGCTCACCGACGGCTCCTATGACTTCACCTGGGGCGACATGGTCGGTTTCGAGGGGACCGAACCCGTCGCCATCGTCATCGACCTGGCTGACACCTACGACGAGTTGAGCTACGCCGCCCTCAAGCTGATGCGCTCCGACCCATCTGGCGTCGCCCTGCCGGCCTCCTTCATCGTCTCCGTCTCGGAGGACGGCGTGTTGTACGAGGACCTCGGCATGGCCACGCGCTACCTGGAGGGCGAGGTCGGCAACGACACCATCGGCACCCTGGTCTGGAGCGACGAGGCCTACCCGGGCTACGGCCGCTACCTGCGCATCGAGGTGCGCCCAGGCGGTGAAGGCTGGACCATGATCGCCGAGGCCATCGTCGGCAACGGCGCGGTGCCGGCTGAGCTGCTGCCTGCAAGCGGCGAAGGAACTGCGGCCAGCGCCGACCCGGTGGTCGTCAGCCTTGGCCGCCCATACGTCCTCTCGCCCGAGCCGGCCATGGCCTACCCGGACGACGAAGGCACCAAGGTCACCGACGGCGCCTACGCCTACGCCTGGGCAGACCAGATCGGCTTCGACACCCCTGCCTTCAACCCCACCGTCGTCATCGACCTTGGCGAGCGGGTGGAGGGCATCACCCGCGTGGCTGGCGTGTTCATGCGCTCCTTCGCCTCCGCCGTCAACTTCCCCAACGGCTTGGTCGTCTCGGTCAGCGACGATGGCGAGGTCTACCGCGACGTCGGCCTGGCGGTGCGCACGGTGCCCGATCCCTTCCTCAACGAGTTCATGAACGCCATCTACTGGCAGGACCTGGAGAACCCCGTCGCCGGCCGCTACGTCAAGGTGGAGATCCGTCCTCGCGGCGCCTCCTGGACCATGCTGGCCGAGATCGTGGTGCAGACCGGCGCGGCCGTGCCGGAGGTGGAGGAGGAGTGAAGGGTCTCCGGCACTGGGTCGCTGCGGTGGCTTGCGCGACCGCTTCGGTCATGGGCTTCGTCGCCGCCCAGACCGAAGCGGTCATCAGCGGCAGCTTCGTGCAGCTCAACGGCCAGTCGCTGGCCTGGTCACAGGAGGCATGGGCCGCCGAGTTGGGCCTCATGCGCGCCGTCGGTATGGACACGGTCATCGTCCAGTACGCCCGCTACGGCGACATGGCCTACTACCCGCTGGCCGACGCTGCACAGCGTCCGTCCAGCGACCTGCCACCCAACGAGTCCGTGGCCACCATGGCGCTCGACCTGCCAGCTGGCAGCAGCGCCCGCCACCTGCGCATCACCGTGCGCCCCGACAGCCGCGAGTGGACCATGATCCCCGAGCTGCGGGTGCTGGGTGACGGTCGCCTGCTCAGCCGCGGCTTGGGCTACCGCCTCAGCCCTGCGCCTGACCTGCGCTACCCCGACGCCGAGGCAGCACGAGGCGGCAAGCTCACCGACGGTCTTGCCAACTTCGCCTGGACCGACATGATCGGCTGGGCCAACCCCGGCGACCGCATCGTCATCGACCTCGACCTGGGCGAGGTGCTGCCATTGGAACGGGTGGAGATCGACTTCATGCGCTCCGACGTCTCCGGGGTGGAGTTGCCTGACGGCTTCTCGGTCGCCGTCAGCGGCGCCGACGGCGCCGACCTCAGTCCGCTGGCGGAGGTGAGCGGTTGGGGCGAAGCGCCGGCCGAGGCCCCCGAACGGGAGCCCATCCGCCACCTCCTCGCCGCCGCCGAGGCGCTGGACATGCGGGTCTTCCTCGGCCTCGGGCTGGACCCCAGCTACTGGCAGGGCGCCTTCGACCCCGTGCAGGGTGCCGCCGACAACATCGCCATCATGGAGCGGCTGGAGGAGCTCTACGGCACCTCTGCTGCCCTGGCCGGCTGGTACCTGCCAGAGGAGATCGACGATCGCAACTTCATCCGTCCCGAGGTCCACGAGGCCGCCATCCAGTACCTCGCAGCCATGGTTGACGCAGCCGCGGAGCGTGGTGGACGGCCGGTGATGGTGGCCCCTTACTTCGGGATCGCCCCGAACGGACCTGCCTATGCGGCCTGGTGGGACGCCACCCTCGCACGCGCAAGGGTCGACATCATCGCCTTGCAGGACGGCGTTGGCACCCGTCGCACCACCGCCGAGGAAGGCGTGCCGGTGTTCGCCGCCTTGGCCGAGGTGGCCCGGAAGCACGGCGTGGCGCTGTGGTCCGACCTCGAGGTCTTCGAGCAGATCCACGGCTGGCCGGTGGATGATCGGCCATGGCAGGCGGTCCCCGCCAGCATCGAGCAGCTACGGCAGCAGTTGGCGCTGGAAGCGCCCTTCGTGGAGAAGATCGTGGTCTTCGACTTCACCCACTACATGAGCCCGCGTCTCGGTGGGGCGGCCCAGACCCTCTACCGCGACTACCAGGCCTACCTGGAGGAACGAGGAGGACCATGAGCAGGCCAAGCGACCCCAGCCTCGTGCGTTGGGCAGGCGCGCTGCTGCTGGCCATGAGCTTCGGCTTGTCCAGTGCCCAGGCGCCCACCGAGATCACCTTCTGGTACGCCTGGGGCGGCAGCGAAGGCGCAGCCTTGCAGCAGCTCGTCGACGAGTTCAACGCCAGCCAGTCTCAGCTGAGCGTGCGCAGCTCCTTCGTGCCCATCGGTGACGGCGAGCGCATCCTGGCCAGCCTGGCCGGCGGCTCCCCGCCCGACCTGATGACGGTATGGGACTGGATGGTGGTGCCCCTCGGCGCCAGCGGCAGCCTGCTGGCCCTGGACGAGCCGCTGGCGGCGGCCGGGGTGGTCGAAGGCGACTACCTGCCCGGTATCTGGACCTATGGCAGCTACCAGGGCGTCAAGTATGGGCTGCCCACCACCCTCAACGTCTACGGCTTCATGTGGAACAAGGACGTGTTCGCCGAGGCCGGCCTCGACCCCGATGCGCCGCCGCGCACCATCCAAGAGCTGGACGCCGTCGCGGCGCAGCTCACGAACACCGACGCGCGCGGCAACCTGCGGCGGCTGGGCTTCTACCCCAACGTCACCGCCATCTACTTCTACGCCTTCGGCGGCCAGCTCTACGACCCCGTGACGCTCGAGGTGACCATCGACCACCCAGGCAACGTGGCGGCGATGGAGTGGCTGGCCGGCTACTACCAGACCTACGACATCAACCGCATCCGCCGCTTCCAGGCCGGCTGGGGCGACATGGCCAGTCCATACAACCCCTTCTACCGCGGCCAGTTGGCCATGCAGGAGGGCGGCCAGTGGGAGGTGGCCTTCACCCGCCAGTACGCCCCCGACCTGGGCTGGGGTGTGACCACCTTCCCTGCACCGGAAGGCGGCCGGGCTGACGTGGCCCCGGTGCAGTCCTCGTTCTGGGTGGTGCCGCGCGCCGCCAGGAACACCGAGGCGGCCACCACCTTCCTGCTGTGGCTCACGGCCCCCGAGCAGTCGGCGCGCTTCTCTGCGGCGCTGGCTAACATCCCCCCACGAGCCGACGCCTTGGCCATGGCGGTGTTCGCCGACACCGTGACCCCTGAGCTGGCCATCTACATCGACATGCTGCAGCACGGCTTCGTCTTCACCCCGCCGCCGCTGCCGGTCGGCCTCTACCTCAGCGAGCAGCTCAACCAGGCGCTCAGCGCCGTTCAGGACGGCAGCGCCACGCCAAGGCAGGCGCTCGAGACGGCGCAGCGCAACGTCCTGCGTGAACTGGAGAAGTACCGCTGATGGCCGCTCGCCCCCCGCTGTCCAAGCGGGACAGGCGCGAGCTGTGGATGGGCCTGGCCTTCATCTCGCCATGGCTGATCGGCTTCGTGGTCTTCACCGTCTACCCGGTGCTGGCCTCGCTCTACTTCTCCTTCACCGACTACAACGTGGTCTCGGCGCCGCGATGGATCGGCGTGCGCAACTACGTCGACCTGTGGAACGACCCGCTCTTCGGCCGCACCCTCTACAACACCCTCTACCTTGCGCTGATCGGCATCCCGGTTTCGCTCGGCCTGAGCCTGCTCATCGCCGTGCTGCTCAACAACAAGGTCCGTCTGCAGGGCCTCTTCCGCACCATCTACTTCCTGCCGAGCGTGGTGCCGGCTGTGGCTGTCGCCCTGCTCTGGCGCTGGTTCCTCAACCCCGACTTCGGGCCGGTCAACGAGATGCTGTACGCCATCGGCATCCCCGGCCCCGGTTGGCTGTCCGACCCCGACTGGGCCAAGCCGGCGCTGATCCTGGCCAGCCTCTGGGGGGTGGGCGGCTCCATGGTCATCTACCTGGCCGGCTTGCAGAACGTGCCGGTGCAGCTCTACGAGGCGGCCGACCTGGACGGCGCCAGCCGTGCCCAGCGCTTCCGCTACGTCACCCTGCCGATGCTGTCCCCGGTCATCCTCTTCAACCTGATCATGGGGATCATCACCTCGTTCCAGGCCTTCACCAGCATCTACATCATGACCGGCGGTGGGCCGGCCAACGCCACCCTGGTCTACGCCCTCTACCTCTACCAGAACGCCTTCCAGTTCTTCCGCATGGGCTTCGCCTCGGCCATGGCCTGGGTGCTCATGCTGATCACGGGCCTTGCGCTCGTGCTGATCTTCCGCACCTCGGGCTGGGTGCACTACGGGGACCGCTCATGAGGACGGGACGGAGACGCCAGCGTGAGCTGGTGCTCATCTACCTCGCCCTGGTGGTTGGCGCGGTCTTCTTCCTCACGCCCTTCGCCTGGATGGTGTCGACGGCGCTCAAGCCCGACGACCAGGTCTTCCTCATCCCGCCCAGTTGGATCCCCGACCCGCCGATGTGGTCGAACTTCCGCCGCATCTTCGAGGAGATCCCCTTCCTTCGCTACCTCGGCAACACCGTCTTCGTCACCGTCCTGAGCGTGGCCGGCTACCTCGCCTCATCTGCCGTGGTGGCCTATGGCTTCTCCAGGCTTCGCTGGCCGGGTCGCGAGTTCCTCTTCTACATGCTGCTGGCCACCATGGTGCTGCCGCCGCAGGTGACCTTGATCCCGCAGTTCGTGATGTTCCAGAAGCTGGGCTGGGTGGGCACCTTCTACCCGCTGATCATCCCACCGCTCTTCGGCAGCGCCTTCGCCGTCTTCCTGCTGCGGCAGTTCTACAGCTCCATCCCCAACGAGATCTCGGACTCGGCGCGCATCGACGGGGCCAACGAGTGGCAGATCTTCTACCGCATCATCCTGCCGCTCTCGCTGCCTGCCTTGGCCACCGCCAGCCTGTTCATCTTCATCTGGACATGGACCGACTTCCTCAACCCGCTCATCTACCTGACCGACGACCGCCTCTACACCCTGGCCATCGGCCTGCAGCAGCTGTCCAGCACCCGCGCAGCCGCCTGGCCGCTGCTCATGGGCGGCTCGCTGCTGATGAGCCTGCCCATCATCCTGCTGTTCTTCTTCGCCCAGAAGACCTTCATCCAAGGCGTCTCCACCGGCGGCCTCAAGGGCTGACTCTCGCACGGAGGCCGGCAGGCACGGCCTCTGGAGGACATCATCGACACCCTGCTCCTGCTCCCACTCGACGAGCGACCCATCAACACCCGCTACCCAGAGCTGCTGGCTGCACCGCTGGGATGGTCGCTGCGCACCCCAGGCACCCTGATGGGGCGTCGCAAGCGACCGGCCGACACCGCAGCGGTGGCCGAGTGGCTGCTGACGGAGGCCGACCAGGCGGTCGGCGCGGTGGTGGCCATCGACACCCTTGCCTGGGGCGGGCTCATCCCCTCGCGGCAGAGCGGCAACGACCTCGGCGCGGCGTTGCGCGGCCTGGATGCCCTGCGCGCCTTCCGCAGGCGGCATCCCGACAAGCCGCTGCTGGCCTTCAGCAGCATCCAGCGCATCAACCGCGACGACGACGACGGCGAGGAGCCCGAGTACTTCTGCAGCTTCGGCAAGCGCATCTTCCGCCGCTCGGTGCTGGAGCACAGGTCGGCGGCATCCGCCCTGGAAGGGGAGGAGCCGGCGGAGCTCGAGAGGCTGCGCGGCGAGATCCCCGCGACGGTGTGGGAGGACGTGCTGGCCATCCGCTCGCGCACCCACGCCGTCAACCTCGCCGCCCTCGACCTGGTGGCCGAAGGCGTGCTCGACGTGCTGGTGTTGAACCAGGACGACACCACCACCTGGGGACTGAACGTGCAGGAGCGTGCTCGCCTCGAGCGCGAGGTGCGCTCGCGCGGCCTAGGCGCAAGGGTGTTCGTCTACCCAGGTGCGGACGAGGTGGCGCAGGTGTTGATCGCCAGGCTCGCTGCCCGACTGCGGGGACGAAGGCCCAAGGTGGCCGCCTTCTACGCCTCCCGCGGCGGCGCGGCCGTGCAGACGGGCTATGAGGACCGACCCTTGGGCGACCTGGTCGTCACCCACGTGCGCGCGGCCGGGGGACTGATGGCCGCGCCGGCGGTGGCCCCCGACGTCTACCTGGCTCTCAACTCCCCCAGCCGCGCCCAAGGTCATGGCGGCTTGGCGCTCAGCCTGGCCTACGACGAGCATGGCCTGATCACGGCCGAGCAGCGGGCCTGGATCGAGGCGGTCGAGGCACCGGTGATCGGCCTCGACAGGTCCATCGAGGCCTTCGTCGACACGGTGGCGTCGCTGCTCGGGGAGGGGCAGCTCGTCAGCGTGGCCGACGTGGCCCACACCAATGGCGCCGACGACGAGCTGATGTCGGGCCTGCACGAAGCCGGCTGCCTGCCGCTGCTCTCGGGCTACGGCGGCTGGAACACCGCAGGCAACGCCCTCGGATCGGCGGTGGCCCTTGGCTGCATCGCCAGTTTGGGGGTGGAGCCGGCGGCCTTGCGCCGCGCGGTCACGGCGCGCTTCCTGGACGACTGGCTCTACCAGACGAGGGTCCGTACCCGGCTGCTGCTGCAGCCGGAGCTCCACGCCTTCGGTCTCGGCGGCTTCATCCCGGAGCATCGACTTCAGGATGTGGCGGACCAGGCGCGTGCCTGGCTCGACGAGGAGCTGGCCGCCAAGGCTTGGCCCTTCCGGGTGGGCCACCTGGCGTTGCCATGGCAGCGGGTCTTCGAGATCGACTACGACCTCCTCGCAGTGGCTGCAGCCGAGGCGCAGGGTGGGCAGAGGTGAAGGCGCCAGAGTCCAGCCACCCCGTGGTCGCTAGACGGGTGGCCGAGCTGGTCGAGGCCCTGCGCGGCGGCGTCATCGTCTCCTGCCAGGCACCCGAGGGGTCGCCGCTGCGCCGCCCCGCCATCATGGCCGCCATGGCCGAGGCCGCTGCCATGGCCGGCGCGGCCGGCATCCGCGCCAACGGACCAGAAGACGTGCGCGCCATCCGGGCGGTGGTTGACCTGCCCATCGTCGGCATCGACAAGCGCCCTGACCTCGATCCGGTGGCGTACATCACCCCAAGCCTTGCCTCGGTGGCTGCGCTGGTGGAGGCCGGCGCCGACCTGGTGGCCATCGACGCCACCTTGCGCCCACGCAGCGGCGGACCGGCGGCGGCGCGCAGCGCGGCCGATCTCATCGCTCAGGTCCGTGCCGCCTTCCCTGACCTGCCGGTCATGGCAGACATCTCCGACCTGCACGAAGGGCTGGCCGCCCATGGCGCCGGCGCCGACCTGGTCGCCACCACCCTCTCCGGCTACACGGCCGATACGCCCATCCCGTCCGAGCCCGACATCGGTCTGATCGAGGCGCTGGTGGGCGCACAGCCGCAGCCGGTGGTGGCCGAGGGACGTTTCTCCACGCCTACGCAGGTGGCCCGCGCCTTCGAGGCCGGTGCCCACGCCGTGGTGGTCGGCACCGCCATCACCGACACGCTGGCCTTGGCCCGCCGCTTCGTGGCGGCCGCGCGCCGGTCGCGCTGAGCCCCAAGGGCCTACACCCTGGCGCAGGCGTCCTACGTCCGCGCCCTACGTTCTCCGAGAGGGCCGGCCAGCGTGGCAGACCACCACCACTGCGGCGTTAGGCTGCCGCATGATCGCCCCACGCCCGGTGCTGGCGCTGCTCAGTCTGACGATGGGCAGCGCATCTTGCGCCATGGGCATGTTGGCGACCCTGGTCCCCCTTGCTGCCGTCGACCTTGGCTTGAGCCCCACCAGCCTCGGGCTGCTTGTGGCGTTGCCGAGCGCCTTCCCGGTGGCCCTGGCGCTGAGCGCTGGTCGCTGGGTCGATCAAGGCGGTCCCGGACGCTGGTTGTCCATCGGCATGGCTGGCACATTGGCCGCCACCTTCCTGCTGCTCGGTGGCCCGAGCGCCGCTGCGCTGGCCGGGGCCCAACTGCTGGTCGGCGTGTTTCACTTCTTCGCCACCCTCTCGGCGCAGTCGCTCGTCGCCGGCCTGCAGAACGGCCGCAGCCATCAGCGGAACTTCAGCACCTTCACCACCGTCCTCTCCTTCGGGCGCATGGTCGGGCCCCTGTTGGCCGGCCTGGCGGTCGACCTGGCCGGCTACCCTGCCGCCTTCGCGCTGCTCTCGGCCACCTGCGCTCTTGCGCTGGTCCTGGCCGAGCCTGTGCGACGCGTCACCGCCGGCCTGCGCTCCGAGGTGGCGAGGGCTGCGGGCAGCCTGCCGCGCGGCGCCCTCTCCACCATGCGTCACGTCGGCCTGCAGCTGGCGGTGCTGGCCAGCACCGGCATCCTCCTTGCGGTGGCGGTGCGGCAAGCCTTCCTGCCGGTGATGCTGCTCGAGCAGGGTGTGTCGGCCACCACCATCGGGGGCCTGGTCAGCGTGGTGTCGCTGTCGGCCGTGCTGATCCGGCCGCTGATGCCGCCCTTCGTCCGTCTGCTCGGCGGGCAGGCGAGGGCGCTGGTGGTGGTCATGGTGGCGGGGGCCGTTGGCGTCGGCCTCTCAGGTGTGCTGCCCTCCGTGCCTGCCCTGGTCGTCCTCGGCCTGGTGACCGGGGTGGGCAGCGGGGTGGGCTTCCCGCTGAGCATCGTGACGGTGGCCAGCCACGTGCCGTTGGATGAACGGGCGAGAGCCCTCGGCCTTCGACTGTCGCTCAACCATGCGGTGGAGCTCGTCATGCCGGTGCTGGGCGGCGGCCTGATCGCGCTGGCCGGCTTCTCCGTCGGCTTCGGCGCGGTGGGTATCCTGCTCGCGGTCTTCGCGGTGCTGGCGGCCCTTCGCATCCGACGCTTCGAGGCCAGCGAGGCGGTGGCATGAGCAGCGCACAACGCATGGCCTTCATCATCCAGTGCTTCACCGTCGCGACCCTCACCACCTCCAGCTCGATGATGACGGTGATGGTGCCGCTGTACGCGGTGGAGCTCGGTGTGCCGGCCACCTGGGTGGGGGTGCTGGTGGCGCTGCCAAGCGTGTTCCCCATGTTCATGGCCATGTCGGCGGGGCGCTGGATCGACGGCTACGGCGCCACGCGCTGGTTCTTCATCGGCATGCTCGGCATGACCAGCGCGCCGCTCAGCCTGCTGCTGCTTCCCGGCGTGGCCGCGCTGGCCATCGCCCGCCTGCTCTCCGGCTTCTTCCAGATCTTCGTCACCCTCGCCTCGCAGTCGCTGGTGGCAGGGTTGGACAACGGCCGCTCGCATCAGAGCAACTTCGCCGTCTACTCGACGGTGATGGCCGTCGGTCGCCTGGTCGGCCCCTTGCTCGTCGGCCTGATCATCGACCTGCAAGGTTTCCGTGCCAGCTTCTTGGCGGTGCTGGCGATCCTGGCCTTGGGCGCCTTGGCGGCCGACCAGCTCCGCCGCCGCACGGTGCGCGAGGGCGGTGCGAGCGCAGGACACGTCGAGAAGGGCAGCACCGGGCAGGCCTTCCGTGAGGTGTGGGGCAACGTCGGCCTGCAGCTGGCGGTGCTCACCAGCGCCGGCGTGTTCCTTGCCATCACCATGCGCCAGGCCTTCCTGCCCATCCTGTTGCAGGAACAGGGCTGGTCGGCCACCACCATCGGCGCCCTGGTGAGCCTCGGCTCGCTGACGGCGGTGCTCGTGCGCCCGATCATGCCCTTGGTGGTGCGCAGCTTCGGCGGCGTGGCGCGCACCCTGGTGGCCACCATGGTGGCGGTGGTGATCGGGGTCGGCGCCCTCGGGCTCGTGTCGTCGCTGCCCGCCTTCGCGGTGCTGTCGGTGCTGGCGGGCTTCGGCACCGGCGTGGCCTTCCCGCTGAGCATCGTCACGGTGGCCAGCCACGTGCCCAAACGGCACCGCGGCCTCGCGCTCGGCGTGCGCATGTCGAGCAACCACACGGTGGAGGTCATCGCGCCGGTGTTGGGCGGCATGCTCATCGGCGCCGCCGGCTTCGGGGTCGGCTTCGCGGTGGCTGGTGGGGCCTTGGCCCTGCTCACCGTGCTGGCCGTCACCAGGGTGCGGCTGTTCGAGCGGACCGAGCCGGAGGAAGAAGCGGCGCCGAGCGAGGGCGGCTAGGTCGGCGTCGCGGCGACCCGCCCGCGGTGACCTCCCTTCGGCTCGCCAAGGCCGGCCTCAGTCGCCTGCCTGCGCCTGCAGGTAACGCCACCAGGCGAGGTGTGCCGCGTGCATGGCGCTGTGCAGCGAGGCCTCGCTGGCGGCCAGGGCAAGCTCCGCCTGCAGGAAGGCGATGGGGGAGAGTTCACCCACCTGATGGCGAACCGATTGCGCCTCGAAGGTGGTCGCGGCGGTGGCCACGTCCTGCCGTGCATCCGAGAGGCGCTCGCTGGCGCTGAGCCAGGCCTGATGGGCGCTTCGCAGGCCCTGGGCCGCGCTGCGACGAGCGTCGTCCAAGCGCCGCTGGGCCGCCTCCACGGCAGTACGCGCGTCAGCCACCTGGTTGGGGGATGAGGCCTCGTGGTCCACCGCCGCCAGTTGGGCGTGGGCGGTGGCCAGGTTGCGCTCCGCAGCGGCCACGCTGGCGTGCTGCAGCACAACTGCCTGCAGGTCGGCGTCCAGGTCGGGCAGCATCGGCGGTTCCTCGGCCAGCCCGCTCAAACCCGCCTCGTGCAAGGTGCTCACAGCCACGCCAAGCAGGTCGGCCAGGTCGCTCCATGCCAGGTCGAGTGTGGTGGCCGCGTCGCGCTGCCGGCGCGACGCAGCGTCGGCTGCGCTGCGGGCCTGCACCAAGGCGGCCTCGGTGATGGCGCCTGCACCGAAACGCACCTGAGCCGCTTCGGCCTCGCGCTGCGCCACCTCCAGCTGGCCGGTGGCTGCAGCCAACGCGTCCTGTGCTTCCAGCACGCCCGCGTAGGCCTGCAGCACGGCGATGCGCAGCGACATGGCGGCACCGGCCAGATCGCTCTGCGCAGCGGCCACCGCATGCCCGGCCGCCAGCCGCTCCTGCCCGGTGGCCAGGGGATCGAGGTTGGCCCGCCTCAGGTCGCGTTCGGCGGCTTCGAGATCGAGTTGGAGGGAGGAGAGATCGCTGTCGCCGAGCAGGGCGGCGTCCACGGCACCGTCCAGCGTCCATGGCGTTGACTGCGCACCGGCGATGGCGCCGAGGCAGAGGAGGATGGCCAGCAGCAACGCGGCCGAGGGACGGGCAGGGATCATCAGGGGGCCTCCGGAGAAGGGGATGTCAGGGCGGCCATGGCCGCGGTGATGGTGGGATGGCTGGGGGGACGAAGCAAGGCCAACTCGAGTTGGGCTTGGCTGAGCACGACCTGGTCCAAGGTGCTCAGCAGCGCCAGTGCGGCCTCAGCCACGTCCAGCTCGGCAGCCATCAGCTCCAACGGCGACACCGAGCCGAAGTCGGCGCGGGTGCGCAGTGAGGCGAGGCTGGTCTCGCGCAGCCCCAGTCGGGCTGTCGCCAGCTCGAGGCTGGCGCGTGCGCCAGACAGCGAGCGCTGGCGGGTCTCGAGGTCGAGGGCGGCCGAGCGGCTCGCCTGAGCCAGGGCGGCCTCGGCCGACAGCACCGCCAGATCGTTGCGGGCCAGGTCGGCGGCGCGTCCGCTGTCCAAGGGGATGGTCACGGTGAGGCCGAGTTGGGCGCTGGTCTGAGCCTGCTGCGCCGACCATGGATCGACGCTGAGGTTCAAGGAGGGCTGCATCGAGCCGCTGTCCCATGCCGTGCCGAGGGAGAGGCGTCCGTTCTCGCCTGCAGCGGCGAAACCGGCGCTGAGGCTGGCGCTGGGGCCGGCTGCGCGGCGGGCGTCCTCGCCTGCCTTCACTGCCTGGTCCAAGGAGGCGGTGGCGTTGCGGACGCTGCTGCTGGCGAGGATCGCGGCCTCCTGCTCCTCCTGCAGTGGCGCCGTGAAGGCGGGAAGGCCAGCCACGGCCGTTGCTGCGACCTCGGGCCAGGACGCCAGGTCGATCGTCCCGGCGGGCAGCAAGCCGACAGGCGGGACACCGATGGCGCGCTCGAAGGCCAGCTCGGCCGCGGTGATCTCGACCAGCAGTTCGTGCAACGCCAGGTCGGCCTGCAGGCCCGCCAACCCCGCCTCCTCCAGCGTGGAGGCGTGCACGGCGCCGGCCTCGTGCTGGCTGCGCACGGCAGCTTCCCTGCGCCATGCCAGCTCGGCCCTTGCCTCGGCCACAGCCGCTTCGGCCGTCAAGCGCTGCAGCGCCCACAGGCTGCCGAGGGCCTCGATGGCGGTCTCACGGCGCACGCGCGCCAGCGCCTCCTCGGCCGAGGCCAGGCTGTCCAGGGCCCGCAGGTAGGCCTGGTGGCTTGGGCCAGCTGGGAACAGCGACCACTGGGTGGAGAGGGTGATGGCGCCGAGACCGGCCTCCAGGCCACCGCTGTCGCTCCAGCCGAGCTCTGCGCTGCTGCGCAGGCTGCCGCTGACCAAGGCGCCGGCGGAGGCCAACGCAAGGCGGGCGTCCTCCACGTTCAACGCCGCCTGCCGGACAGCATGCGAGGCGTCGACGGCAGCGGCGAGGAGGACCACGTCCACCTCGGCCGAGGCCTGACTCGGCCAGCCCTGCGCGGTGGCCGGACCCCAAGGCAGGAGCAGGCAGAGCGCCAGGATCCAGCCGCGTGCCTCACTCATAGCGGAGGGAGGCCACCGGGTCGAGGCGGGCGGCGCGCTGAGCGGGGTAGAGGCCGAAGACGAGGCCGGTGACGAGGGCAACACCGAAGGCCAGGGCCATGGGGGTCGGATCGAAGGCAGGGCTGATGCCGAGCGCGGGGCCTGCCAGCTCGGCGGTGCCGATGCCGATGCCAAGACCGAGCAGGCCGCCGCCGGCTGCCAGGACCACGGCCTCGACGAGGAACTGCAGACGGATGTCGCCTGGCCGTGCGCCAAGTGCCTTGCGGATGCCGATCTCGCGGGTCCGTTCGGTGACGGACACCAGCATGATGTTCATGATGCCGATCCCTCCGACCAGCAGGCTGATGCCGGCGATGGCGCCGAGGAAGAGGGTGAGGGTGCGGCTCACGGAGGTGAGCGAGGCCAGGGTGTCGGCCTGGTTCTGCACCTGGAAGCTGAAGGCGTCTGGATCGAACTCGCCGCGCCGCTGCGCCAGCAAGGCGGTGACGTCGGCCTGCAGCTCGCTCAGACCGCGTGCGCTGCTGCCGCGCAGCAGCACCTGCTGCAGCACCTGAGCCGAGGTGCCGCCGGTGGCCTGGCTGCGCGCGAGGCGCTGCAAGTAGGTGTCCAAGGGCAGCAGCACCTGGCGGTTGGGGCTGCTGAAGCTGGCGCCCATGTCGGGCAGCACGCCGGTGACGGTGAAGCTGTGGCTGCCGAGGCGCATGGTCTGGCCTACCGGATCCTGGCCGGGGAAGAGCTCGGCGGCCACGTCGCTGCCGATGACCGCGCTGCGGCTGCGGTTGGCCACGTCGAGGTCGGTCCACCAGCTCCCGCTCTCCAGTTCCAAGTCGCGCACGGCCGGGTAGCTCGGCCAGGTGCCGATGGCCTGCACCGTGGTGTTGAGGCTGCCTGCTCGTGCCTGCACCATGGTCTGCGCCACCGGCGCCAGCGCCGCGATGCGCGGGTCGCTGGCGGCCATGTCGCGCAGCGCCTCGGCGTCGCCCACGGTCACGCTGCCTGCTTCGCCGCGCACGGCGCCGCCCTGGATACGGGTGAAGCTGCCGCTGATGGTGAGCAGGTTGGTGCCGAGGCTCTCAAGGCTCTGGGTCACGTTGCGGGTCACGCCGCCGCCGATGGCGGTCAGTGCCACCACAGCCGCCACGCCGATGATCACGCCGAGGGCGGTGAGCAGGCTGCGGGTGGCATTGGAGCGGATGGAGCGCAGCGCCATGCCGACGGTGGCGCGTGGGTCGGTGATCCCGCTCGGCGTCTCGCGCTCGAACCAGCCATCGGCGCCGGGTGCCGGAGCGCTGCCCAGCGGGGGGCTCAGCCTGGCCGCCTCGACGCTCATGCCGACACCCGCGTTCGCTGGCCAAGGGCCGACGACGCCAGACCGGCGGTGTCGCTCTCCACCACACCGTCGCGCAGCCGGATCACCCGTTGGCAGCGGTCGGCGACCTCGGGCTCGTGGGTGACCATGACGATGGTCGCCCCACTGGCGTGGAGCTGGTCGAAGAGGTTCAGCACCTCCGCACCCGTCTCGCTGTCGAGGTTGCCGGTCGGCTCGTCGGCCAGCAGCAACGATGGGTTCATCGCCAGGGCCCGGGCGATGGCCACGCGCTGGCGCTGGCCGCCGGAGAGCTGTGACGGCAGATGCCCGCTGCGCTCACCGAGGCCCACCCGCTCCAGCACCTCGGTGGCCCGCCGACGGCGGACCTCGGGCCGGTAGCCGGCATAGACGAGCGGCACCTCGACGTTCTCGCGGGCGCTGAGACGGGGCAGCAGGTGGAAGGCCTGGAAGACGAAGCCGACGTGGCGGTTGCGCATGGCCGCCTGCTGCAGGCTGTCGAGGCTGCCCGCGTCCTGGCCGGCGATGCGGTACGCGCCGCCGCTCGGCCGGTCGAGCAGGCCGATCAGGTTCATCAGCGTGGACTTGCCCGAGCCGGACGGCCCCATCAGCGCCAGGTACTCGCCCACCCGCACCTCGAAGCTGACGTCCTTGAGCGCCATGAAGCTCCCCCCTGCCAAGGGGTAGGCCTTGCTGACCGCCCGGAGCGCGAGGGCAGGCGGTGGGCCTGAGGTGGCGGCCTCGCTGGCTGCGGTCGCGCCGACGACGGCGCCAGCCGCGGTCACTGCGGGCCCCGGATGATCGGGGCAGCGCCGCCCGGGATCATCACAGGGGCGGCGCCTGGCGTGCCGATGAAGGTGACCCGCTCACCAGCCGCGCCACCGAAGGTGCTGAGCAGGCCGCCGGCCTGGCCTCCTTGGCCGGCGGTCCTGAGGCCAAGGACGGTGGCGTTGGCCGGCACCTCCACCTGGCCTCCTTCGGGCAGCTCACCCCTGACCACGGCGCTGCTGCCTGCCGTGGCCACGATCTGCACCACCACCGCCCTGAGCGGTGCCTCCTCGTCGTCGCGCACCATGAGGCTCGGCCCACCCAGTTCGGGGTTGGCCCGCACCGCGCCCAATGGCACGGTGAAGGTGCCAGGCTCCTCGCGCACGACGATCTCGGCCTCGGCCGTCATGCCTGGCCGCAGGGCAATGGGCGGGTCGGACAGGGTGAGCACCACCTCGAAGACGGGGATGTTCTGGTTGATGGTGGCGCTTGGCGCCACGCTGCTCAAGGTGGCGGGCACCGGGCGCCCACCGGCGGCGAGAACCGTCACGCTGGCGCCCTGGCCGAGCTGGAGCTGCCCTACCTCGGTCTCGTCGACGTAGGCCACCAGTTCCATGTGCCGGTCGTCCACCAGGCTGAGCAGCGCGGCGTTGGCCGAGACGTAGCCGCCGACCTGGCTGCTCACCGCGTCCACCACACCGCTGAAGGGTGCGCGCAGCTCGGCGCCTGCCAGGGCCTCCTCGGCACGCACAAGACCGAGCTGCGCCTGCTCCAAGGCCGACTCGGCGTTGGCCAGATCGCGGACCTCGGCGCGACCGCGCTGGGCGATGTCGAGGTGGACGTCCTCCAGGTCGCGCTGGGCCAGCGACAGCCTGGCCTCGGCCGAGGCCAGGTCCAGCTCGGCCTGGCTCAACTCCCGGCTGGAGACCGAGCCGACGGCGGCCAGTCGCTGCGTCAGGCCCAGTTGCTCAGCGGCGTCATCCAAGGCAGCTCGGGCGTCGGTCACGGCCGTCTGCGCGTCGATCAGGCGATGGTCGAGGCTGCGCCGCTGATCGGCCTGGTCGGACCGGATGGCGCTGAGGTCGCGCTCGGCCCGCTCAAGCGCCAGCTCGGCGTCGCGCAGGCTGCGTTCCAGGTCGGTGGTGTCCAGCCTGGCCACCACGTCGCCCGCCTCGACGCGCGTGCCGAGGGTGGCGAGGTAGGCGACCGTGCCTGCGCTCGCGCTGCGCAGCTCCGCGCTGCTGCCTGCGCGCAGGCTGCCTGGCGCCGGGATGGTGACGCGGTAGTCGCTCTGCGTCAGGGTCTGATAGCCGGGGCCACTGACGACGGTGGAGGCGTTGTCACGCGCTCGCCACCACAGGAAGGCCGCCGTGGCGATGGCCACCGCCAGGAAGGCGAGCAGAGGGAGGAGCCAGCGCCGCCTGCCGCCGGAACGAGCGGCTGGGGCGGTCATGGCGTCCTCGCGGTCGTTGGATCGGTCGCTGAGTGGGGCATGGCCCTGGCAGCATCAAGCGCGATGGGGAAGGGCAGGTGGCGTTCTTGTGCAGATTCTGTGAAGGGGTCAGCGAACCTTTCGCCTACGGTGGTACGTCAGCGCCATGGCCAGGCAGACCTTCAAGGCTGCCGCAGGCAGAGCACCCGATGGGCTGAGCAGGATCGCCCGGTTGCCTTGGTAGTCGAAGGCATCCGGGAAGCGCTCGCGGAAGGTCGCGATCAGCGAGGTGCGGCAGTGGACCAGGACCGCGCATGTCTCGCCCTGAGATCTCGGCCAACCCAGCCGTATCGTGCTGCCGCTTCCGGTTGCTTCGGTCAGATAGGCAGGTTCTCCCCATCTGAGCGTCTCGGTCAGTTGGCCGACGCCTGGCGTCTCCTCTGCGGTCTCGAAGATCAGATGGCGCACCATCAGCAGCCTGGCGCGCACCGGCTGCGGGAAGGCATCGAAGGCCTCGGCGACCGCAGCCGGCATCGGGGGAAGCGTCGCTTCGGGGAGCATCACGATGGCTGCAGCGGCAGATGGATGTGGGTCAGGAGCTGCGTCGGCGGCACATCCTGCGGGTGATTGAGGTAGGCCTCGAACACCGGCGCGTCGGCGGCCTCGAAGTCAGAACTCGGCAGCCACACGCCCAGCAGCCAACGGTAGGCATCCTTCATGTCGGCATAGGGTCCTTGGTAGCGCAACCTGGCGTAGAGACCGCCTCGCAAGGTCGTCTCCTCCAGTGGCGGCGCGAGTGCGACCTCGTCATCCACCGGCACACAGGCCTGCGATCGCAGTTCGTCGGCCGTGACGAGGTCGGGATCGTCGAAGAACGCGGCCATCATCCTCGGCTCAGGTGGCACGATCCGCTGGGCTGTGAGTTCGGCGAACAGTCGGTTCATCGCCTGGTCGATCTGCATGTACGACCCGACGTGCATGGCGGCCGCGCAGCGTGTGGCTGGCACGGTCACCAGGGAGATGGGAAAGCCGTTCGCGTCCTGCTGTCTGCTCGCTGTCTTGAAGGCGGCGTGGGACCCGCCAGCGCGATACGCCGCCGGGGCCATGCCGTATGCCTCCTTGAAGGCGCGCCCGAAGGCGTCGGCGGAGCCGTAGCCCGCGCGCTCGGCGACGGCGGCGATGGCCAGGTCCGAGTTGGCCAGTCGATCGGCCGCTCGCTGAAGCCTCAGTCGTCGGATGGTGGCGGTGATCGTCTCACCGCGCATGGCGGTGTAGATCCTGTGCCAGTGGTACGGCGACAGATGCGCGATCTCGGCCAGGCGATCGAAGGAGACGTCCTCTTCCAGATGCTCATGGATGTAGTCGACGACACGGTTCAGTCGAGCTTCGTAGCCTGCTTGGATCCGAGGCGTTGGCATGGCTCTCCTCTCCGCGTTCTCGTTGGGAGGATGCTCGCATGGATCGAACCGACAAATCCTGCGGAGTCGTGGAGCCAGGCACCAGACCTGACCCCGCCACCAGCGTTGGGCCCGATCTCAGCCCTCGTCCACCTCGCCGGTGCCGCGCACCTTCAGCCCCAAGGCGGGCAGGTCGTGGTCGACCTTGGCCCCCTGCGGACCCCAGCTCCTTCGGCCCTGCTTGCGGGCCGTGTGCTCAAGCCAGCCGTAGGCGCCAAGCGGCACCGGATCGTCCCGGTCTTGCTCGATCTGCCCATAGGCGATGCGGCGGCCCTCGAAGGTGCCGAGCTCGCGGGTCTCCTGGTCGTAGGCCTGCAGCAGCGCCGTCTCGGCCTCCGCGCTCAGGTTCCAACCGTCCTCGTGCAGCAGCAGCGCGGCAGGCAGGCGGGGCTGGGGCTGCGGCCAGCGGCCGTCGGCTGGCCTGCCGACCGACAGGCCGAGCAGCGGCGCCACACGCTCAGGCAGCCCCAAGGCCTCGGCGATCTCCAGCGAGCCGTTGAGGACGCCGCCGAGCATGACGGTGCCGAAGCCGAGCGACTGCGCCACCAGCGAGGCGTTCTGCAAGCCGATACTGAGGTCGGCGGTGGCGCTGATGAGCATGCGCAGGTCGTGGGCGGTGTAGCGGTAGCCCTGGGCGTGGACCGCCAGCCGCGTGCGGCGCAGGTCGGCGCAGCCGACGATGAGCAGCGGCGCGTCGGCGATGAAGCGCTGGTTGCCGGCGAGCTCGGCCAGTCGCGCCTTCAGCTCCGGCTCGCGCACCAGCACATGGCTGTAGCTGTGCAGCGCCGAGGAGGTGGGACCACGCAAGAGGGCGGCGCGGATCGCGGCGAGGACGTCGTCCGGTACGTCGTCGGGGGCGAAGCGTCGCACACTGGCATGACGCAGCACCGTGCCGAGGGTGGAGGCGGTGGCGGGGGACAAGGCTGCCACCGCCTCGGCCTGGGCCTTCGGCAGGACGGTGGCGGCGGCGTGGAGCAGGTCGGCGTCCTTCAGGTCGATGGCCATGGGCAAGAGGCTACCGGTTGGTTTCGCATACGATGGTCGCCAAGGTGCACAACGGTGAACACCAACTTCCGCTCGGTCGCAGGACCATCAACGTGCCGGAGACCTGTGCCACCTTGCTGGAGCTGGCCTACGACGGCCCGCCAGGCGCGCGCACCAGCGGCACCGACCCCATCGAGGTGGGCTGGGTCCCGGTGGAAGGTGTGGCCGGCCAGTTGGGCTTGGCGATGGCGCCCGGCCGTCAGGAGCGCAGCGGGCGGGCGCCATGGCACCGCGACCTGCACGGTGACTTGCGTAGGCTGCGGCACCGCTTCAAGGTCCACACCCTGGTCACCCTGCTGCCGGACGACGAACTGCAGGAGCTGAACCTGCAAGACCTCGCGAACGCGCTGCAGGTGCACGAGATCGATCAACTGCGCCTGCCCATCCGTGACGGCGGCGTGCCGTCGCCCTACCAGATCGATGAGCTGCTCGACCTCATCCTCGACCTGCTCAAGCGCCTGCGTGACGGCAGGAACGTGGTCCTCCACTGCCGCGCCGGCCAGGGCCGCTCCGGCACGCTGGCTGCGCTGGTCGGGGTGGCACTCGGCCTGCGGCCACAGGAGGCCATCGACCAGGTCAGGGCGGTGCAACCTCGGGCGGTGGAGACCGTGGCCCAGGAGCTGTTCGTGTCCGACATGGCCCTGACCTGGGCGAGGCGCCGCATGGGGGAGAGGACCTGAAGCATGAGGGAGAGGGGCTGAGGATGGCCTTGGAACGTTTCGACCACGTGGTGGTCGGCGCCGGCGTGATGGGCGCTGCCACCGCCATGCAGCTGTCCCGCCGCGGCCGCACGCTGCTGCTCGAGCAGCACGAGTTCCTCCACGAGCGCGGCTCCTCCCACGGCGGCTCGCGCATCTTCCGCCACGCCTACGAGGACAGCCACCACGTCCAGCTGGCGGTGGCCGCCGACCGCGCCTGGACCGAGCTGGAGGAGCGCAGCGGCGAGCGGCTGCTGCTGCGCACCGGCGGCCTCGATATCGGCAGCACCACCCATGGCGAGTTGGACCCCATCGAGGCCGCGCTGCGGGAGGCTGGCCGCTCGGTGGAGCGGCTGAGCGCGGCGCAGGTGCACGCCCGCTTCCCTGCCTTCAGCCCGGCTGACGACCAGGAGGCCCTCTACCAGGCCGATGCCGGCATCCTGCCCGCCAGCCGCGCCGTGGCCACGATGCTGCGCATGGCTGCTGGTGAAGGCGCCGTGCTGCGGGACCGCGAGCCGATCACCGAGCTGCGCCCGGTGGCGGACGGGGTCGAGCTGAGCACACCGCGCGGCCGCTACGCCGCCGAGCGCGTGGTGGTGGCAGCCGGACCATGGCTCGGCAAGGTCATGCGCGAGCTGGAGCTGCCGCTGCACATCGAGCGGCAACAGGTGCACTACGTTCGGGTGGGGGCCGACGCCCGCGCCTTCGCGCCAGAGCGCATGCCCGTCTTCATCGACCGCCGCGGCGGCATCTACGGCTTCCCGCTCTTCGAGAACCCCTTGGCCATCAAGGTCAGCGACCACGAAGGCGCACCGAGGATCGACCTCGACCAGCGCAGCTTCGAGATCGACCCGGCACGCGAGGCCGCCACCGTGGCGGCCGCCATGGCCTTGTTCCCAGGCCTGCAAGGCGACGTGATCGACGCCGTCACCTGCCTCTACACCAAGACGCCGGATGAGCGGTTCATCCTGGACCGGCATCCGGAGCATCCGCAGGTCGTGCTGGCTGGCGGCGGATCGGGCCATGCCTTCAAGTTCGGGGCGCTCATCGGCGAGATCGCGGCGGACCTGGTGACCGCAGGCCGGACGGTGCATGACATCGCGCCGTTCGCCCTTTCGCGGTTTCGGTAGGGGTGGGGGTCGAGGGGCCGCACACCTAAGGCGGGGCCTTCACGGTGTGCGGCCCCTCGACCCCCACCCCGCCGCCGGATCACGGGGGCGACCGGTGTGATGGTGGTGGGCTAGCCTGGGGTATGCGGGAGCCAACAGCGGGGGACGGCCAAGCTGTCGATGCGGGTGAGTCGGTTCAGTCTGCACAGTCGGCACAGTCCGCTCGGTCGGCCGACGTGGCCACGGTCAACGCTCTTGGTGAGCAGGGGGAGCGGGAGCGGGTCGAGCGCTTCTTGGCGGCGTTCAACGTGGTGGACCGGTTGCTGCGGTCGTTGACGGGGATGGAAGACCATGGGCTGTCGTTTCGGGGTGTGCTGCGGAAGTATGCGCACGATCATCGGTGGCGGCATGCGGAGACGATGGAGGACTACACGGATCTGCGCAACCTGTTGGTGCACGAGACCTTGAGCCCGGAAGGGTGGTTGGCGGTGCCTTCGGTGGCGGTGGTGGAGCGGTTGGAGGCCATCCGGGAGGAGCTGGCCGGTAGGCCACGTGCCGACCAGGCCTTCCGCCGGGAGGTGGCCTACCTCTCGCGTACGACGCGGCTGCGCGAGGCGCTGCTGATGGCGCACCAGACCGGCTACTCGCAGTTCCCCGTCACGCACGGTGGCAAGGTGGAGGGTCTGCTCACCGAACGGGCCATCGCCCGCTGGCTGGCCGCCCGTGCCGCCGATCCTGCGCGCCCGTCCCTGACCAAGGCCGTCGAGGAGGCCACCGTCGCCGAGGTGCTGCGCGTCGACCAAGGCAGGGAGACCTGGCGCCTAGCCGCCCGCGACCAACCAGCCGACCTGGTCCTCGCCGCCTTCGTCGAGACGCCCACCCTGGAAGCCGTCCTCATCACCGAACACGGCCGCGCTGATCAGAGGTTGTTGGGGATCGCGACGCATCTCGACGTCGTGAGCCGCTGGAACGGAAGCTGACGAGGGGTGGGTGTGAGGGCGCCAACGACCGTGCTGCCAAGCCTAGGTCGTTGGCGCCCTCACACCCACCCCCACCAGGGGCATCTGCCTCGTCATGGAAACGTCAGCTCCGCGCTACGATGGACCCCTCAACCGTGCCCGAGCCGCTGCGCGTCGACCTTGTTGGGCCGACACCTGCGGGGGCCTTCGGAGGTGTCCCATGATCGTCCGCCGCATCACGGCGCTCCTTGCAGCGCTCGTTCTCTCGATGGCCGCAGCGCAGAGCCTGGTGGTCTACTCCAGCGTCGACGAGGAGAACGCCAATCGCATCCTCGGGGCCTTCACCCGGGCCACCGGCATCCAGGTGCAGATGGTGTTCCTCTCTTCTGGGCCGGCGCTGTCGCGCATCGAGGCGGAGTCGGCACGTCCCCAGGCGGACGTGTGGTTCGGCGCCCCGAGCGAGAACCACATCGTGGCGCAGGAGCGCGGCCTCACCCAGCCATACGTCTCGGTTAACGCCGACGGGCTCATCGACGAGTTCAAGGACGCCGAGGGCTACTGGCATGCGATCTACACCAACCCGCTCGCGCTTGGCGTGCGCACGGATCAGTTGGCTGCGCGTGGCGCCGATGTGCCGCGTAGCTGGCAGGACCTGCTCGACCCGGCCTACCGCGGCCTGATCCAGATGCCGTCGCCGCAGTCGTCCGGCACCGCCTACGCTGTCATCCTCACACTGGCTGAGCTGTGGGGCGAGGACGCCGCCTTCGAGTACCTGGCCGCGCTGAACCCCAACGTGCAGACCTACACCCAGTCGGGCACCGCCCCATCCGGCGCGCTCGGTGTGGGGGAGACCTTGATCGGCCTGCAGTTCTCGCCCGGCTTCCTGCGCCTCGTCGACGAGGGCTTCCCGGTCGAAGTGGTGTTCCCCAGCGAGGGCGTCGGCTACGAGGTGGCTGCCATGTCGATCCTGGCCGGTGCCACCAACCTCGGCTTGGCTCGCGAGCTGGTGGACTGGATGACCAGTGCAGAAGGCCAGGCCGAGTTGGCCGCGCAGAAGACCTACTTCCTGCCCATCCGCGGCGACGTCAGCGCCGGCGAAGGCATCCCCGCCCTGTCCGAGATCAGCCTGGTGAGCTACGACCCGGCCTACGCGGCCGAGAACCGCACCCGGTTGGTGGACCGCTGGGTCGAAGAGGTCCTGGGGCAGTAGTCCTTCACGGACGGGCACCCGCGAGACGGCGGCTCAGGCCGCGCTCCCGGGTGCCCGTCCCAGCCGCCACCCGCCATGCGCAACGCCATGCGAGAGCTCCGCATCCTGGCCCGCGACCCCCTGTTGCTGGTGCTGGTGGCGGCTGTCTTCGCGCTCATCGCCATCTTCGTGATCTACCCGTTGGCCAAGGTGGGCATCGCCAGCTTCCAGACCCGCGGGGTGTGGACGCTGGAGCACTACGAGCTGCTGCAGACCCGCCGCCTCTACCGCAACGCGCTGGTCAACAGCCTCAGCGTGGCCGTGGTGGTGGGCCTCCTCGGCACGGCGCTCGGTTACCTCATCGCCTTCGTCCTCACCCGCATCGACGTGCCCATGAAGCAGGCGCTGCACCTGCTCACGCTGCTGCCGGTGGTGTCGCCGCCCTTCGTCGGCGCGGTGTCCATCCTCTTCCTCTTCGGCTTCAACGGCCTGGTCACCCGTCAGCTCCTCGGCCTGCAGGACTTCAACATCTACGGCCGCTGGGGGGTGATCGCTTCCCAGGTCTTCACCTGCGTGCCGCTGGCCTACCTGTCGCTGCGCGGGGTGCTGCAGTCCATCAGCCCCACGCTGGAGGACGCCGCCTACAACGTGGGCGCCAGCCGCTGGCAGACCTTCTGGCGGGTCACCTTCCCGCTGTCCTTGCCCGGTATCTTCTCGGCCTTCCTGGTCGTCTTCATCGAGTCCATCTCCGACTTCGGCAATCCGCTCGTGCTGGCCGGGGCCGCCTTCCCCATGCTGGCGCCGCAGGCCTACCTGGAGATCACCGGCAGCTTCAACCTGCCGCGCGGCGCCATGTTGGCCGTCATCCTGCTCATCCCCTCGCTGCTGGCCTTCACCATCCAGCGTTACTGGGTGGCCAAGCGCCAGTACGTCACCATCACAGGCAAGCCCACCGCCAGCACCTCCAAGATCGTCAGCCCCTTCGCCAAGTGGTCGCTCTACGTCGTGGTGCTGCTCTTCGCCCTGCTGGTGGTGGCCTTCTACGCCGTCATCGTCATCGGCGCCTTCACCCGCGTCTGGGGCTTCGATTACACGCCCACGCTGAACCACCTGAACTACGTCTTCTCGGTGGGGCTGAAGTCGGTGCGCGACACCCTGATCATCGCCGTGCTCTCCACCCCGCTGTCTGGCCTGCTGGGCATGCTCATCGCCTTCCTGATCGTCAGGCGGCGCTTCCCCGGCAAGACGGCGCTGGAGTTCGGCTCGCTGCTCAGCTACGCCGTGCCAGGCACGGTGGTGGGCATCGGCTACATCCTGGCCTTCAACACCCCGCCCTTCCTGCTCACCGGCACGCTGGCCATCCTGGTGCTTGCCTTCGTCTTCCGCTACGTGCCGGTGGGCATCCAGAACGGCGTGGCGGTGCTCAAGCAGGTGGACCCCTCCATCGAGGAGGCGGCGCAGAACCTGGGCGCCGACGGCCTCACCACCTTCCGCAAGGTGACCCTGCCGCTGCTGGCGCCCGCCTTCTTCGCCGGCCTTGTCTACGCCTTCGTGCGGGCCATGACGGCCATCTCGGCCGCCATCTTCCTCGTGTCGGCCAACTGGAACCTGATGACGGTGCAGATCCTCAACCAGGTCGGCTCCGGCCGCCTCGGCGTGGCGGCCGCCTTCTCCATCGTCACCATCGTGCTTGTGCTGACGGCCATCCTCATCATCAACCTGCTCGTGTCGCGCTGGTCGCACACCAGCAGCACGGTGCGCTTCAGGTGAGCCGCCCAGGGAGGCAGCCATGACCACCCCCCAGCCCGGCAGTCCCGCCGCCGACCTGCGGCTGGTGAACCTGCGCAAGGAGTTCCGCAGCACCGACGCACCCGACGAGAAGGTCGTCGCCGTCGACGACGTGAACCTGTCGCTGCAGAAGGGCCAGATGGTCACCCTGCTCGGCCCATCCGGCTGCGGCAAGACCACCCTGCTGCGCATGATCGCGGGCTTCGAGGAGCCCACGGCCGGCGACATCTACTTCGGTGAGCGGCGGGTCAACCAGCTCGCGCCCAACGTGCGCGATGCGGCCATGGTCTTCCAGAGCTACGCGATCTTCCCGCACCTCGACGTCTACGGCAACATCGCCTTCGGCCTGCGGCTCAAGCGCCTGCCGCGCGGCGAGTTGGAGGCCAGGGTCGACCGGGTGGTGGAGCAGGTGGGCCTGAAGGGCATGACCGGCCGCTCGCCCAGCCAGCTCTCCGGGGGACAGCAGCAACGGGTGGCGCTGGCGCGCTGCATCGTCATGGAGCCGCGGCTGCTGCTCTTCGACGAGCCGCTGTCGAACCTCGACGCCAAGCTGCGCGAGCAGATGCGCAGCGAGATCCGCGAGCTGCAGCAGCGCATGGGCATCACCAGCGTCTACGTCACGCATGACCAGGTGGAGGCCATGGCCATCTCCGACCTGATCGTGGTCATGGACCGGGGCCGGGTGGCGCAGGCAGGCAACCCGGTGGAGGTCTACGCCAGGCCGGTCAACCGCTTCGTGGCCGACTTCATCGGCAAGGCCAACTTCCTGGAGGGGCGGGCCGTCGACGCCAACACCATCGAGGCCTCTGGCGCGCGGTTGGAGGTGCCCAACGGCGTGCCGCACGCCGCTGGGCAGGCGGTGACGGCGCTGTTGCGACCGGAGGCCTTGCAGCTCCACCGTGACGTCGGCGCCGGGCGGTTGCCGGGCCGGGTGCTCTCGACCAGCTTCCTCGGCAGCTCGGCCGAGGTGGTGGTGGAGGTGCGAGGGCAGGGGCCGTGGCTGGTGGACGTGGCCAATGCGGCGGAGGTTGGCTTGCCTGAGGTGGGCGACGAGGTGTCGGTCACGCCGTCGGCGCGGTCGTTGCATGTGTTGCCGGGGTAGGCGTCCTTCCGATCAGGCAGACATCAGTCGTCCAGAGGCCCCTGCAGCGGCTTGGCTCGAGGTGACGGAGCCGTCAGCTGCTTGCGCCGGATCCAGCTGCGCCTTCCTTTGACGATTCCACCCGTCCGCCGATCTTGATGACCTGATCCGGGTGGCCGGGGAACCGCGCGAGGATCTCGAGTTCACCTCCAAGGGCTTCGATGTAACGGCGGAGGGTGCTGATGCGCATATCGGAGCGTTGCTCGATCTTCGCGACTGCACCTTGTCCGATGTCAAGCGAGCGACCAAGTTCCTCCTGTGACAGTTTCAAGAGTCGGCGGTACTCAGCAAGCCCCATCTCCTCCTGCAACCGCAGGGCTTCGACTTCGGACTGTCGTCTGGCTTCGGGTGTCATACGGGCGCGTAACTCGGCGAAGGTGCGTCTACCGGCCATATGGGCTTGCCTCCAGTTCGGCGATATGAGCGTCGTACAAGGTGTCGGCCATGGGGACCAAGACCCTCCAAGTTCTGGACGTGCGCGCTGAACCTTGTCTGCTCGGACACGGACAGGGTGTCCCACCAACGCTTGAAGGCCACGGTTGGCTCAACTTTCCACTTCGCTTCATGCGTAGTATTCCCTTTAAGGCTTGATTACAAGCCTGCTCGGTCGATCACCGAGTAGCTTCGGATCGTTGGTGGACACATCGATTCGCAACAGTTCCTCATGATGGGAGGTCCTGCCTCAACTGCTTGCGGCGACTTGGCTTGTGCCAATAGGTTCGCGGCTCGCGTGCCCCTGACCATCCCCTGACCCCGCCCTGACCGCCACTTGACGCCCCGGTGACAG